>MNYQ01000145.1 GCA_001873185.1 Ignavibacteria bacterium CG2_30_36_16 | reverse complement strand
TAAATATTTAACTCCTAACGGAGTTTTTAACTTGTTTATCTTCGCTCCAGAGGAGCGAAATATTTATAGAAATACATAAATACCCAAGATACCGGCACTCCGTAGGAGTGCTATATTGTTTTATTTTATTAGAATTACAGCATCATAATCAAAAATTAATTTAATTTTCATATCCCTTAAGTTGACGCATATGCGCCAAAGCGGGATGGGTTAATGTGAATAAATAGTGAATCGTTCAACGGTTTTAACCGTTTCCAACCTTTTTATAGTAGACTCATTTATAAATATTGTTTAACATTTATTATCCATAATTTCACTACAAAGGTGTAAAAAAAACGATATAACTAAAGTTATTTTTCAATACGGGTATTTTTTTTCAGTCATTCTATATGCCGGTCTTCTGGCTTACTATATACGCAGCACGCGTGGGGAAGTTGGAATCCGAAAAAAACTGAAAATTTTATATTCATTCTATCATTCCTCTGGCTGCAGACGGATTTCAGTATTCTACAGTGGAAGGAAAGGGCTGGAAATCCGCGCGGTGGGCGTTTCTTCTTTATTACATAGCGCGGCAAGCCGTCCGTTAGCTAACGGATTCAAAGTTGAAAGTATAAAGTTAAAAGTAAAAAACATTAAAAATATCTTGACATAAAAAATCCGTTGGCTAACGGAGAAGCAATCTGCCGTATTTAGCGCAAAATCAAAAGATTGCTTCGTCACTCCTTTCCTACTAATGACATCCTATCCCGCTTGCGGGATCACTGCGAGGAACGAAGCAGTCTCACTTTTAGAACTGAGATTGTTTCACTCGAAGACTCGTTCGCAATGACGATAAAGTCATTCTTTTAATAAATAAAGGCAATAGCCTTTATTGGTAACTCGCAATGACGGGAAATATCTTTTTACCAGACTCATTTATACATATAAATTTTTGGTTGTTGATTTAAGAAAGAGGGCGTACCTATGGAGCTTGTGCATAAATAATTTAATCCCTTTCATCAAATAAGAAGAGACAAAAAACGGTAATGTGGTTGTTACATAATCATCTTCTAATTGCACGGCATATGCCGGACAATTAACCGGGGATGAGTTCTTCCATCCCCGGCGACAATAAAATTTTATTTTAAAAGCATCATCTTTTTTGTTGCGGAAAAATTACCGGAGGTAATTGTATAGAAATATATACCGCTGTTTAATTTGGATGCGCTAAAATCAACTTCGTGATATCCTGCATTACGAAATTCATTTACTAACGTAGTGACTTCCTGACCAAGAACATCAAAAACTTTGATGTTTACTAAACCAGCTTCGGGAATTCCAAATCTGATTTTTGTAGATGGGTTGAACGGGTTAGGATAATTTTGAGTTAATTCATATTGAGCCGGAGTAAGTGAATTTAATTCTTCTACACCAACAACAACATCAACTAAATCATGATCACCCATGACAGACCACTGGTTAATGACAGTACCGTTAAGCATATTCGGAGTTAATGTAATAAAATGATCCGTACCTACAGATGATTCATTATCATTTCCACCGGTATTAGAAACGAGACCCCAGTTCATACCATATTTGTATTGAATTCTGAGAATAGTATACTGAGGAAACGTAACATTACGCGACCAAATTCCATCACCTGCAGTTACATCACCATCAGTGCCGTTATCTTTTAAAAAGATAACACGGATACTGTCAGAATCAGGCCATCCGCCAACAGGCCACTGAAGCGGAGAAACGGCTCCGGCTACAACTACGTTATCTACTGATGTGAACGGCTGTCCGGTAATTGACGAAATTGCGCCGGCTGTATTTACAGTAAATTTAATTGTAGTTGATTGGTTAGTTAAAGTAGCAAGAGTTGCATCGTTGAAGGTACGATCGATAAATGCAAATCCTGAGCTTATGTCGTCGGCTGTGAAAGTATATGTCTTATTCGGGTCGCCTTCCCAGGTAGTTCCTCTTGGACCCTGGTAAGCATATTTAAAGTTTATGGTTTCACCTTCAGAAGTAGGAATAATAGTTGTGAACTCATAAATATTAGGATCGCCAACACTCTGAGAGAATATGTCTACGTTAGACCATCCGTTAAAGCTGCCTCTTACGGAAAGAGTATCCTGTCCCGGCACAAAGCGTCCCGAAACGATTTCAAATTCCATGTTCGCACTGAAAGAAACCGAAACATCGGTTATGTTACCTGCGAATATACTATCGTTATTAAAGAATGCAGAATAAGTTCCGCCGCCGGCAGGTACAATATATTCGCGGTTTGGGTCGTTTTCCCATCCATCTGCGCCCTTAATAAACTTGAAGAATAAAGTATCGCCCACATTCAAGTCTGGTACTGTTACAGAATATACCGTATCAGCATCCGGTCCTGTTAGTGGTGTCGCACCGTTATTCCAGCCGTTGAAATTACCGGCTATTTTAACAGCGTCTGTCCCGGGGGTAAATAACCCCTTCAACGTCTGCACACCCATGTCTACTTTGAATTCGACACTTACAGTCTGAGCGAACGTTGAACTCGCAATTAAGATTGCGAAAAGTAGGAACCATCTTTTCATTTTTTGCTCCTTTTTTTGTTGTTTTATTACAGTTATTAGAAATTAATACCAACTGCAAATTGTTGGCTATAATTTAGTTTTCCAAAATCTTGATAGCAATAGTCAATAAATAAACCTAACGCCGGTGAAATATCATAATTTAGACCGAAGCCTAATGTTAAACCTTCTTCGCTATTATTGAGCAATAAAGCTTTGTAACCCGAACGAAGTGAAACGAAATTATAAAATTGGTATTCCATTCCTATATTAATGGACTCTGCGTTATCGTTAGGATGAAGCATGTCCATACCTAAAGTGAGTCTATGGTTTTCCAACTTTACAGGATCGATTGCTAACCCAACTCTAAAAGTTAACGGAAGCGGATAAGAATCCGTATTTAGTTTTGCAAGTATTTGATCGTTGTTTCCATATTGTTGAGAATTAAGATCATACTGCACATACAGATCTTTCCCATCCATTTTCATATCGGTTCCAAAATTGGAGATAGTTGCGCCAATACGCAATCCATAAATTTCTGATATAAAGAGAACGCCAAGATCCATAGCAACAGCGCTGGCAGAAGAATTCCAAATTTTTTGATTAACATATTTAATGTTGCCTCCCACAGAAAATCTATCTGTGAGATTATATGCATAAGTTAATGCAAGAACCATATCTTTTGGCGTAAAAGATTCTCCGGTACCTTCAGGTTCTTGAAGCGTAGTAACTTCAATTGAGCCATAATCGAGATAGCCGAGACTAAAACCGATAGTGCCCGATCCTCCTAAATTTATCATTGAACCTGCCCAGTTGTATTTTATGTCGGCAAACCATTGATTGTATGTAAATAAAGCCGAACTTTTTTCAGCTCTAGAGATTCCAGCCGGGTTCCAGTGTAATGCAGTAACGTCATTAGCGGTTGCAACAAAAGCGCCTCCCATAGAGGTCGCACGTGGACCGACCGACATGGTTAAAAATGGAGCCGCAGTAGAACCAACTTTTGTTTGCCCGAAAGTTAGGGCAAAAGACAATAAAATCATGAACAATAGTATTTTTTTCATCATCAACTCCATTATTTAATAAGGGCTAATTTGCCTATTTTTTTACCGATACCGGGAGTTTCTACAAGGTAAACATAAACGCCGTAAGCTACATCAAGGTTTTCTTCGGTGCGAAGATTCCAATAAACATCGCCAACAAATAGATTATCGTGCCTTAACGTTTTTATTAATTCACCTCTCACGGTATAAATATAAATAGCTGAACCGGGTGGGACGTGGGTGAACCTGATTTCGCGTTCGCCACGACCGCTTGTTTGTGTGCTTAATAAGCTGGCTTCGGCTTCATGCGTAACAACATAAGGATTGGGGACAACTTTAATTCTATCCATTTCGTTTGATGCAGCCTGTTTGTTTATTTCGGGACCCTTCATCTTAAATGTGAGGTAGTCTGCCGAGCTAAACGGCTTTAATGTATTTAACGCTAACTGTCCGGAAGTTTCTAAAGGTTGGTTCGCAATCTTATATGCGATGTCAACCCTCCAAGTGTTATAGGTAGTATCTCCCACTTGTTCTCTGAAGTATATGGAATAAGTTGTAGATATTGTACCGGATACCCGGTAGAAGAAATCTATGTATTTATTTTCGGAAACATTTTTAAGTCTAAAATTAACCGGAACTGCCGGGAAAAAATTAGAGGGTTTGTTCGTCGGGAATAGTTTCATCTCAACTGAAGTATCAACTATAGAATTAGAGAACTCAATTAAATAATCATTCGCTCTTTTTACGCCGTTGTTTACCGGGAATTGACCATCAGTTAATACACTAAACGCATAAGAGCTAATTGGTGTTACAGTTCCGCTTAAGCCGGAAGTAGCTGTATCCAACTGTACAACGTTATTATTAAGGATCTGAACTCTGAATCCCTGTCTGATTGGAGTATTCCCAGCAAACACCGATGATCTGTTC
Organism: Ignavibacteria bacterium CG2_30_36_16; assembly: GCA_001873185.1. Lineage (GTDB taxonomy): Bacteria > Bacteroidota > Ignavibacteria > Ignavibacteriales > Ignavibacteriaceae > CG2-30-36-16. The sequence goes on along the minus strand of MNYQ01000145.1, from coordinate 32,469 downwards.
ACAAGGCTATCGTAAGAAGCGGTATAACTATTGCCTGAAACCGCAACCTTATCACCGTTAACTAATATTGTATCGGAACCGGCTGGAAGACTGATTGTTTCAAGAGGATTTACGATCACAGTTGCATCTGTCAAAGGCAAATAAACAGTATCGGGCGATGTAAGATCGAGAAGATTCCAGTATGCGGTTAACGACGAAGCACCCGTATCAATGAATGTAATTTTATATTCGTTTCCCGGAATCGTTGCTTTGTCATCAATTAATTCAATATTAATTTTTCCCGTTCCTTTGAAGTTGGGCGATTTTGTAAAATCAACTATCTGCGATCCTTCATACCCTATTGAGCGGGCGCCGGGAGTAATAAACCCCGTATTTTTGTCCGTAATAATTTGACCAATATTAGTACGCCGAATAAATTTGCTGTTTTCTGTAGGGAATATGTCGAGGGATGCGTCACCCTCGTCATAAGCGCAAACAGCATAGTAATAAGTTTGTCCGAGGACTACATTCGAATCAACAAATTTATTTACAATGCCTGTGTTATCGCCAAGATAAAAACTTGTTCCGCCAACCTGCTGCAACAGTCTTTGCGATGGATAAAAATATCCTGAAATAGTATCTCTCAGATCATACTGGGCAATCGGTTTATCGAATGAGAGAATACCCTGCCCGTTAGTAATTGTTCTTGAATCCCGAAAGTTAGCATCTGTTGCACGATAGATTTTATAACCTTGAAAATCTTTTTCTTTTGTAATAAAATCTCTATCGTTTTCTGTGGTTGCGCCATCCCAGTAGATAACAACTTTTCCGTCTTCTTGAGATAATGAAATTTCGGGTTTCTTAGGCGGCTGTGGAAATTTGTAACCGGCGTTGTAAATTTGTTGTACAATCTGTTTGTTACCGACTATGTCATTATAATCTTCTCCAAAAAGAAGAGCCACCGAAAATCTTTCTTTAACATCAGGATTCCCAAAATTTGGAACTAACGGAAAATAACCCGAAGCGTAAATAAAATCACCATCCTGAGGGATAGGAGGAATGATGTCAAATCTTCCGGGCGTCATTCTGCCCCATAACAATGAGTCATTTGTCATATCAGGTGAGGCGGTAAGATTAAAGAAGTTAAAACTTGTTAAACCAATCTGATCGGATTCATCAGGATCAGTTCGTCCAAAATTTGGCTCTCCCTGGTCAGGAACACCGTTTCCTTCGCCCTGGTCGGGTCCGGGATATTCATTATCCGATGGACCGAGACCGTCAATACCAACATCATCAAACGCGGCAACCCAGTCACCATCTTCGTCAATATCATTATCGCGTCTTTCATCAATTAAAAGATCATTTGTGCCGGCGCCGGTTACAAAATTTTTGTATGCGAGTCCTAAAAGACCTGCTCTAATTCTGGTTGTATAATGTATCGCCTGGTTTTCATCAATAAGTCCATCAAGATCGTTATCAATTCCGTCATAAGCAGATGGGTGAGGTTGTGAAACACCATTTACAATTTGACCGATATGACCTTCCCTGAAATACGTTACGCCGGGCACGATTACGAACCTAACACCAAGAGAGTAAACTGTATCAACAGGTCCGGCAACCGGATGCAGAGTTCTTTCATAAGTATCAGGATTAATTAACACTACAACATCACCAATATTATATTTAACGGAGTCAAAATCTGATTCTTCAAATCTTGGCGTACCGGTTGCTTTAGAATCATCATCATTATCAATACCATCGAAAGGGTTGCCCGGAGATTCGAGGAATGAGTAACCAACATATCCAACTTTTTGTCCTTTGTTCCCTATTCCGTCACTATCCCATGAATAAGTAATCCACTCGTTAACGTCAAAATATCCAAGGTCGTCGCCGCTGTCGCCGTCTCCGCCAGCAAGAGTACCTACCACCGTGCCGAAGTCTGCTTTGCGATAAATTGTAGACCCTTCATTTGAAATATCATATAACCAGAAAATTACGTCTTCTGCTAAGAAATTAGACCACTGAAAACCTCTGACCCTCATTCTTAAACCCATGCCGGTGCGTGTAGCATCATTTTTATCGGGTAAAAATATCGGCTTGGTGGGGTCGAAATTATCAAAGTTAAATTCATCATCGTTCTGATCATCAGCATCAAAAATACTTTCCTGATCGGCATTTTTAATGTTTCTGCCAAAATACCCGAACCATTCTGTTTTTCCCTGGCTATCTTTCCAATTTTTTGCAATAAGATCATTCCATCCTCCAATCGGGTAAGATTCGGGAAGATGACTCATGGCAATCGATTCATAATTATTATTTCTAAAGCCCGGCACTGGATTCCATCCCCAAAAATATCCGAAAATAGGATGTCTTTCTTCTGCCTGGCGGTTTCGGGGTCCTCGCGAAATAATAACAGAATGAAGCGTATCATTGAGGGCATTGATAAATTCCACTCCTATAAGAGGAATACAATCACCGATATAATTTTCACCTGATCCAAGAGGCCACTCGCCTCTAATATCAACACCTGTAAGTATACCTGCAATCTGCCCGTCGTTATGAAACGAAATGCCGACACGGTTGCCTGTGTGTAAACCTGTAGCTAACAGATTTGGATCACCTCTTTGAGCAAAAATACCGGTAGAAAAAACTATAACAGAGACTAAACAAATGCTGAAAATATTTTTATGCATATTCGTCTACTTCCAATAATTAAAAATTAAATGATAACCCAAGTTCTACCCTGCGCGGTTCCGAAAAGAAACCCGGATTTACAAACAACTGATCAAGTGTGTTATAGTAAAGTTTGGGTTTGATTTTTTCGGCATCCAATTGGTTAAATGTAAATGTAGGGTCACCGGTTTCAGAGTAAACTCCTGTCGGGTTGTCGAAATCTAAAAGGTTAAATACTTTTACAAAAGCCGTTAAAGTAAAATTATTCCATAGAACGAAATCTTTGTATGCCCTTAAATCTATATTAACAATAGATGGTTTTATTTCACTATTTCTGGGAAACGCATTTTGAGTTACTCGTGTGTTTTTATTTACAGACGGCGTATATGGCTGCCCGGAGTAAAAATTAGCGATTACAGAAAATCCATAATCTCTTGCTTTGGCATATGAAACTGCCAGATTAAGAGTATGCGACTGATCCCAATTTAGAGGCGCAATAAAAGTTTCGGGCAAAGCTCCGCCGGCTAATGCGTCGCGCGCATCTGCAGGGTTGGATGCGTTACCTTTTGTTACAGAATATGTATAATCCAAATTCACTGCCAAACCACCGCCGAATCTTTTTTCGAATTTAAAGATTACGCCTTTGGAAAAGCCGAAGTCGGAGTTGGCATAAACACTATAACTTGCACTCTTGTTGAAAACCAAAACTTCCTCAGTTTGCGTTCCGGTAAGGTTTCTAAAGTCTTCGAAAAACATAGTAACATCTATTGCAATGTCATCGCCAATTTGCTGCTGCAGACCGATCTCCCCTTTAACTGTTTGCTGCGGTTTAAGATCTGCATTACCGAACAATCCTTGATTACCAGAGCCTACACCAAGTTCAAAATCGGGATTAGTGTAAAGATATTCGTAAGAAGGCAGCTGAAGAAAATGCCCATAGGAAAAGTGAATTACGCCTTTATCAGTGATCGGAAATGCGATTCCAACTCTGGGACTAAACTGGTATTTCACGGTTGCATCTTTGAACCAATAAACTCTTCTTTCCTCAACAGTTTTTTCTCTTTCACCAAGTTCCGGTTCGTAAACTCCGTTTTGGTTGTTATCATAAAATCGATTAGATGGTTTTAAAGGATTGATTATATTCGGGTCGGTTGGATCTGCAAGAACAATTCCTGCCGGGTCAAATATGTCAAATCTTACACCTACATTAAAAATTAAATTGAATGCTTCAAGCTTGGACTGCAAGTAACCTGAAGCTTCGGATGGTTTGCGAAGATACTCATCATGTGATGTTGTAGTTAAAGGAGAAACACCGACGTTAAAAATATTGTTATCGTAATAAGGGAATAAATTGATGCTGTGGTAATACAGCTCATGACGTTTATATTCGCCGCCAAACTGCAAACCGATTTCTTGATTTAGCTGCGTTACCCAATCTAATTTAGCTGAGTACGTACTTGTAAATCTTCTAAACCGGTTATAATCAGTTCCGCCCACAGTAAAGCTGTATGGAGGCGTCTGTCTTATGTTGTTATCAACGTAAAATGTAGGATAACCAGCCTCACCGGTATATATATTTTCAAAAAGATACTGGTTATAATCTTTGAAGAAATAAGCGAAATTTAAATTATAAAAACTCGAATTGGCGACGACATGATTTAAAGTTAGTTGATTAGTATATCCGACTCTCTTTCTGATCGGGTTATTATCGGGGGTTAACCTGTTACCGTGATTATAATCTTTGTATTGATGCCTGTCAGTAATAAAATTATAACTTAGTTTAACTCCAGGTGTTAGGATGTAAGTTAGTTTACCCTGACCGTATAATCTCTCGTTAGTATTCATCGGAACAAACGAGCTGTCTCCGTTTTTAGTGAAATTAAAATTCGTACCGCCTGAACCGGGAACTTCCGAGGCTCTATCGGTAACGAGAAAAGTTCTTTTACCGTAAAGGTACCCGGTGTTATAATAGTGCCGGGCATTTGTAAAGAAGTATAATTTATCTTTTATAATAGGACCGCTTAAACTTCCTTCAACATTTCTTATAGCAAGAGGATTGATATTATCAATATTCCAATATCTTTCTTTTTTGGAAGAAACGTAATCACCAACATAAGATTGTACGTTGCCCGTAAATGTATTGCTTCCGTCTTTTGTAACAATATTAATTATACCGGACATTGCCTGTCCATACTCAGCGTTGAATGCGCCTGAAATTACCTGTAGTTCCTGAACGGCATTTGCCGAAACATTAATTACTGCGCTGCCATCGTATGCGTCTGTAAGCGGAATACCATCTATTTGAAATGCAGTTTGTCCGCGTCGTCCGCCTCTGATATGAAAATCGGCACCGGATTGAACAACACCTGCCTGCAGTTGAAGTACATCGGATAATTCTGTAACCGGCAATGAAGAAATCATATCTTCGCCAATTGTTGAAGTGGTTGCCGTAATGTCTTTTCGAATGAGAGGTTTGTCAGCGATTACAATTACATCCCCTAACTCAAAAGCCGCTTCCTTAAGTTTAAAATCAAGATTTGTTGTAAATCCGGTGGCAACACTTATGTTTTGATAGGTGACGGAATTATACCCAATTGCGGAAGCTTTTACGCTGAATGTTCCGGGAGTAACGTTAATTATAAAATACTCTCCATCTAAATCACTTGCCGCGCCATAATTGGTACCCATTATAATTATGTTTACAAAAGGTAATGGCTCGCCTGTCATTTCATCTGTAATCTTGCCGGAAATTTTACCTGACTGGGCAAGTATTGTGGAAGTTAAAATAAGTGAGAAGCATATTGCTAATAAAAACTGTTTTCGAACTCTCATTTAAACCCTCCGGGGATTAATAAAATATTCAATTGATAATAAATGTCTTACCAGACTGTAACAATACATATTTTCCTTGTGCTGAACTTATTTCAGTAAAGTTTTTAGACTCAAATTTATTTAGCAAAATATAAAAATCAACATCAAAGTTACGGCTCAGTTTGTAAATGGAGGCTTTATTGTTTCCTTTAACAAGGGCGTGGATTCCATTTATATCAACAAACAAATCTATAACCCGGTTTCCGTCTTCAAATTTATATTCGGATGTGCTTCCATTTTCTAACTTTATAATTTTATCCGCAAATCTCGTAAAGTAAACCCCGTTATAACTATAAATTTCTTCTGCGGAAATTTCATATTCTTTTTTAATTTTTAATTCTTCGGAGATCAACTTGAGTGAGTGATAAATCTTACTATCGTTATATTTGACTCCCGCCGCCGCTAATTCGCTTTCGCCAGCATAAAGAGCGGTTGGAATTGACAATTCTAAATTTGTTTTTTCAACCGACAATGAGTTAATATCAATTTTATAAAGAATTACGTTTGAGGAATTATCGGTTATATCTGTTGGTTTGACGGATGCAGAAACAAAAACAAAATTGCTGCGCATCGCAATAAAAGATGCGCGTTCCATTTCAAACGGAATTTCTTTTTCAAGTTTAATAGTGCGCTTACTATTAGCATCAATTAAATTGAGTTGAAATGTTAAGGGATCAAACAATGCAAGTGTGCCAACATCATTAACTGCATGAATGGCATGAGGAAGATCGTATGGAGAAGAATCAGCATATTCAAAAATTTTCTCTCCTTCCGCGTTAAAAACAAAGTATGAAGAAGGATAATCTTTTTTATCAGCAGAAAATTGGTAATTTGAAATTATGAAGAATTTGTTTGAAGGAGAGAACTCTAAATATTTAGCGCCTTTGATTGGTATATTTATAACGCTGCGGTCGTTATCAATTATGTTAATCAGTTCCTGTGTAATTTGCACCTTAACGGAATTAACAAAATAGTTTTTACCGATTAGTTCATCTTCAATCACAAAATTTTTTTGCTGACCAAACATGGTTAAGCAAGCAAAAAAGAATAACAAAGTAAAAAATTTAAATGCGCGCCTCAATTTTTAAAACAATAATTTTATACATAATTACTTGAGGCAAAAATACTTTAATAAATGATTTATGCAAAGGAATATTTCATCTCTCAATCAAAATTCTAAGTTAACGGTTAAGTTCAAAAACTTAAATATTTGATATAAGAATCTGTCTTTTTTCGCTGCAGTTTATATTCGCTTGAACGCAATTTTTTAAGTTCGCCGGTAGAGGGATTGTGTTTAATTTCATCTAAGATTAACCTAAGTTTACACTATACTTTATCTGTAATATTCGGAGTTTAAAATGATCAAATTTTCTTCCTTAGCTTTTATTCTATTTTTTTCGGCATCGATATTAATTCCTCAATCAACAAATAAAGAATTTAGATCTACCTGGGTAATTACATGGGAATATATTAACGGCGGCAGTTCCGTCGAGCAAAATAAAGCGCGCATAAGAAAAATCCTTGACGATCATGTAAAAGCAAACATGACCTCTGTGCTCTGGCAGGTTCGTCAGGCAGGAACAGCTTATTACAACTCTTCCTATGAACCATGGGGTGAATACGCAGGCAGCAGCTACCCCGGGTTTGATCCGCTTGCTTACGCAACGGAAGAAGCTCACATTCGCGGTTTGGAATTGCATGCATGGTTTAATGTTTTTGCTTCGCAAAGCACTGCGCCCGGCGCTCCGGCAAATGAACATCCCGAATGGGTGTGCCGGGATGCAAGCGGAATTGCAATGACTACAAGCCGGGCGCTTTCCCCCGGTATGGAAACCTGCCGCGAGTACTTGCTAAATGTTGCTATGGAAGTTGTACGAAATTATGATATAGATGGAATTCATCTCGATTATGCAAGATGGAATGAATATTCGAACAGCGATAAATCCGAACGTTTTGCAAATGAGAAGGAGGAACAAAAACTTCCCGACTGGGCAATAAGCGATGAGCAGATAAAAGACCTTGAAGAAAATAAAGCCGGCAGATATTTGTACGATGTTGATCATCCATTTTCTGCAGGCGTTCCTGCAGGTTTTTCATCATGGGATGAATGGTGGCGCTTCAGCGTTACCGAATATGTTAGAAAACTTCATGATTCGATTCAAACAGCAAAACCATGGGTGCGGTTATCTGTGGCTGCGCTCGGAAAATATAACTGGAGCGGCTGGCAGGGATACGGCACTGTTTATCAGGATGCGGCACTTTGGTTTAATGAAGGTTATATAGATCAGTTAACTCCTATGCATTATCACTGGACTACCGGAACCGCATTTTATGGAATGCTTGCCGGAAGCTGTCCGAGTTGCTGGAGTCAGTTTATACAGCCCGGTATTGCCGCCGGAAGATTATATTCGGTAGGCCCGCCTTCTTACATTTTAAAAGATGATAATATATTTTTTCGCCATGCCGAAATAGTAAGCAGCAGCCGGGCGGTAAACTGGGTTGACGGATTTCAGTTTTTTAGTTACGGCAGTTGGCGCGATATGGAATACTGGGAAACCGCGGCTAAGACTTTCTTCAATAGAAAAACAAAAGTCAGAGGCAGCGGACTTATTAGTGATTCTATTCCCCAAAATCCATCGCTCACTATTCAAAAAATAGACTCGCTTAATTATAATTTAACCATTACTCCGCCGGCAGGGACTAATACAAATCAATGGTTTGTTTTATACCGGTTTATTAACGATTCAATAATTACCGATCAGGATGAAATTGTTGCTCTTAAATTTGGAAGTCAGCCTTTTACAATTGAACAGCAGTTTGATGGACTGCAGGATTACAACGGGCAATTTAAATTTGCAGCTACAATGTTAAACCGTTACTGGAATGAGTCTCTTCCATCAAATATAGTTGTTACAGATTCTATTCCATCGTTTGCGCCTGTTGTTTTATCCTCTCTTCCTTCTGAGGGTGATACGGCTTCGGCGAATACATCTTTGTCTTTCACTTTTTCAAAAACAATGGACATTAATTCCTTTCCCGTGGGCATAGAAATTAATCCTCCGATTGAGTTATCAAACGGTATCTGGTCGAATGATTATAAAAAAATAACGTTTACTACTGCTGCTAATTTTTCTTTTTCAACCAATTATACTGTTACATTAGATACTTCTGTAAAAGATATTAACGGCAATATGATTGACGGAAACGGTGATGGCGTGCCCGGAGATCCTTTTACACTTCATTTTATAGTTGAAGACCAGGATAATACCGGACCGGATGTATTAGCAGTTTATATTTCAGACACATTAAATTTTGATCCGGAAGATATTGCCGGCATTCTTTTCACCGAAGAAATTTCTTCGTCAACGATAACTCATAATAATGTAATTTTAAGTAAAGATGATGCGCCGGTTGCCAAAGCGTTTCATCTTAAAACGGCAAACGGAAGATCGATATTGAACTTAAAAACACAACTGCCGTTAGAAGCGGGTGAAACTTATAAAATTACACTCACTCAAAATATTACCGACTTACTCGGCAATCCAATGGCGCAAGAAAAAGAAATAAATTTTACAACTTCATTAAAGGAGTATGTTCAAAAAACAATAATAGATGACTTCTCAAGCGAGGGAAACTGGGAACAGCCCGGATACAGCGGCTCGACAGCAGGCATCGTGGATTCCGGAACTTATTTCGGCTTGAACACATTATACATAGTTCCCGCTGCGTCTGCTGCGTCTGCATATATTCAATATCAGTGGGATAGTAATGCATCAATGCATCTTTTGCGCGAATATCTTTCAGGCGGCGCGCCGAGAAATGTAGAGTTTGATACGTCGTTCGTTTTGCAGGTTTATATATTTGGCGACAATAGCGGCAGTCAATTTCGTTTTGCTCTTGATGAAGGAAATGCAACAGCCTGGCCCAATCACGAAGTAAGCAACTGGATTACTATTGACTGGTACGGCTGGAAACTTGTGGAGTGGAAGTTGAATGATCCGGCAACCGTAGGAATTTGGGGCGGACTTGGTAACGGTATGTTAGACGGAACACGCTTCCGCATAGATAGTTTTCAAATGACAAGAACTGCTTCATCCTCTAATTATGGCAGAATATATCTTGGACTTCTCAGACTTGCTAAAAAACAGGATGTTCTCGTCAGCATAAAACAAACCGCCGATAATACACCAACAAGTTTTGAGCTTATGCAGAATTATCCCAACCCCTTTAATCCGACAACGAAAATTCGTTATAGCATCCCTTTGGGGGAGACGAACAGCGGTGCGTCTGTACAAAACGTCGTATTAAAAGTTTATGACGTCCTTGGCAACGAAGTTGTAACATTAGTTGATGAATTTAAACCTGCAGGAAATTATGAAGTTGAGTTTAACGCCAATAGATTGGCGAGCGGTGTTTATTTCTATCGATTAACCGCCGGATCATTTTCTGATTCAAAAAAATTAACATTACTTAAATAAAAATTCAAAACGAAGCTTAACAAAAAATGATCACTTCGTAAACAAGATATCTTTATGAAAAATTTACTTTTTATATCTGAGTTAACTCTAAAAAGGTCATTCCCATCCGTTAGCTTCTTTTTCTCGTCTGCTATTTTATTTTGGACAGCAGTGAAGTTTTTAGGTGGTGAGAAAAAAGTCATTAGAAAAAATATTTCTTGCCATTGGCAAAACAAATTAATACATTTTGCCAAACAGCATTTAGAGAATATGTTGGATAAAGAGGTTTGTCCTTTAGAATATAAAAAAGCAATTAACGCTGTTATGGTAAAAAAAGATATAAAACGAGAGAAGATATTTTTATAAATAAAGAAAGAGAAACCGCATTAAATACATCCGTTAGCTAACGGAGCAAGAACGTTAGCCTTTTTCCAAAATATTAAGAGGAGATAGCCCGGGCAATTTCTTTGTTTGATGTGCCAAGAGCTAATAAGGATCTAATAATGAGATCAAGTGAAACAGAAGGATCACCTATTTCAAGTTTTGCCACTCGCGATTGGCTTGATTTAAGAATTTTTGCCAATTCAACTTGTGTTAATTTATGCTCTGTACGCAACTTTCTTAAATTGCTGCTTAGTTTTAATTTTAATTCTATATATGAAGATTCTTCTTCCGATAAACCGAGAAATTCTGCGGTTGAACCGATTTTCCAACCTTTTTTCTCTAAGCTTTTTTGTTTCTGTCTATTCATTGTCATACTCCTTTATTCTTTTTTTACATATATCTATAATATTCTTCGGCGTCTGTTGAGTTTTCTTTTTAAATACTTCAAGAATTATAATTGCATCATCATCAACTCTATAGATAATCCGCCAACTATTTCTTCCGTCATTTATCCGCAGTTCATGGCAATTAGAACCTATACCAGGCATTGGTCTCGAATGTGGCATTTTCAATTTCTCTCCCATCTAAAGAAGTCTGAAAAGAAATCCAGTTTCTATCCTTGCGGCAGAGGAAAATGGAGGAGTCTTAAACTCTCCATGCAACCGGATGAGAGGTTTATCTTGGATTATCCTGATGTAAAAATATGTCAGATATGATATATTGTAAAGAAAATAAATTTCAAAAGCTAACAAGTTTTTCCGATTAAAGTCAACTTAAAATTCATATATTCGTTAAACTTTTTATTCTGTTTTTTTGATACCGGCGCTAAAGAATCAAGCTCTTGAAACCGTATGCTTTTTAGCACAACCACTTTTGGTTTTTTAAGAGCAGCATGCTCTGTGTTGCCTCTGTCAATATCGGGGTTAAAGGCGGTGTTGATTTAAGCATACCGTAAAATATTCTAAGTATTTTATGCATAACAACGCCAATGTTAGACAAACCGGATTTGCCTTCTTGTAAGTTATTCTTATACACTTTTTTTATTAGAGTGTTACAGTTTATGGCAGTTCGGGCAATGTTAAAGGGCATCTCTAAAAACTTTAATTGATGCTCTTCGAAAATCCGGTTTGGCAGCATATACCCGTATTCCGTTTGTTAATCCGTTAGCTAACGGATTTTTAGAGGAGTCTTTTACTTAAACTCCACAGACCACTTAAGAACGAGCATTGACCACTTACCTTACAATCAATCCAATGAAAAAATATTTACGAATATAATTTCCCTAAACATTATTTTTCGGCTGCAACTGGTTTCTGTTTTGTGACCGGCTCTAATTTTATTTTAAACTTGAGAAGTTTATATTAATGCGGCTTAAAAATATAAATATTTTTTATTCCGCCGGACAGTATGTGTCATCGGCAAAGGAAAATACCGGAACAAATATTTTGATGAATCGAACATATATATACTGGTTGATGCAGCTTTCGGGTTGGGGTTTATATGCCGCTGTAAATTTGTTTGCCCTTGCCGCTTTTGAAGAAAAAACATACCACGATTACCTGGTGTGGATTTTTGTATGCGCCGTCGGTCTCTATTTTACACATGTTTATAGAGGCTATATTAAAAAAAATAATTGGCACACTTCAACATTAAGACAACTAGTAGTGCGAGTGCTTGTTGCAAGCGCAATTATCGGCATCTCAATGTACATACTCGGGTTTTCTTTCAATTTTTTCATAGGCGGATTTGAAATTGGAAAATATAAAATAGTAAATACTCTCTTCAGCATAATTAACCTGAGCAGCGTAATATTTTTTTGGTCATTAATTTATTTCTCGGTGCATTTCTTTGACAACTACAAAAGGGTTCAAATTGAGTCGCTTATCTGGGAAGCAGCGGTAAAAGATTTCGAATTGAAGACGCTTAAATCGCAGATCAATCCTCACTTTATGTTTAATGCTATGAACTCTATTCGGGCATTAATAGAAGGCGAACCGAAAAAAGCGCAGGCTGCATTAACGAAGTTATCAAACCTGCTCCGTTATTCACTCAAAATAGAGCGAACGGAAACAGTGCCTCTTGAAGAGGAAATAAAAACAGTTGAAGATTATCTCGAACTCGAATCAATTCGTTACGAAGAACGTATAAGTTATTCAATAAACATAGATCCTCTTTCAGCAAAAATAGAAATTCCGCCAATGATGGTTCAAACGCTTGTGGAAAACGGCATCAAACACGGCATTGCCAAAAAGACCGAAGGTGGAAAAATTTTTGTAAATTCGCATGTAGAAAATTCAACGCTGATTATACAAATTATTAACAGCGGAAATATTAAAGAAGAAGAGATTAAAAATTCCAAAGGATTTGGATTAAGCAATACTAAACACCGGTTAAATCTTCTTTATGGAGAAAATGCAAGTTTTACTATCACTAACTCCGCAGGCGATTTTGTTCTTGCGGAAATTAAATTACCTACGGGAGGCAAGATAAATGAAAGCTCTTATTATAGATGATGAACGTCTCGCGCGTGTTGAACTTCGCAGACTATTGGAGCAGCACAAAGAAATAGAAATTGTCGGCGAGGCTGTAAACGCTGATGATGCGATAAACAAAATTTCCGAACTGAATCCCGATCTTATTTTTCTTGATATTCAAATGCCGGGCAAAAACGGTTTTGAAATGCTTGAGCAACTTGACAGTGTGCCTACAGTCATTTTTACAACTGCATACGATGAATATGCGCTAAAGGCTTTTGAGTACAACGCAATGGATTATCTGCTCAAACCGATTGAACCGAAACGGCTTGAAGATACGGTTAAAAAGTTAATTGAAAAAACACGCAAAGAAGAAGTAAGGCAGTCCGAATTGCCGGTTCTCAGCGAGGAAGATCAGGTGTTTGTAAAAGACGGCGACCGCTGCTGGTTCGTTAAATTAAATACCGTTAAACTTTTCGAATCGGAAGGCAATTATGTGCGTTTATATTTTGATGACCATAAACCTTTAATTCTTCGCACGCTAAATTATCTTGACGAAAGATTGGACGACAAAACATTCTTCCGCGCAAACCGCAAACACATCATAAATCTTAAATGGATTGAAAATATAGAACCGTGGCTTAACGGCGGACTGCTTGTAAAACTAAAAGGCGGACACAAAATTGAAGTAAGCCGAAGGCAGGCAATTAAATTTAAGGACATGCTTAGTTTATAAAATTATTTGTTTCTTTAAATTTAAACCAATTATCATTCTTCCTTTTTGTTATCTTGATCAACAAAGTTCCGTAGGAGCTAAGTGTTTGTAGAAATAGATTAAACCGTAAATAGCCAACTAAGTAGGGGTTAAATATCAAACTGAATATCTATTTCGTTTTTTTGATTAAAAATAACATAGAACTCCTACCGGAGTTCGAAATTTTCTTGTTGTGTTTTTTCTTCTACAAACATCAAACTCCTAAAGGAGTTAGGCTTTTGTATAAATTGATTTATGATTCTGGTCTAATAAGGCTGTTCCTGTCATTGCGAGGCGTGTTTTGCCGAAGCAATCTTGCGATTTCGAGACGAATACTAAAGATTGCTTCACTCCGTTCGCAATGACAAATACAAAAGAAACCTTTTTAGAGTGGACTCATTTATGGCTCGTTTAAATTTAAACCAATTATCATTCTTCCTTTTTGTTATGTTAAACTACAAAGATCCGTAGGAGCTAAATGTTTGTAGAAATGGGTCCATGGCAAATTCATTTCTTCCTCGCAATTCGATATTCAAATTCAAGAAAATATTCTTTCCGCTTTCTACAGAACGCCGCTGTGAATTTTTAATCACCATTTCACCACAATCCTGCATCTCGTTTCTCCTATCTCTTATCTTCTTCCTATTTATGCTTAAACATGATTTTGCTATCTTTGCATCTCAAAATTATCAATCAAGGATTATATGACTTCTAAAGAAGTACGACAACAGTTCCTGGATTTTTTCGCAAGTAAACAACACAAAATTGTCCCGAGTGCGCCAGTCGTCCCTTTTGACGACCCAACTCTTCTTTTTACAAATGCAGGGATGAATCAGTTTAAAGATGTTTTTCTCGCAACCGGCTCGCGAAATTATAAACGCGCTGCAGATACTCAAAAATGCATCCGGGTTTCAGGCAAACATAATGACTTAGAAGAAGTCGGGCACGATACATACCATCATACTTTTTTCGAAATGCTCGGCAACTGGTCATTTGGCGATTATTATAAAAAAGAGGCGATCCGCTGGGCGTGGGAGCTTTTAACCGAAGTTTGGAAACTCCCTAAAGAAAGACTTTTCGCCACCATTTATCGCGCTGATGACGAGGCGATGGAATTATGGAAATCGGAAACGGATATTAAACACGAACATATTTTACGTTTTGATGAAGAAGATAATTTTTGGGAAATGGGAGAAACCGGTCCGTGCGGTCCTTGTTCCGAAATTCATATTAATCTAAGTGATAATTACGAAGACCCTTCACTTGTAAACGCGGGCTCGCCTTTGTGTATTGAAATTTGGAACCTCGTGTTTATCCAATATAACCGTGACGAACATGGTAAACTGCACGACCTGCCGGCAAAACACGTGGATACCGGGATGGGATTCGAACGCGTTTGTGCTGTTATTCAAAATAAAAAATCGAATTACGATACAGATGTCTTTACGCCGCTGATAAATGAAATATCAAAATTAAGCGGGATTAAATATGAGAAAGCAGAAGACTCAATTGCTATGCGAGTAATAGCCGATCATATACGCACTTTAACTTTTGCTATAGGCGATGGCGCAATGCCCGGCAACGAGGGTCGCGGTTATGTGCTGCGTAGAATTTTAAGACGAGCTGCCCGGTACGGTAGAAAATTAAATCTTACCAAACCTTTCTTTTATAAACTTGTTGATGTTTTAGTTTCAACTATGGGAGACGTTTTCCCGGAAATAGCAGAGAAGAAAGATTACATCAAAAAAGTTATTAAAGCAGAAGAAGAAAATTTTAATGCAACTCTCGACCGCGGCATAGATTTGTTTGATGATATCATCACACGGCTTAAAAATGAAAATAAGAAAGTTATCCCCGGCAAAGAAGTATTTCGTCTTTACGATACTTTTGGTTTCCCTGTTGATCTAACAAACGTAATGGCGCAGGAACAAGGATTTACAATTGATGAAAAAGTCTTCGATAATTTAATGGACGAACAAAAGAACCGTGCGCGAGAAGCATCTAAAAATAAATTTGCATCAGTTGCTATTAATGAAAATGATTTGAGTTCATTTAATATTGATGATGAAAATCCGACTCTCTTTACAGGCTATAATGAATTGTCTACAACTGCAAAAGTTCTCGGCTTTAAGCACGAAGAAGAGGCTGCTCTTATCATTCTTGATCGCACTCCGTTTTACGTTGAAGCAGGCGGACAAATTGACGATCACGGGGAAATAACAATTAACGGAAAAGTTTATGATGTGGTTGATGTTGTAAAAATAGAAAATAAAGTTATTCATGTCGTCTTCGGTTCCGGTATCAATCTAAACAAAAACGATGAAGTGAAAATTGAAGTTGATTCGGAGAGACGGTGGGATATAATGCGCAATCATTCGGCAACACATTTTCTTCATAAGGCATTAAGAACGGTTCTCGGCACACACGTTCAGCAGGCGGGCTCTTATGTGGGTCCCGATAGACTTCGTTTCGACTTCACGCACTTTTCAAAAATGAGTGAAAAAGAGATACTCCTAACTGAAAAAATTGTTAACGAACAACTAAGAAAAAATATTTCTTTAGACCATCACCGCAACATTCCGTTTGATGATGCAAAAAAAATGGGGGCGATGATGTTCTTCGGCGATAAATATGGAGATGAAGTTAATGTGGTTCAATTTGGCGATTTTACAATGGAATTTTGCGGCGGAACGCATGTGCAGAATTCATCCCAAATAGGATTATTTAAAATCCTTAGCGAAGCTTCGATTGCAAGCGGGGTAAGAAGAATAGAAGCTGTTACCGGCGCCGGAACTGAAAACTACATTTACGAGCAGCTTGAAAAAATTAAACTTCAAGATGAAAAAGTAAATTTGCTTCTCGATGAAAAAAGACATCTTGAAAAAGAAGTAGCTTCTTTAAAATTTAAAGCTAAACTCGGACAAATTAATTTCATACTTAATCAAAAAGAAGATATCAACGGCTTACCGGTTTACAAAGCTGAAGTAGACGCCGATAACATGGACGAGCTTAAAGCATTTGGAGATGAACTCCGCAACCGAATGAAAAGCGGCATCGGGATTTTGTTTGCAAAGATTGAAGATAAAGCTGTTGTTATAGCGGTTGTTTCTGACGATCTCGTCAAAGAGAAAAAACTTTCTGCAGGAAAAATCGTAGGCGACATTGCAAAAATGCTGGGTGGCGGAGGCGGAGGCAGACCACACTTAGCAACGGCTGGCGGCAAGGATGTTGCCGGAATTCCCGCCGCACTGGAAAACGTAGAGGAAGTTGTCAAGAAATATCTTTGACTATCATTGCCATTTACTTCAGTGAATGGAATTAATTGGAATTAATTGGAAGGCTTCTCTAAAATCTCAAAACCAATTGTCATTGCGAGCGACGCTTTGGGAGCGAAGCAATCTTAAAAATCTACTTGGGGATTGCTTCACTCGAAGACTCATTCGCAATGACACAAGAGAAAAGTCATTGCGGGGGCAGCAGCACAAAGCAATCTTAAAATTCCATAACTGGGATTGCTTTATTCGAGGATCCTTTAGCAAACGGACGAAATATCTCATTTTTTATTCTTTCCCTTTACAATTCAAAACGTTAAGTTTGACAAAACAATTTTTGGGTCGATTATGGCAAAGCAAAAAACAAAATACATCTGTTCAAATTGTAACTTCGAATCTCCTAAATGGCTTGGCAAATGCCCTGAGTGCGATCTGTGGAATACATTTACAGAAGAAATAGTTGAAACATCGCAACGACGCCAGCAGTCATTTGACCATCCTTTCAAAGCAGTAAAACTAAGCGACATAACTGCCGACGAGGAGGACAGAATCAAAACCGAAATAGACGAATTCGATAGAGTTCTCGGCGGCGGATTGATGCCCGGTTCGGTTGTATTGCTTGGAGGCGATCCGGGTATTGGAAAATCAACGCTTGCTATGCAGTCTGCATCGCGCATTAAAGAAACAGTATTATATGTTACCGGAGAAGAATCGTTAAAGCAGATAAAACTGAGAGCCAGCCGGCTTAATATTAATTCTGAAAATTTTCATGTTATGGCTGAAACGGAATTAGGAACAATCATATCCGGCGTTCATTCTTTATCCCCCGCCGTTGTTGTTATTGATTCAATTCAAACTATGTACCGCTCCGAACTTGATAATTCGCCCGGCACAGTAACACAAATACGTGAATGCACAGCGCTGCTAATGGAAGAAGCAAAGAAAAATCATTTCTCCGTCATTATAGTCGGGCATGTTACAAAGGAAGGAATAATTGCTGGACCGAAAATTCTCGAACACATTGTAGATACAGTAATTCAGTTTGAAGGGGAATCGAAACATTCTTTTAGAATTTTACGTGCTCAAAAAAATCGTTTCGGCAGCACAAATGAAATAGGTGTTTTCGAAATGCATGAAGACGGTTTGACGGAAGTAAAAAATCCAAGCGAATTATTTTTAAGTGAAAGGGGTTCGCAGTTAACCGGTTCGGTAGTTACGGCAAGTATGGAAGGCACGCGCCCCATATTACTTGAAGTGCAGGCGCTGGTTACTCCTTCCAACTTCGGCAATCCGCAGCGCGTAACGACGGGTTTTGATTACCGAAGATTGTCTATTCTCTTAGCCGTGCTCGAAAAAAGAGCAAACGCAAGATTATCGGCGGCAAATGTTTTTTTAAATATGGCAGGCGGGGTAAAGATTGACGAACCGGCTGTTGACCTTGCAGTGTGTTCTGCCATCGCTTCAAGTTTGTTCGATAAACCTGCAGATAAAAATTGCGTGATCATTGGTGAAGTTGGGCTTGGCGGTGAAGTAAGAAGCGTTGGGCATATTGAAAAAAGAATTCAAGAAGCGGAAAAACTTGGATTCACAAAAATCATTATTCCTTCAAATAATTTAAAAGGGATTAAGATTTCGTCCGGCATTGAGGTACGGGGCGCATCCCTTGTAACTGAAGCAATGCGGCTAATATTGACTCCGTCTTAATACTTCTTTGCAGCCAGGATGAATTTGTTTAGTTCATATCTGTCAATATTAAAACTTTTATATATATGAGTCTGGTCTAAAAATGTCATTCCTGTCATTGTCCGTTGGCTAACGGATGGAAATTAAATTAAATACTCACCTTACGCAGAAGTCTGAAATTGTATTGTAAATCGAAGCGAAGCTTCGATAATCCGTTAGCTAACGGACTTCGTACTACAATTTTTGCGTAAGGTGAGTTAAATAATAATGTAATTAATCGTTTTAACGGCTTAGAAAAGAGAAAAACTATTTCATACGCGACAGCAATAAAATAACTTTCAAAACGTAAACCGATAAATCGGTTTTAAGGAACCATTTCGGTTAAATCATTCACAGATGAATCTATAGTATTGTCAGTTAATCCGTTAGACTTCGGCGTGAGCTCAGTCGAGCGCTAACGGATTTTTTATGTCAAACCTGTCCCGCATTTGCGGGAATATTTTTAAAATAGTTTTCTACATCATCCATCAATCCGTTAGTTAACGGATTATTTTTCATTTTCTCTTTAGCTTTTTCACCAGACAGCGTCTTGGGAAAAAAGTAGGAGATTAGCTTTTTGATTCGGAAAATATTTTCGAAAATAGATCGGTCATATTTTTTTACTTAGTTTGAAATTGTTTTGGACAGCAGTTGTTAAAAATGATTTCCGGCTAACTTCTTATTTTGTTTTAACATATTTAAGTATTATTTTGGTATATAGTCTTAGGACTGTGTGTTTTAATTCATTTTTTTAGAGGTTAATTAGTGAGTACCAAACTCTTTGTGGGGTCTCTCCCCTGGACAGTAAGCGATGAAGAACTAAAAACAGCTTTTGAAGCTCATGGACAAGTCGTTTCTGCCAAAGTTATCACCGATCGTGAGACCGGTAAATCCAGAGGTTTCGGTTTTGTCGAAATGGAAGACGAAACCGGAGCAAGTAACGCAATCCAGGCTCTTAATGGTTCTGAAATTGATGGACGAAGTATCGTTGTCAGTGAAGCAAAACCGAAAAAGAAATAGGCATTTGTTTTTATACTTGTTTTATCTGAAAGCGCTCTTTACGGGCGCTTTTTTATTTTAAAGCAAAAACAAGATTAAATACGCTTCAATTATTTTTTGTAATCACAAATCTTTTTGCTCAAGATTTTCAGGTCGCCGCAATGAACGGCTGCTCTGTTGACATTCCCACCCTCAACGCTGCTGAAGGGAAGTCGCCGAACTTGTTAACGCAAAAAAAGAGGCAGGCAATTATAAAATCAATTTTAACGCTTCCGAATTAACAAGCGGAATTTATGTTTATAAAATCAGAACTGCCGGTTTTACTTCATCAAAAAAAATGATGTTGTTGGGATGAGCCAAATTTAAGTCCCCTGTTGACTTTCAAAAAATAAAACAGGAAATTGATACAGCAGATCAACTAGTTTGCTGCATTTTTTAATTCGGGAAGGATATTACGAAATCAATCTGGTTTTATATTACAATTTTCATTTTAACTGGATTCATGAACTCCTCTCTTTCGCAGACAATCCGGTTAGTAAAAATTGTCGACAATAATTTATTCGAAACAACAACTGGCGCGCTTGTTAGAATGGCTGCCGTTGACGCCCCATCTTTAAATCATCCGATACTCCCTATAAAAAATATTGCAGAAGAAGCAGTTAGATATTCGGAGTCGGTTTTGTTAAACAGAGAACTGTCATTCATACCGGTTAAAATGGATGACAATATAAATGTTATTATCCTTTACAAAAAATACCCCTTCGACTCAACCAACTTTAACACGGTTTTCATTTCAAAAGGTTATGCAAAAATATTAGCACGCGATTCCGTTTATAATTTAAAAGAATTAAAAGCAGAAGAAGAATTTGCCCGTCATTTTAAGAAAGGAATTTGGGCGCTCAATTCTGCACTCATAAGCGGCGAATTTAAACCTGAATACAGCGAAGAAGAAATTTTAGCTTTTGGTAAGTACACTTCCGAAATTCAAATTCAAAAACTTCTTACACCGGATACTTTTGATATCCTTTGGGAGATTTTGGCTGGTACAACTATCGGCACTGTAGCTGGCATCCCCACTACTTTTTTAGCGGTCTCGTTTACAGACGCAAAGGGTTTTGAAGCATTGGGAGTTGGGTTAATCGGATTTTACACGGGTTATATATTAGGCAGTGCGCTTGGCGTTTACTTACCGGCTAAAAAATTTAATCCGGATGCAACTTACTTAGAAACACTTTCATACGGCGCTTTAGGTGCGCTTGGCAGTATCGGTATATTATCTGTGCTTCCTAAAAATAAAGATAACTGGAGCGTATATTTTATACCTATAACTATTGCGGCACCCTTAGCAGCCGAAATAATTTATGTAAATGATATCGACTATCCGGTGAATGAAAATCTTCAATCGAATAAAATTTATTCGCACAAAGATTATTATAACAGCACTTTATTATTCAAAAAGAATATAATGCATATTAGTTTTTAATCAGAAAAAGTTCGGGCAATTATGGTGTTAAGAAACATTTTACTTTTTGTTTTTTTGATTCCGTTGTTTCAGGTTTGTCCTCAAACAAGACGCCCGTATGTGCCGGGCTTTGATTCTAAGGAATTGCATAAAAATTTTATCTCGGTAAATGCCTCCAACATCGGAGACACTGACATTTGGTTGTTTAGTAGTGGAGGCGCTAAATGGGATTTACTCGGAACGAATAATAATATTATTGTATACGATCACGGTCCTTGGATAATCGGGAAAATAAATAATGAAGTTAAAGCGGGGTTGGTAAAATGGATTTCTTCTTTTTCTCCCGGTCCTATTATTAACGGTAAAGCTGCTCTCGATATTTTACCGCAGGATTCACTAAAGTACCGTGTGTATAAGATCAGTAAAAATGATTCAATAAATAATCCCGATGTAATAGAATGGGCTGCCGGGTGGGGTGCGCCGGTTGATGTAAACGGTCAGCCTGTTGTTTATGCAGATGAAACGCTCTGGACGATATACAACGGTTTATTTGACCATGGAATATTTGGTTCATATTGGGAGCCATCGCCTTCCATACCGGTGGAGATTCAACAAAAAACTTATTGTTATGATAATCACTACAAAGAGAATATCCTTTCTTCAACAATTTTTTATGAGTACACTTTAATCAATAAATCTTCACAAACAATTGATTCGGCTTATTTTGGATTTTGGAGTGATATAGATTTTGGACATCCGAGTTCAAATTTTCCGGCTATTGATATAAACCGGCAGCTCGCCTACTGTTGGACTGATGATATAAACCCTTATTCACTTCCAGTATCTGTCGGTTATGTTTTCTTAAACGGACCTGTAGTTAAGGAACCAAACTCCTCCGCAATTTTTGATGGAAGAATAATTCCTGGATACAAAAATTTAAGTTTATCCTCATTCCATCCTATTAATGGTCATGGGGGTTTAAATCCCGTTATGGGTCAAATTGTTAATATGAAATCTGCATGGAATGTTGCCCGCGGTTTAGATACAGTTGGCAATTGTATAATTGATTCATCCACTGGCACTATCACAAAATTCCCGCTCAGCGGTGATCCTGTAACCGGCACCGGTTATGTTTATCCTTTTCGCAACACCAGTGGCGAAGCCGGTTTTGTTATGTTTTCAGGTCCGTTTACAATGGCGCCGATGGACACACAATGGGTTGTGCTTGCTTTAATAGCGGCAAAGGACAGTACGGGATTAAGAGCGATTACACAACTGCGCCATAAAGCGGATGTGTTAAGAAGCATTCCTTATATGAATCTCGTAACAAAAAATGTTATTCAGCTTAGCATGGATATTACTCTGCCGGAATATTTTTCTCTCAAACAAAATTATCCAAATCCATTTAATAGCATTACTAAAATTAAATTCACAATTCCATTTGTCGGCGACGATATTTCTATTCCAGTAAAATTAAAACTTTATGATATGCTTGGAGAAGAAATTGCTTTACTTGCGGATGGCTTATACAAACCAGGCGAATATGAGGTTGAATTTAATTCAAATTCGTTCGGGAATAATTTATCGAGCGGTGTTTATTTTTATTCATTAGAAGCGAGAGAATATTTTAATACAAGAAAGATGATTATTTTAAAATAGTTTGCCGTTTTATTTCGGAAAGAATAACCGCAGAGGAGTTCGCTACATTAAGCGATTCTGCTTTGCCAAATTTAGGAATGTTGATTAGTTTATTAGAGACATTAAGTAATTCGCTCGATGGACCTTTTGCCTCGTTTGCAAAGACTATTACAAATTTTTCCGGGAATGTGAATTTGTAAATATTTTGTCCGCTTAGATGGGCGGTTAAAATATCATATCCATCCCCTGCAAAAAGGTTTATATCTTCAATAAAGTTTGCTGATCTTTTGATTGAGAGATGAAATAAAGAGCCCATGCTTGCACGAATAGTTTTGGGATTAAAAACATCGGCGCATGTTTCACTTAAAAGAATAGAGTTGATGCCGAACCAGTCGCAGTTGCGCAGAATGGTTCCGACATTGCCCGGGTCGGAAACATCTTCGAGCGCAAGCATTATATTATCTGCAGAAAAATCTTCTCCTTCCTCTATTTTAAACACAGCAGCAATTCCTTGAGGATTTACAGTGTCTGCAATTTTTTCAAACTCTGGATTTTTAACCTGTACAATGCGAATATCTTTTTTCCGTAATGAATTAACATACCCTGCCTCGCTTCCTACAAATTCATTTGTAACGATTACTATTTCACACTTGCATTCGCTGCTTAAAGCCTCATCAATGAGCTTTTTCCCCTCGACCAAAAATTTTTTTTCTTCTTCTCGAAATTTTTTCTTCAGCAATGAGGAGTAATATTTTAATTCGTTTTTAGTTAGCATTAAAGAAGCGTCCCATAATTGTGAGTTATTCCACTAACTTCATCATTTGCGAGAGTTTGCAAATACTCCCACGAATAAATGCCCGTGTTGTGCCCGTCCTTCCAAGTTATTTGAACAGCATATACGCCAATCTGTTTTATCTCTTTTATGAAGTATGAATTTCCTGTTAAATTTTTTTGAGCCGGCCTGTAAGTTTTCAACAGCACAGTTTCACCTTTGCATGTTGCGCACGGGCATTCATCGCGCAAATATTTTAGCGATATTGAACTTTCCGTGCCGTCATTCCATTTTATATTCAGTTTGCTTTTGTCAACTATCTTTATCTGTTTAGGAATCATAATCTTCTTAAATTATTCGAGAAATATGGTTTCAATTTTAATCAATATTTTAGTGGTTATCAATTTAATATACACTGCCTGCATAGTGATTTTATTTTCATTTAATGTTGTTGCAAAGTATCGCAAGTTTTTGAAGAAGAAAATTTTCTCCGAATCGAAAACTATCACTACAATTGTGCCTTTGAAAAACGGCTGCGAACAGACACTTATAAATATAAAAATGTTAATCGCTTCGCAGCCGTTTGAAAACTCGCGAGTTATCATTTCAGTTGAGGATCAAAACGAACCGCTATTCAATGAATTAAAATTAATTGAGAGGCGGGAAAATAATTTTGAAGTAACCATAGCCGGAAAACCAGCAGGAGTAAACGGCAAAGCAAGTAACATGCTTTCGGCATACAATATAACTGATTCAGAATATGTGGTTTTTATGGACGCTGATGTACTTGTGCAAAAAGATAATTATTATGATATGCTTCTTCAATTCGAAGATAAAAATTACGGAGCTGTTTTTTCTACTGCCTTTTACAAACACTCCAAAAGCATGGGTGGCAAGATGATTAGAGCAGTAGCTAATTATTTTTTCGGCGAGGCAGTGCTTTTGTTCGAAAGTGTAATCAAAATAAATTATTGCGCAGGCGCTTTTATGGCATTCAGAAAAACTGCGCTTGATGAAGCCGGAGGAGTAAAGGCAGTTCTTAATTTCATCAGTGATGATGCCGCCCTTGGTAATAATGTTTTTAATGCGGATTACAAAATTAAAATTTTGAATACGCCGGTTTTTATGCCCGGAGAGAAATTAAATACATGGCAAAGTATTAATCATCTTGCAAAGTGGATAGTAATTGTAAATAAGACAATGGGGAAAAATTATTTTTTTGTTCCATTTTCTTTTTATACAGGTAATATTTTTTTAATCTTAATTCTAAGTGTGTTAACCGGCGAACGTCTTCTTTTCTCACTATTATTACTTATTTTTGCAAGCGCTTTCCGGTTAACTTCTGCCGCATTACAGGATATAATGTTAACCGGCAGGTTTGCGGGATTTTTTGATTATGCGTTTACAATACTTGCAGGATATTTACAACCTTTTATCTGGCTTTCCGGTTTTTTTCTTAATAAACTATCGTGGGCTGGCAAAATATATAAAATTGGCAAACACGGGAAAATTCTTTCCGTTAATGAAGTGAAATAGAAACAACATTATGGATTTATTACTTATCGAAATTATTTTATTTTTTTTATTTATGGCGGCTGCAAGTTTTTTTTCGGCTGCCGAAGTTTCTGTTGCATCGTTTGGACGCAACAAAATTGATGAGATGGAAGAGCGTAATGATAAACTTGCGCCGGCTTTTCTAAAAATTCAAAAGGATGCCGATTCATTTTTCGGCACAGTGCAAATTGCAACAACATTGTCATTAATTACTATGGCAATTGTGTTAGTGAAAATATTTCTGCATGTTTTTGTTCCGTTATTGATTAATTGCGGTGTACCGCTTCTTGCTAACAACGCCGGAATAATTTCAGTTTTATTTGCAATAATCATTGACACTTTTCTTTCGCTCGTGTTTTGTATTCTTATTCCCAAAGCGCTTGGTTTTAAATATGCAGAAGAAATCGGAAGGTTCTCTGTAAGGGGACTACTACTTCTTACAACTATCCTTCGCCCGCCTTCAAAACTTATAACTTCAATTTCTAATCTGTTCCTAAAACCGGTGAATGAAGAAACAAATTTTCTTCGCACACGTTTCTCAGAAGATGAAATAAGGAACATCATTTCGGAGGGAGTGAAGTCGGGCGCTCTTAACGAAACCGAACAGGAAATAATAGAAAATATATTTGAGTTCAACGACCTACGCGCAAACGAAGTGATGGTGCCGCGAACCGGAATGGTAGCGCTTGAACTGATAGAGGATATATCTCAAGTTACTGACGAAGTTATCCGCACCGGGCATTCGCTTATCCCTGTTTATGAAGATTCGATAGATAATATTGTAGGTGTTCTACACACAAAAGATTTTATGAAATCTTTAATTGACAAACGACCTGCTACTTTAAAAAGTTTGATCCGCCCGGCTTATTTTATTCCAGAGATGAAATTAATAAGTGAAATTTTAAAAGAGATGCAGAAACGGGGTGAAAGGCTTGCCATCGTAACAGACGAATACGGCGGCACGGAAGGAATAATAACTGTTGAGGATATTCTTGAAGAAATTGTTGGTGAATTTACAGACAGTACAAAAGAAGAATTAAAAGACTACAGTTTGCTTCCGGACGGAAATTATTACGTGCTCGGCTCAATGGACATTGACGATTTTAATGAATCTTTTAATATAGAACTGCCAACCTCCTCCGAATATAACACTGTGGCAGGTTTTATTGCAGAACAGACGGGGAAAATCTTAAATACAGGTGAAACTTTTAATTACGAAAATCTGGTTTTTGAGCTAATCAAAAAAATAAGACAAAAAATGGTTCAGTTTAAGGTTTACCCGATTGATGGTGAATTCAAAGAAACCGATGAAGAAAATAGTTTAAAACTATAAAACGTGCCTTGCACAGAAATGAAAAAAAGATTATGTTTGTGCTCCAAAAATATAGTGCTGGCGTAGCTCAGCTGGTAGAGCAGCTGATTTGTAATCAGCCGGTCGGCGGTTCGATTCCGTTCGCCAGCTCAAAAAAAGCTCGACGTAATGCCGGGCTTTTTTATTTTAAAAATTTTATCTATTTATTCTATTATTGTAATCATCTTGACCGTTTATAAGTACAATGATAATAAATATTTATTGAAATAATATTGTGCGTTGAATCTTGGTGATGAAAAATGATTTAAATGTTTTTCCAAAGTAAATTGCCATTCATTGCATTTACTCCGGTTTATTTTTCTTCTCTTTTTTTGCGGGTGCAACCTCGTCAAATTTTTCTGTCCCGAGCAACACAGCAATCCACTTGGTGCTTTCATTGCTTTCAGAAGCGAACTTCAAAGCCATAGTGAGGGGTATGCAAAGAATCGCACCCATCAAACCCAGCAGACTTCCCCAAAAAATAAGAGAGAGAAAGACGACTAATGTAGAAAGCCCGAGTTTCCTCCCCATAAGCCGGGGTTCAATCACATTCCCTATTATGAACCCTACAAGAATATTTCCGGCAACAACAAGCAGAGCGCTGCCCATCCCAAGTTGAACAAGCGCAAGAAGCGCCGCAGGAACTGCTGCAATAATTGAACCAATACTTGGTATATAATGAAGTAGAAATGCCAGGAAGCCCCACAGTATAGGGAATTGCACATCAAGTATGTACATCCATGCTGCAATTAAAATACCGGCAGCCAAATTGATAATAGTTTTGATGACCATATAGCGCTTAATATCAACGACGAATTTTATGAACTTGGGAAATGCCTGTTCGGGATCGCCGAGAATAATACGCAGTTTTTTAGGAAAACTTGAAACTTCAAGCAATATAAAAGCAACTGTTAAAAGAATCAGTAAAAGATCGGAAAGCATAGAACTAAACCCCGAAAGTAAGCCTGCGGTTAGTTTCATTATCGCTTCCGGGTTAACATATTCGAGAAAAAATTTTTCGTTAACGGCAAAACCTTTGCTTGTTAAAATTGCACTGAATTTTACTATTTGTTCACGAATACTAATTTGCAATAAGGGGAGTTCTTCTGAAAAGCCTCTTAAAGAAGCGCCGATTTGCGCTCCAATAATAATAAGTAAAATTACCATCCCCAACATAACAATCAGCACTGCTACCGCCGATGGAATGCGTTTTCTCTTTAACCAGAGCACCGGCGTTGTGCCGAGTAAAGCAATGAAAAAAGAGAAAAGAAAAAGTACTACAACAGATTGCGCGAGATTAATCCCCGCAATTACAATAACGAGTGCAGCAACCAAAACTATAATGTTCGTAGAGCGTGGAGGAATAAATGAATTATTCATGTGTCACTTAATAGAGTATTGTCGTTTATCCGTTAGTGCCAATGTATTTTTGTGTTAAACCTGTCCCGTATTTTCGGGAATATTTTTACAATTTGCAATTTTTCATTTTTCATTTTTAGTTGCAGCTTGCGGCTCGATGGTATTTTAAAGTGCACGTCGTCCGGTAATAACTCTTACTAATACCACTATAACTGCAATCACGAGCAGAATGTGAATAAAGCCGCCCATAACGGGGAAAGCGAAGAATCCAAGTAACCATAAAACGAGTAACACAACAACGATTGTAAATAACATTTAAGTATCCTTTCAGTTTAAGTAATGATGTTTAATTTCAATGGCAAGCTATGGAGAGGAATGTAGCAATTCAATAGTACAAAGGGATGAAAAGGAACTACATCTTTAGAATGAGTATTTTAATAAAGCTCGTGGGCACTCGTTTGCACTTCTGCGTGCCCATGAATTTACTCTTCCTCAAACTTGCATTGATTTACCATTAGAGCAAAAATATTTTGATTACTCATCAACAGAAATGTTAAAGTCTGCCTTCTTCAGCAGCTTTTTTTAGCTCTTCATTTGCAAACACAGCAATTTCGACTCGTCTGTTTAAATGTTTACCATCCTCAGTATCATTAGTAGCGACAGGTTCGTTTTCACCAAGTCCGATAACCGAAAATCTTGAAGAAGGAACACCTTGCATTGTAGCATAGTCCGACACTGCTTTAGCTCTTCTTTCTGATAGTGCTTGATTGTAATCATCTGTTCCGTCAGAATCGGTATGCCCTGTTACTAAAATATTTGTATCAGGATATTTGTTTAGTATGGTGGCAAGTTTAATTATGTTTCTTTTGGCTTCAGGTTCAAGCGTTGATGAATTAGTTGCAAATAAAATTCCCGAATCGAAAGTAATTTTTATACCTTCACCGACTCTTTCTATTTCTGCACCAGCAATATCATTCTGCATTTCTTCCGCTTGTTTATCCATGTAGTTTCCTATTAAAACGCCAGCGGTACCGCCAACTGCTGCGCCTATTATAGCGCCTAATACTGTGTTACCTAATTGATCGCCAATAACTCCTCCCACAACACCTCCGGCAACGCCGCCTATAACTCCTCCTTTAACGGCATTGCTTGCACCGCAACCATAAAGAAAGATAGACAAGGCTATTGATGAGATTAAAAGGATGCCTTTTATTTTTTTCATTTCGTATCTCCGATAATCATTTTATTTATTTAAAATTTCTTTGTCACTGACTTAAAAATAACAGAAGCGGCTTTAACAATACCGCTTCTGTCAATTTCATCTATAACTTCTGATGAACTTATTTAGAGAGGAGTTTTATCTCAACTCGTCTGTTCATAGATCTTCCTTCATCTGTATCGTTAGTGGCAATTGGATTACGTTCGCCATATCCTACCATCGTAAGGTTACTTCTTCCAACGCCCTGGCTGACAAGATAGTCTACCACAGCTTGAGCTCTTTGTTTTGAAAGCCTCATATTATAACTATCAGAACCTATTGCATCGGTATGTCCACCAACTTCCCATTTGTAATCAGGATGTTCTTTCATGGTGCTAATAATACCCTTAAAAGATGCATAAGCATTAGGCAGGAGAGTTGCCTTATTAAATTCAAAGTTCGTATCTCCGCTAAGAACTAAAGTAATTACTTCAGCCGGCTTTTCAATAATTATAACTTCTTTTTCAATTGTACAGCCTTTTGCATCAACTTCAACACCCTTAGGTGTGTTAGGGCAATTATCAAGATAGTCAGGAACGCCGTCGCCGTCGGAATCAACCGGGCAGCCTTTTGCGTCTACTTTAACTCCGGCAGGTGTGTTCGGGCATTTATCGAGATAGTCTAGAACGCCATCTTTATCAGAATCAAGCGGACAGCCATCAGCGTCTACTTTAACATTTGAAGGTGTGTTAGCGCATTTGTCTAAGTAATCAGGTACACCATCGCCGTCTGCATCAAGCGGGCAGCCAAAAAGATCTACCTGAACACCCTCAGGAGTATCAGGGCATTGATCATCACCATCTTTAACACCATCGCCATCTGCATCTGTCGTTGTAAAGATGGAATAAGAGAAGCCAACCAATCCTTGTATTAACATATCATTTCCACCGCTTGCAGGCTGGGCGTCCCAGTTATCAGCAGGGCTAAATTCTCCACCAATGTTTACATTCAGATTAATAGCATCAGACAAAAGAAATCTTACACCCACTTCTGCATGATAATTTTCTCTTGTTATTTCAAATGTTCTTCGTAAATAAGGCAACTCGACATTATTCCTATCACTGGGATTTACCCAGCCGTAAGATGCGCCGGCAAAAACATAAGGGAAAACGGCTTCTTGTATTGAGAAGGTGTAACTTATACCACCGCCAATCCGGACTATAGTTGCACGAAATTCTGAGGGATTTTTATTATCATCCTTACCTGCAACGTAACCGCCGCTAAAAAATCCTTTCAAACCTAAGATGCCGGCAGAAGTTGTCGGGAAAAAATATTCTATAACCGCTCTTCCTAAAACTTCCGGTTTAGGATTTGCATAATCCGTGAAGCCAATTGTTGCTCCAGCCTCGACGCCAAGCATAACAGTGCCTGAGAAAGCATGATGCTTGGTGATACTATTTTGAGGGAATGAGATAATAGTAATGAATAGAGATAGCAATGAATAAAGTATTAGCTTTTTCATAACGTTTCCTTTCGAGTTGTTAAATATATTATTGTTATAATGTTAGTAAATGTCATTTGATTTTTTAAGTCTCTGATAATTGATTTATACGTGTTAATGATACTCTGAAAAAGAACAGTGCGCAATAGACCAAAAGGATGAAAAAGGAATGATAATATTTATAGCCAAAAGCATTAGTAATATAAAATTCCTTTTTCAAATCATTTGTAAATCGCTTTACAATTATTTTCTTTTATTCAAAGAAATATCTTATGCCAAGCCCGGCATCTATGCCAAATCCGACATCCGGAGTAATCTGCAACACAGGCACTAACTCAAGGAATACATCAATCGGAGTTGCGTGTGGAAACCATGCGATACCAAAAACACCTCTTGCACCGAATGATCCGTCATAACCGCCGCCGGTATTAAACCTGCCGCCAAGACCGTAATAGAGAGGAAATCTTTCGGTTGTACTTATTGCATTGAAAGAGTGCCACAGATAATCCATATGAAAATGGACACGGCTTTTTCCATCGTAATAAATGTTGTTGTGGTGCGAGATGCGATCGCCGCCAACTGACACACCAAGCCCGAAATCAAGGGCATTATCCCTGGTCGTCCAGAGTTTAGCGCTCAATCCGGTTGGTTCGCCTAATATTAGTCCAAGTCCAAATCCGTGATCTTGCGCTGCGATTGGTTTTGCTAAGATCATCATAATGACTAAAGTCATTCCGAAAAGTAGATTCCTTTTCATAAACATAGCTCCTTTTTTTGTTTTATAGATTTATTTTAAATGTAAATTGATCGTTCCCAAATCCGTATTCTGTTTTGCAACAACAACTACGTTAACAATTGTTGTATCGCTATAAAGTGGATCTGCCGGAACTACTTTTAAATTATAACTGCCGTGTAATAATGCCATCAACTTAAAAATCCCGGTTGTTATTTCTGCTGCAGCGATTACTGTATCTGTTCCGCTAATAGCATAAACAGAAGCTTGAGTGATTACCGGAGTTACTTTGCCTGAAATAGTCCCGGAGATTACAACAGGAACAACTCTAATAACCGGTTTGAGTTTATACTGCTCGCTTCCCGTATATACAATTGAATGTTCGGCATCAAAATCGAGCATTAGCTCGTAAAGCAAGCCAGGTTGAATATCAAATTCATGATTTAATTTTATTCCTGTTTCTGTTCCGCTTGGGACATTTAGGCTGAACACAATACCGTTTACCACAACGTTACTTCCCGAACCGAGTATTAATCTTATTTGTGTATAATGCCCGACATCAAGTGAGTTATCACCAAGAACTACACTAGCGCCGTTTCTTAATTTAATCAGATCATAAGTTGCTAAGTTATTGTTTATTACAACCCAGCCGCTGTTTTCATCAGCGCCGGATTTATGAACTTCAACTCTTGTAACAACAATATTTACCTGATCATAACCTGAAGGGGCATCAACCATTGTCATCTTTAATTGTCCCTGTCCGCTTTCAGGCGATGTTGAATCAGAACAACTAAATATGAATATTGATATTGCAAAAGAAATTAAAAAAACTGTCGTAAGTATGAACTTATCTTTTATGGATTTCATTGGAATTACTCTTTCTTTAATAAAACGTTTAACGTTATAAAATTTATTTTCTGCATTCGTAGTGCACCTATATTGGAGATTCAAAACAATTCTTTATTCCAAACACACAACAAGCTACGTTATAGAGGAAGGCAAAACAATCGGGCAAAGGGTTGAAAAGAGAGCTAATCCTTTTGATTGAGAACCGCTTGTCTTTTGCGGAATTTTTATCAATTCACATTCCGTTTTTATCTTCGGAAGCCTTTCTCGACACCCGTATGTGCAGCCTCAAATCAGATCGGAAGTAAATGTTTATAATAAAGCAACAAACATTTATGAATCCGGTCAAAAAAAAGTTTATTAAGAACAGTCATTGTCCGTTGGCTAATCCCGCATGCGGGAAAACAATCCCGGGGTGGAATTTTTAGATTGCTTCGTGCTGCTGCCCTCGCAATGACTTTTCTCTTGTG
>MNYQ01000160.1 GCA_001873185.1 Ignavibacteria bacterium CG2_30_36_16 | reverse complement strand
AAATATTTAATCTTGATAACGAAAAAATAGAACAGGCACTTCACTCATTTGAAGGCGTTGAACATCGCTTAGAGCCGGTTCGCGAACTTGAAGGTGTAAAGTTTGTTAATGACTCAAAGGCAACAAATGTAGATTCTGTCTGGTATGCTTTGCAAAGTTACAGCAATCCCATCTTTTTAATTTTGGGTGGAAAAGATAAAGGAAATGACTATAACCAGATTAAAGATCTTGTTATCGAAAAAGTAAAAAAGATTTATGCAATTGGCTCATCTGCCGATAAAGTGTTTAATTTCTTTCATAAAGAGGTGAAGGTTGAAATAAGCAAAACTCTTGAAGACGCAGTGCGTGCCGCCAACAAGGAAGCTCGAAACGGAGATATTGTTTTGCTTTCACCTGCATGTGCAAGTTTTGATATGTTTGAAAATTATGAGCATAGAGGGCGCGTGTTTAAAGAAGCGGTGAATAAATTATAATGAAAAAATTAGCATTCATAGTGTATTTCGATGTGTTTGCTTTGATGCTTCTCGGGCTTGTTTACGTAATGAGTGCCAGCAGCACTTATAGCGCAGTAAAATTTGAAGATACATTTTACTTATTCAACTCTCATTTTACACGCGTACTAATCGGAATTGTACTAATGACCGCTTTTGCATTTATACCTTATGAGCTTTTAAAAGATTATAGTAAAATTCTTTTAATCGGCGCAACAGTTCTTTTGGTTTATACTTTAATGATGGCTCCAATCATTAAGGGATCCGGAAGATGGATAAATATAGGCATTATAAGTTTTCAACCCGCCGACTTAGCAAAATTAGCTTTGATAATACATCTTGCTAAAATGTTAGTTAATAAGAAAGATGTTCTTGAAAATTATAAGTACGGATTTCTTTCACTGTTTGTCTGGGTTGGACTGGTCGCTATTTTAATTTTGTTGCAGCCAAACTTAAGCAATGCTTTTTTAATTGTACTAATAGCGCTCGCATTAATGTATGTGGGTGGAGCAAAATTTACACATATATTATCAACGTCGGCATTATGTATAATCCTTGGGGGTTCGGCAGCTATGCTTTATTCGCATTCAAGGGAAAGAATACTTGGTTTTATAAAATCGATATTTGAAAGCGGTGAAGCGAATCATCAAGTTTTGCAGGCGATGGTTGGTCTTGGCAGCGGTGGATTTTTTGGTGTTGGCTTAGGATTTAGCAAGCAAAATAATTTGTTCTTACCGGAAGCTTATGGTGATTTCATTTTTGCGATACTCGGAGAAGAATTAGGATTTATAGGTTCTGTAACAGTGTTGATAGCCTTTTTAACATTTTTTGCCGCCGGGATTTTAATTTCAAAAAAAGCAAAAGATCCATTTGCACAACTACTTGCTTTTGGTATTACAATTTCGGTAATAATATATGCGTTTGTGAACATTGCTGTTGCAAGCGGTGTTTTGCCAACAACGGGATTGCCGCTTCCGTTCATTAGTTACGGCGGCACTTCGATATTTTTCACATGTATCGGCGTTGGGATGCTTATAAACATTGCAATGTCTTCAAATACTATTGAACAGCACATTGAGGTTCATGAAGTATGACCCTAGAAAAAACATATAAGTTTTTATTTGCAGGCGGCGGAACGGGCGGGCATCTATTCCCGGCGGTAGCGGTTGCAGAGAAGATAAAAGAAAAGATGCCGCAGGCACATGTTTTATTCATTGGATCAAAATCAAAAATTGAAGGAAAAGTAATACCCAAATTAGGTTATGAATTCAAATCAATTTGGATTAAAGGATTTGCAAGAAAAATGAATTTTGAAAATTTATTGTTCCCGCTGAAAGTTGCTGTTTCAGTAGTGCAGTCCATTGTTATAAATATGAAATTTAAACCCGACGTAGCAATTGGCTCGGGCGGGTATGTTAGCGGTCCGGCAATTTATGGCGCTTCTGTAATGGGTGCAAAAATTATGCTGCTTGAACAGAACAGCTATCCGGGTATTACAACGCGTATTCTCGAAAAGTATGCGAATGAAACACACATCACTTTTGACGATTCAAAAAAGTATCTAAGAAGAAAAGAGATAATTAAGGTTACTGGAAATCCTGTTAGAAAAAGTTTAACACTTGTAAATAAACCGGAAGCATTGAGGCGGTTTAACCTTTCTGAAGAAAAAAAGACTTTACTTGTACTTGGCGGAAGTCTCGGCGCCGCATCAATTAATAAAGCGGTTACTGATAACCTAAAGCCATTAATGGATGCCGGAATTCAAATAATCTGGCAGTGCGGTAAAAATTATTATGAGCAGCATAAACATTTAACTTCTTCCAAAGTTTTTATTGCTGGCTTTATTGATGATATGAATTTTGCTTACTCAGCATGCGATGTCCTTATTGCGCGAGCCGGAGCCACAACCATCGCCGAGCTTTTGGTACTTGGTATTCCTTCGATACTTGTGCCTTCGCCGAATGTTGCCGAGAATCATCAGTTTTATAATGCAAAATCTCTGACTGATAATGAAGCGGCAATAATGATTGATGACAATGAAGTTTCAAAAAAAATATTTGAAGTTGTTATTTCAATAATCAGCGACGATAACAGAATAAAGGTTTTGAAAAATAATTCTTTAAAAATGGCAAACCCGGGTGCGGCAGATATAATTGCCGAAAGTGCAATAAAATTAGCGGTAAAAAAAAATGAACGATACAATTGAAAGCAAAAAAAAATTTAAGTTCAATATGTCATTTTATTATCAATCGACAATTGCTTATTTCGTTTTCTTTATTCTATACGTGATTATCCGGGGCGAATTTGTTGAAGACTCCTTTACATTGATAACTAAGGACCCGATAATTTATTTCTTCGGCTTAATTGTAATTATTTCAGTAATAAGTCTTTTTTATAATTTATATAAGAGCAGGTACCTCTATATTGATGAAACAGGAATTGAGTTTGCAAATAGGAACGGCTCGAAAAAAATAAATATTGCTGATATTGAATCGATTAAACTTACCCGGGAGAGGAAAAGATTACCAAATAAAGCGTTTAGAATAATTAGAATAAAGTTAAAAAACAGAAGAAGAGTTTTGCTAATTAGACCCTATGATTATGAAAATGATGAGGCGCTTGCCAATAGATTTATCGAAATAAAAGAGAAATTGGAAAAGAAAAATGTTTAAGAATATTAAGAAAGTCTATTTTGTAGGAATTGGCGGAATAGGTATGAGCGGTATTGCCGAAATTCTTTTAAGTCGTGGTTTTGAAGTTGCCGGTTCGGATAAAAATTTATCCGAAGTTACCGAGCGTCTGGCTTCACTTGGAATAAAAATTTATGAAGGACATAAAGCTGAAAATTTAGAAGATGCAGATGTGCTTGTTTATTCTTCAGCGGTTAGTATTGATAACCCGGAAGTACAAGCGGCAATTGAAAGAAAAATTCCTATTATAAAACGAAGCGAAATGTTAGCTGAAGTTATGCGTATGCAGTATGGTATAGGCATTGCAGGTACGCATGGAAAAACTACTACTACATCAATGGTTGGTTTAACTTTAACAGAAGGCAATATAGATCCGACGATAATTGTTGGCGGTAAACTAAGCGGACTCGGAGGAACAAACGCCAGACTTGGTAAAGGAGAATTTATTGTTGTTGAAGCTGACGAATTTGATAGAACATTTTTAAGATTGACGCCAACCATAGCAGCACTAACAACTCTTGAAAGCGAGCATCTTGACACTTATAAAGACCTTGATGATATAAAATCGGCTTTTATTGAATTCGCAAACAAAGTTCCGTTCTACGGATTTGTTGTTCTTTGTCTTGATGAACCTGCTTTGCAAGATATTGTCCCCCATATCAATAAAAAAATATTTACATACGGATTAACTACGCAGGCAGATATTAGGGCAACAGATATATCGCACAACAAATTTTCAAGTTCGTACAAAGTAAAGTATAAAGGAGAAATACTGGGAAAAATTAATCTACAAATTCCGGGACTGCATAACGTGAAAAATTCTTTGGTTGCAGTTTGCATTGCACGGGAACTTGGAATTGAATTTACGACCATTAAAAAAGCGCTTGAATCATTTAGCGGCGTGTACAGAAGATTCGAAGTGAAATATGATAAAGAAATTTTAATTGTTGATGACTATGCGCATCATCCCACCGAAACAAGCGCAACATTAGCAGGAATACGCGCAGGATGGGATAGAAGATTGGTGGCTGTATTTCAACCTCATCTTTATTCGAGGACGAGAGATTTTTATCAGGAATTCGGCAGATCATTTCTTAACTCGGATATATTTATTTGTACAGATATTTACCCGGCACGAGAACTGCCTTTAGAAGGAGTAACCGGTGAAATGATTGCTGATAGCGCAAAGAAATTCGGGCATAAAAATGTTATTTATGTTCCGGATAAAAATGATATCCCTAAAATATTAACCGACATAAAAAAAGATAACGACATAATTATAACAATGGGCGCCGGAGATATTTGGAAGTACGGCGAAAAATTTGTTGAATTATTAAAAAAGGTTAGTTGATGAGTGAAAAAAAAAGCAAAATAGTAGGCACAATATTTTTAATTGTATTAATTTCGTGCATACTTTATTTAAGCTTTTTAACAAATGTAAAAGCAAATAAAGGAAAGTTTGAAATGATCGAACTGACAGGAAATTATTTATTAAGTGAAACAGATTATTTAGGTTTTACAAGATTGACTGAATTATCGCAATATGAAAATGTAACACTTCCTATTATTAAAGATCGTTTTTTAAAACATCCATATGTTCGCAGAACAGAGGTCGAGTTTAACGGTATCAATAAAGTAAAAGTAAATATAGATGAAAAAAGCATCGTAGCAATTCTTATAGGCGACGGCGAACCGTATTTCATAACAGATAAGTTTCAAACAATTCCAATATTCCCTAATACAAAATTTACAGAGCTGCCTATAATCAGCAACCCGGGAGTAGAAAATAATATTAAGCCGTTAAGCATTTTGAAAAATAAAGAGATGCTCCAGGCATTCAAAATAATAGAAGCGGCAAAACTAACAAGTGCAAAATTATATAAAAGTTTGGAGGAGATAAATTTAAAAAACGGCGGAGAAATCCTGCTGAAGTTTTCCGGTGTGAATGCCCCGGTGATATTTGGTCGCGGTAGCGAAGCAAAAAAAATGGTTTATCTCGAAGCATTATGGAATAGTTTGACAGACGGTGCCACAATTTCAGATTACAGTAAATACATCGATTTAAGATTTGCCGGAGAAGTATACATTGGTATGGAAGTAAAGGTTTAGATTGATGAAAAAAAATATACTTGCAGGACTTGATTTAGGAACAACAAAAGTATGTGCGGTAATTGCAGAAAAATGCGACGACCACATTGATATACTTGGCTTTGGCGTTGCTCCTTCTGAAGGGCTGCATAAAGGATTGGTTGCGAACATCGGGAAGACAGCGGAAGCAATTAAGGAAGCTGTACGTATTGCATCAAACCGTGCTGGCTTCACAATTACAACTGTAAATGTGGGAGTGGCTGGCGAGCATATAACAAGTATGCGTCACCGTAATTATGTAACTATTAACAGTGACGATAGGGAAATTACAAAATCCGATTTAGACCGGCTTGAAAAAGATGTGAGAACTTTTCCTATTCCGTCCGACAGACAAATTCTTCACATAATACCTGAAGAATATTCAATCGATCATCAGGGGGGAATTGAAAACCCGATTGGTATGTCGGGCTCAAGGCTTGAAGCTGCAAATCATATTGTGCTTGCATCTATTTCTGCCATCCAAAATATTAGAAAATCTGTTGAACGTGCAGGTCTTCAGGTTCAGGATTATATTCTGCAGCCGCTTGCCTCCTCATCATCGGTGCTTGAAGAGAGTGAAAAAGATCTTGGTGTTGTTCTAATAGATATAGGCGGCGGAACGACGGACATAGCAATCTTTCATCATAAAGCTATCAAACATTCAAAAGTAATTGGAGTTGCCGGCAACCAGGTAACAAACGATATACGTGAGTCGCTTGGCGTTATGACCGAAGAAGCTGAACGATTAAAGAAAGAGTACGGATATGCTACTGAAGCGTCTATAATAAAAGATGACGATATATTAATTAAAGGTGTTGGCGCCAGAGGGAATACAAAAATCCCGATAAGTTTGCTGACGCAAATTATAAGTTTAAGAATGCGAGAGCTGTTTAGCTTAATTGATAACGACATTAGAAGTGCAGGATTTAAAAATAAAATAAAAGCAGGTATCGTTCTAACCGGCGGAGGTTCACTGCTTAAAGGCTGCACCGAACTTGCCGAAGAAGTATTTGGATTACCGGCTCGCATAGGTGTTCCGCAGGAACTTGGAGCAGGTTTATCAAATGAAATTGAAAGCCCCGAATTTGCAACAGTTGCAGGTTTAATAAGAGGAATACCCGGCGGTAAGTCAAGTGAATATCAGGTTCTAATACAATCCGATAAAAAAAAGCCGGCAAAAAAGATTTCTCAAATTTTAAAACGTGTGCAGGATTTGTTTAATGATCTATAAAAACCTTAATAGGAGGTAACTATGAATTATCGATTTGCTACTCTTGACAAAGAAAAACGCATGTCTGCTGTACTAAAGGTGGTTGGTATAGGCGGCGGCGGATGTAATGCAATCGAAAGTATGATTAAGCGCGGATTGACCGGCGTTGAATACGTTGCGGTTAATACAGATGCGCAGGTGCTTACCAGCAGCAGCGCACAGCATAAAGTTCAAGTTGGTTCTACAATCACGCGAGGACTTGGCGCCGGCGCCGATCCTAACGTTGGTAAAAAATCAATGGAAGAGGACAGGGAAAAAATAGCAGAAATTCTTGCGGGCAGCGATATGGTTTTTGTTACTTCAGGAATGGGCGGCGGCACAGGCACCGGCGGCGCGCCCGTTGTTGCATCAATTGCTAAAAGTATTGGCGCTCTTGTTGTTGGTATTGTCACCAAGCCTTTCTTGTGGGAAGGTAAAATGAGAATGATCAATGCTGAAAAAGGAATTCAGGAATTAAGGCAATATGTCGACAGTTTAATTGTCATTCCGAACTCAAGACTATTAAGCATTATCGAGAAAAACACAAATGCATTTGCAGCATTTGATAAACCGAACGAAGTGCTTTATGAAGCAACACGCGGAATTGCAGATATCATTACTATCGAAGGTTTAATAAATGTTGACTTCGCAGATGTTCGATCGGTTATGAACCAGGGCGGCGAGGCATTAATGGGATGCGGTCTAGCAAGCGGTGAAAATCGTGCAATTGAAGCTGCACAAAGAGCTATTTCAAGCCCGCTGCTCGAAGGAGTTAACATTAAAGGCGCCAAACATGTTCTTCTTAATATTACCGGTTCGAGCAACTTAACACTAAATGAAATTGACGAAGGCAACAATATTATTTTCGAAGCTGCCGGCGAAGAAGCAAACGTAATTTTCGGCTGCGTAAGAAAAGAAGAAATGAATGATTATGTTTCATATACCGTAATTGCTACCGGTTTTGATAATGGTCATCAAAACGGAAACAAAAAAACGGTGGCGTATGAGCCTGTTCAAAAACCAACGAACATAGGAGGGGGTTATAGTTTGTGGGACAAAGATAACGTTGATCAGGAAAATCTTGACGTGCCGACTTATTTTCGTGTTAATCGCCCAAATGCATCTTTGAATTCAAATGACGAACAAGCCGAACCACCAAGAAGCGGCTTCAAGTTTGATTCATCAAGATATAATTTTGGCAAAGCAAAAAGCGAACAAGACCTCCCACAGGCAGAAGATGATGAAACGTCTTCTTTCCTACGGAAAATAATGGATTAAACAAATCACTTTCATAGTTACTCCTTAAACCCGTTGGTGAATAACCTGCGGGTTTTTTTTATTCATCGCTCGGACGCGCTTCTATAAACACATTATCTTTATTATCCTTTGTAATGATTATTCTATTTGGTCGGCAGCAAATCCTGCACTCTTCCATAAAATCCTGCTTGCCTTCAATTGTTAGATCAAGCCACACAGTATTATGTATTCCGCAGTATTGGCAGATCCAAACCAGGTCGTCATCTGTCTGCATCTTTACCTCTCATAATTAAAACTTTCGAATCGTCAACAATAAAATTTTACCGCCAATTTTCTATTGAATTTAACATCAAAAATTGATAAATATATAGTGTCCAAATGAACACTATTTTTATGAAAAGATTTGACTTAGAAAACGCTATTGAAGAACCCGATTATTTACTGCCCGAGCAGTGGCGGCAGGGTCCGAATATTCGTACACTTTACCCGCCCATCCCCCAAAACACTTCGGCTGTTGATTTTGATATTTATAACTTCAATATGCTTTTTAATGATGAGAAAACAAAAGAACTTTTGCGGGCGGGGCGCACAATAGGCTGCTTCTATATTGAGTCGCCAGGCATGCGTTCGCTTTTACGCCGGCTTGATGTTGAAACTTTTGAGATGCTTACAGCGGCAAGTTCAATAATTCGTCCCGGAGTTGCAGAAAGCGGAATGATGCAGGAATTTATTGCGCGGCACAGAGATGCTTCAAAACGAAAATATTTTATTCCGCAGCTCGGAGAAATTTTAGCCGACACCTACGGCGTAATGATTTACCAGGAAGATGTAATAAAAGTTGCGCATCATATTGCCGGGCTTTCATTAGAAGAAGCCGACTTGCTGAGGCGTGCAATGAGCGGAAAAATGCGTTCGCACAGGGCAATGAAACAAATGACCGAAAGTTTTTTTGCTTCATGCAAAACGCAAGGCTTAAGCGGCAAAGATGCAAAAGAATTGTGGCGGCAGATAGAATCTTTTGCCGGGTATTCGTTTTGTAAAGCGCATAGCGCATCGTTTGCACTGCTTTCGTTTCAAGTTGCATATTTAAAGGCTCATTATCCTGCAGAATTTATTGCAAGTGTTTTAAGCAACGGCGGCGGATTTTATTCGGCGGCGGTTTACATTCAAGAAGCAAAACGGTTAGGTTTGAAAATAAAACTGCCGTGCATTAACCGCAGCAGTATGGAATATACCGGAACCGGAAACTCAATTAGAATAGGTTTTATGGCTGTTAAAAATCTTTCTATAACTTCAATAGACAAAATAATTGAAGAGCGGAAAGTTAACGGCAGCTATATTTCGCTTGCCGATTTTTTGGTAAGAACTTCTATAGGCTACCAGGAAACTGCACTTCTCATTAAATGCGGTGCAATGGGCTGCTTCAAACAAACACGCCCCGAGCTTATGCGGCTTCTCGATATTTATCTCTACCGCCGTAAACTTCTTGATGAAAAATATAACGACTTGTTTTTGTACGAGACATTTTCGCTTGAGAATAAAATTAAAACCGAAATAAATTATAGCCTTTCCGAAATGTGCCGCATAGAATTTGAAACTTTTGATTATATGGTAACGCGTCACCCGCTCTATTTTTACAATGAAGTGATAAAAAAAATGAATGTAAACTTTGCTAAAAATATGCCGCGCCTCAAAGGGAAAAAAGTAAAAATGGTCGGTTGGTATATGACGTCAAAAAGAATAAGAACACGCAAAGGGGAAATAATGAAATTTTTGTCGCTTGAAGATTTAACAGGCACGTTCGAAGCAGTAATATTTCCAAACATCTATATGGGTGTTGCAGAGAAAACTATGTCGATGGGTCCTTATATTGTTGAAGGTGTAGTTGATGTTAATGATTCAACTAATCTAATAGTAAAAAAACTTGATGTGTTGTCGTCTATAGCTGTTAAAGCCTTGCAGCAGAAAGACAGCGTAGGTAACAAATACTACGGTGACGTTGAAAAGGTTAATGAAAGTGATTTTGTGCTGATTAAAAATTTAGGTGAAGAAAAATTACGCACGGCTTATGCCGGATAGCTATTTCATATTAACAAATTGAGTGGGAAAATTAAAATCGGCATCTTTAACAAGTTTTATAACAGCCTGTAGATCATCTATTTTTGTCGCCGTAATTCTAACTTGTTCATCCTGAATTTGTGCGTTCACTTTTAGTTTAGCGTCTTTAATAAGTTTAGTAATAAGTTTTGAATTCTCTTTTGATATCCCGCTTTGCAGATCAATTTTTTGTTTCAAACGTCCGCCCGCTGCTGTTTCCGGTTCATTATATTTTAATGCTTTGATGGAGATATTTCGGCGTATAAATTTGGTTTGAAGAATATCAATACTGGATTTAAGGCTGTAATCATCCTTTGTGTTAATGGAAATTGTTTTATCTTTTTTGCTAAGTTCTACAGTAGTGTGAGAATCTTTTAGATCGTAACGCTGCAAAATTTCCTTAAGAGCCTGATTAACAGCGTTATCGGCTTCCTGGAAATCTATCTCGGAGACTATATCGAATGAATGATTTTGTGCCATAATATAACTAAAATAATTAGTCGGGGTGGGGAGATTCGAACTCCCGACCTCTTCGTCCCGAACGAAGCGCGCTAACCGGGCTGCGCTACACCCCGAAAATAATGTGTGCAAATAAAAATATTAGAAAAAACTTACGACCTTCCCGATCAATCGGGACGCGATAACCGGGCTGCGCTATGTCCCGAATACGAAACATCTAAAAAATATTCTGAGTATTCGTTTCTTATATATTTTTTATTTCTAAGTTTTTTCAACTTAATTTCAAATCTATTTGCTTCTAATTTACCATCAAATTGCTTTAAAAAAATCAACTTCCAAGGTC
Source organism: Ignavibacteria bacterium CG2_30_36_16 (assembly GCA_001873185.1). Classification (GTDB taxonomy): domain Bacteria; phylum Bacteroidota; class Ignavibacteria; order Ignavibacteriales; family Ignavibacteriaceae; genus CG2-30-36-16. The sequence continues at coordinate 1,243 of MNYQ01000160.1, read as the reverse complement.
CCTTATTTTTTGTTGCCTTATTTTGACCCGAATTATGTTCAGTCAATCTTCTCTCAATATCATTAGTATGACCAAAATACCATCGAAAACTTGTGAGGGATTCAATTATATAGGTATAATAATTTTCCACGACCTTCCCGATCAATCGGGACGCGCTAACCGGGCTGCGCTACACCCCGTTGACAAAAACAAAAAATAGTTAGATATTTGAATTACTGAAATCAAAAATAAGTTGAAGCAATGAGACATACAAGTGTGCTGAACTTAACAGAAGATAAAATATTTTAAAGTAAAATAAAAAAAATGTTGTTTTTATTTGAATTTTGTAATATCTTAATCCCAAACAAATTACAAAACTTAGGTAATTTGAAATCTGAAACAGAAAACATAAAATCAATTAAATCACAAATTACGTGAGGGAAAAAGTATGAAAAAAACAATAATGTTCTTAAGTCTTGTGCTTTCAATTATGTTTGTAAGCAGCACATTTGCTCAGTCCTCGAAGTATGGCTGGCTTGCTAAAGAAAGCTGGGCTTTTGGTTTTGGCGGAATGTATCCTTATGGTATGAACCAGGGTTACAAGTACACAGAATCAAACTACGGCGGCTTTATATCAATTCAAAGAAACTATTCCGAGCATGTTGGTTTACGCTTAAAACCGCAATTTTTTAGTTTGAAAGGAAAAGTTGGTACAACTGAAGTAACCGCAAATAATATAGGCGGTAATCTCGATCTTTTATATTACTTCGTACCATGCGAACCACTTTCTCCATATATCAATGTCGGCTTTGGATTTTTGTATTCAATGTTTGAAAATCCACAAACAAAAAATCCAGTGCTTGATGATAATGCCGATTGGCAGATGAACGTAGGTTTTGGCGCTGAGTATATGATTGGTGGAAATTGGAAGCTTTCGATGGAATTAGATTACCATACAGTTTCTAACGCTAGCCAGTTCGGTGTTCAAGGTGTTAATGCCCCCGGATTATTAGGAACACCTAAAGATGCGTATATGAACTTTGATCTCGGATTTTTGTATTACTTCGGCTACGGCGAAAAATCAAATCTTTGCCAGTTGTATGAAGGCGTAAATGCAATTATAGACTATGCAAAGATTGAAGATATCGTAAAGAAATATGCGGCAGAATCTACTGATAATATTGATTATGATAGAATTGAAGACATTGTAAAGAAATACAAATCTGTAGCTATAGCAGGCGAACAGAATTGGGTTCTTATCGGT
>MNYQ01000234.1 GCA_001873185.1 Ignavibacteria bacterium CG2_30_36_16 | reverse complement strand
TCTTTGTAAAAAGTTCCATATTTAAAGTTCCGAACGAATCGGCGGATGTGTGATAATATGGATTTGCTTGATAAAACGAACCGTTGTTCCACGGCGGAGCATTTTCTATTAGAAGAATGGCAGCATAATTATAATCCCAGAATGATGCGTGGTCACTGTATGTAGCGTAAGGAAATGGCGATGAATTTGTTTTTAATGCGAGATTAAAAAGACTGTTTGCCGCTGTAATTTTTCCGCCAAGCCATTGAGATGTTGTATTCGAAACAACCGCTGTGTAATTGTAATTGTCATTATAGCCCACCATATCAAGCGAAATCGCTCCCAAGATATTCTCACTGTTTAAACTCGCTTGTTCGGCAAAATGTAAACTGCCGAGATGATGCCCTTCATAAGCGGGACCGGTCTCTTCTGCGGCAAATGCTACAAGTTTAATTGTGTGCTGTGGAATAAAATGATTAGCGGTATCGGATAATATTCTGGCAACCTCAAATAATGAAGCAACACCCGTTGCATTATCATCAGCTCCGGGAGCTTTAATTGTCTGCCACTGTGCATTCCAAACCGACGAACCCATCCGGCTTGCCGAACAATCGAAGTGCGCACCCAGCACGTAATAACCGGTTGTATCTGTCCCTTTAATAGTAGCAACAATATTATAAAGAGGTTTTGCATTAAAAGGAGTATCTGCTGCGGCAGCAAAAAAAGTGTCGGCTTCAACGGAAGTTAAACCGGAAATATTTTTCATTGTGTTATAAATGTAAACAGCAGCCGAATCATTGCCCGGTGTAAAATTAACGCGGCTTTCGTGCCCGCCTGCGTACTCAAGGGTTTTAATGTGTGTTGCAAGGTTTCCTGTTGACACTGAATCTACCATCCGTTTAATTTTAGTGTAAAGACCTTCCTGCGCAAATGAAGTATGGACGATTAGGAGCAGTAACAAAAGAGTAACAATATATTTCATATTTATTCCATTAATTTAAAATTGGCGTAAGGCATTTATAATTTTGAATTCGGTTATTTATCCCGCACAAGAAGCGCCACATTTTCAATATGATAAGTATGCGGGAACATATCAACAGGTTTTATTTTTACTAAGCGGTATCCGGATTCCGTAAACATTTTAATATCTCTAACCTGTGTAGTTGGGTTACAACTAACGTATACAATTTTTTTAGGCTGAAGCTTTACAACATCACTCAAAGTGTTTTTATGCATGCCGCTCCTCGGCGGATCGATAATTACAACATCCGGCAGTGGTATGCTGTTTTCATTAACTATAGGAAGAAAGCTTTTATATAAATCGGCAGTAATGAACTCAACATTGCCGGCGTTATTTAACAGCGCATTTTCGTGAGCATCTGCTATGGCTGATTCAACTGTTTCAAACGCAAAAACTTTTTTTGCTTTACCGGAAATATAAATTGATATTGTGCCTGCGCCGGAATAAAGATCGTAAACTATTTCTTCTCCTGTTAACTCAGCATATTTTAATGCCGTGTCGTAAAGGTGTTCTGCCTGAAAAGTGTTTGTCTGAAAAAATGAGTTGGCGCTGATTCTGAATTTGTAATTTCCGATATAGTCATATATAAAACCGCTGCCGTAAAAAACTTTTTCATAATCACCCACTGCGACTGCAGCTTTTTTTATGTTGATATTGTTTACAATTGTTTTTATTTCGGGAACATCTTTCAGTAGATAGGAACTGTACTCTTTCATCAATTCATCATCTTCGGAAGAAGTAACAAGATTTACCATCAGATCATCAGCATTGTGCGAACACTTAATAACGAGATTCCGCAGATATCCATCATGTGTTTTTGTCGAATAAATAGAGACGCCGCGGGTTTTAAAGAAGTCACGGGTTAAGTTTAGTATTTTGCTGCTTACCGGTGACTGAAGATAACACTTTTTTATATCGAGTACTTTATCAAACATGCCTGGAATGTGAAGACCGAGAGCAAAATTTCTGTCCACGACTTCACCCGATTTTATTTCGTCTATAGTAAGCCATCTTTTATCGCTAAAAGAATATTCCATTTTATTGCGATAATGAAAAATTATATCGGACGGAAGTATCGGTTCAATTTCAAAATCTTTTAAGCCGCCCATTCTTGGAAATATTTCTTCAACCTGCTGCTGCTTGTATTTTGTTTGGGATGAGTATTTCAAGTCCTGCTGTTTGCATCCGCCGCAGGTGCCAAAGTAATTGCACTCGGCATTAACTCTTTCCGGCGAAGGCGAAATTATTTCAACCGCTTTTGATTCGGCAAATGTTTTTTTGATCTTCAAAAGTTTTGCTTTTACTTTATCGCCCGGATACGAACCCTCAACAAAAACCACATATTTTTTTTCTTCATCGTTTTCTTGTCCGGGGAAAAATATATCACGGCTTACCTTTGCTATTCCTTTCCCCTCGAACGCATATTTTTCTATTTCAAATTCTAAAAGATCACCCTTTTTAATATTCATTTTTTCTTGCCATAATTAACTTAAAACCGATGTGTAAACTGCCGCCGAGATTTAAGTATGCATTCGACTCGTGACTTATTTTATTCAGTATTCTTTTATTGTATGATTTTTCACCCGTGTCCAATTTGTCAAGGTTTTCATTTAATAGTTTTGCACTGTCTGAATAAAAATCTTTTAATGTGTGCGACAAATCTTTTTCCCAAAATATTTCAAAGTTGCGTTGTTCATAATAAGCGGATACTTCATCAATGAACAAGGGATTTAGGTCGGAATGATTCCATATATCCAGGACAAATGGCGGCGGTTGTTTCGTTAAGTTAACAACTTCACCAATACAGATGATGCCATCCGGTTTTAATATACGTTTAATTTCTTTTATTATTTTATTCCGTCTAACATCTGAAACAGAAGCTTGAGCATACACAGCATCAAACTGATTATTTTTAAAATCAGTGTGTTCAAAATCCATAAGCTTTGATGAAATAGCCGGCATTTTTTCTGATGCTAGGCGTGCAACCATAAGTGATTCGTGGTCTTCTACTATAATTTCAATATTTGCTTCAAGACTTTGCAGTACAATTTTTGCCGCCTCAACTGTGCCTGCTCCAATCATTAAAATGTTTTTGCCCGAAGCGCCATAGTGGTTAAGAAAATATTTAACCTGTTCGCTTCCGCCGGGTAATAAAATCAAAATATCTCCAGGAATGTTTGGGATGCAAATTTACTAAATGAATTGTTTGAATGAAATTGACGAATTAGAGGATTGAACGATTGTGTATGTCGGAATTTTAACCGTTAGCTAAAGGATGAAATTTGATGATGAGTGTTTGGTGGTGAGTGTTTGATATTTCACATTTGACGTTAGCTGTTTAATGTTGAGCGTTTGATGTTTAATGTTAATATTGAAGCCGGGATTAATAGCGCTGTTATATATTGAATTTTTATTTCATAACTGTGCCCGTACCATAATGGATTTCCCGTCATTGCGCAAAATATTATTTTTAGAGTGCCATGTAACTGATGACGTTAAAAATGACAAAGCATTGAGTGTCGAAGTACACTCAATGAAATTAATGCATTCAAGAATATCTCTCCATCACTCTGAAAAACTATCCGGGGGAGGCATTACAAGCCATAAAATTATATAAACAAGAATTCCGGGAAAAGCAGCACTGAAAATTGAGATGAGTACATATGCAATACGAACAATTGTTGCGTCCCATCCAAGCCATTCGGCTAAACCTCCGCAAACACCGGCTATCATTTTATTATTAGATCTTTTTAAAGTCATATTAATCCTATTTGTTAAATACTTAAAAATACAAGAACAATTTTAATGAGTTATCCCGCTGCACGAAGCGAAAATTTAATCCAAAGAGACTTAAGAAAGAAAGACTGATTAAAGTTAATAATTATTAACTGTATTTAAAAGAATTAAAAAAAGCTGCCCTATTAAAGAATAGAGCAGCCTTTAAATATTACTGAGGTTTAAGCTTCCTGATGGACAGTTTTTAATAAATTGGCTTTTTAATATTTAACAACTTTACCGTTTGATCTAACAGCTAAGTTTCCTTTTTCAGTTTTGTTTTTATCCGTTGCGATCTTAAACTTTCCAATCAACTGTTCAAGATTCATTGTCAGACGGTTTAAATCTTCCGTAGAACGAGCAATTTCTTGAATCCCCGAAGCATTTTGTTGTGTAACGCTGCTAATAGCTTCAATATTCTGGCTGATATGTTCTGCTGCGTTTGACTGTTCTTCACTTGCGGCGGCAACCTGCGCCGCTATGTCGGTAACTTTTTCTGCACCAATAATAATTTCACGAAGAACTTCATCGGCACGGTTAGCCATATCTTTCCCTTTTTTAACTTCCTCGGTGCCTTCCTGCATTGCATGTACTGCTTCGCCGGTATCTTTCTGAATTCGTTTAATCATCGTTGCAATTTCTTTGGTTGCTTTAGTCGTACGTTCGGCTAATTTACGAACTTCGTCGGCAACCACAGCAAATCCTCTTCCCTGTTCGCCGGCGCGGGCGGCTTCTATTGCAGCGTTAAGCGCCAGAAGGTTTGTTTGATCGGCAATCTCATCAATCACCTGAACAATTTCACCAATTTGATCGCTGCTTTTTCCGAGAGCTTCTACAGTTATTGCGGATTTCTGAACCACTTCGGCAATCCGGAGCATTCCGGTTATTGTATCTTTAACAACACTGCCGCCTTCCTTTGCTTTTTCGCCCGCTTGTTTTGCGGTTTCGGCGGCGAAGGATGCATTCTTCGTGTTTTCCATTATTGTTTTTGTCATCTGCTCAACAGCGCCGGCAACTTCGGCTGACTGTTGCGTTTGCTCCTGCGCGCCGGCAGCCATTTCTTCAGTGCCCGAAGAAATTTGCTGAACCGAGTTTGCCACAGCAGACACGCTGTCGGAAACCTCGCCAAGAGCGGCGGCAAGGGAATCGCCAAGATAATTTATATTATCCTGCATCGCTTTGTACGAGCCTTGATAACTGCCGTTTAATTTTGATGTAAGGTCTCCATTTGCCATTCTTTCAAGAGCTTCGCCTGAACCGTTAAGCGGCAAAATAAAAGCTTCAAGAATTGAATTTACGCCTTCTATAAGTTTGCGCCATTCACCGGAAAATTTTTCAGTATCACCTCTTTGATTAAGGTTACCCACTTTTATGTAATTTATTAATGTATCCGCTTCTTTTAATAAATCTTCAATTGTTTCTACTTCTTTATTAAATGCTATCGCAAGAGCATCTTTTTCAGATGCAAGTTTAACACGGCTGATATTACCTGCCGCAATTGCTTCGGCGGCGAGAATTTTTTCTTTCTGCGCATCTTTTAGCTCTCTAAAAAGATTTGCAAGTTCACCCATTTCATCTTTTGATTTTATTTCGATATTAGCGTCATAATTGCCAAGTGAAAACTCTTTTACAACGTCTTTAAGTTTTTTGATCGGTTTGCTAATGGCGGGGGCAAGGAAGAATGCCGAGATTATAAAAATTATTGAGCCGATTATTGCCCCGAATATCGTCTGCATCAGCGCACTGCTCACCGTGTCGCTAACTTTAAGATCAAGTTCTTCGGATTTAGCATTAAGCGACTCTTTTATTTTGTTAAATTTGGTTAATAATTTTTCGCCTACTTCCTCTCCAGAAGTTGTTGCTATATCGGAAGCCATTTCATAGTTTTGCGTTATCGAAGCGCTTAAGATTGCATCTGCAACAAGGTTTTTATACTCAGACCAGACATTCTTTATTTCAGTTAAATGAGACGTAATTACTTCATCTAATTCAGAATTGAGCAGTGTATCAATCGAGCTGTCAATTTCCTCTTTTAACTTTGTGTATTCACCGGCATTCTTATTAAATTTTGCAGCAAAAACTTCCATCGAAAACTGCATCATTATAAATTGTGTTTTCTGAAAATTGGAATAAATTTTTTCAATCCTAACCTGCGGGCGAACGTAATCCTCGAATATTTGATCTTTTACATCTGACATTTTCAGCAGCTGGTAGAAACCAAGTCCGACAACAATTGTTGATGCCGCTGCTAATGCGAAAAATCCCCCCTGGATTTTATTTACGAATTTCAAATTACTAAACCAAGACATGGCTTTTTTTTCCTAATTAGTTTTCTAATATTTTAATGAAGCTTAAAGTGTACTGATAGAGACAGCTTAACTTTAACAGAAGCGCCTTTGTTTTTTCCGGGTAAAAATTTTGTTTGTTTTACAGCATCAATTGCAGCTTCATCGCAGCCGCCGCCTAAACTCTTCACTACTTTCACATCATCCACGCCCCCGTTTTCGTTTACATATATAAGAACATAAACTTTGCCTTCTAACCCGCTTTGTTTTGCGATGTTGGGGTATTTAATTTTTTTGTAGAGAGCTTCGAGACCGCCAACCGGCGCCGGCATCACTTCGGCAAACGGTAAATACGCCGCATCATCAGGCCCTGGCGCTGATGCTATGTTAACAATAAATGCAAACGATAATTGGGCGGCAAAAATCACTGCTGCTGCTGAAAAAAATATTGAGTATATAAACTTATTTTTCATATTCTTTCTCCAAAAAAGTTATCATATTTAATTATCGAAAAAAAAACCGGCATGTTAAATGCTTTTTCAGAAATTGGAAAATTATTTACGCTACTGTTTTAAGTTCGTCGTAAACTTTAGTCGAAATTATTTTTGTTAGGTCTATTAAGATCAGAAGCCGGTCTTCTAACTTGCAAACTGATCTTATAAATTCTGCATCAACACCGGCAACAAGCTCTGGCGGCGGCTCTATTATACTTGTGGGTATCCTCACTACTTCTTTTACTGCGTCTACAATAAAGCCAATTGTGTTGCCATTTACCTCAACCACAATGATGCGAGTATTTTTATCATGCTCTTTTCTACTCATCCCAAGCTTTCTGCGAAGGTCTATCACCGGAATTACTCTACCCCGAAGATTTACAACACCTTCAACAAATTCGGGAGCGTTGGGTACTTTAGTAATAGGAAGCATTCTATTAATTTCCTGCACGTATAAAATTTCAACGCCGAATTCTTCATTCCCGATCAAAAAACTAACAAGCTGCAAAATTTCAGTTAAATCGTTTTTCGCTTCGACTTTTTCATTCATTCTCTTTACTCCGATAAAAATTACTAATTAAATCAGTTTTACTTTTATTATCGGAAAGAATGAATTTATTTTTAGTAGTTGTTTAGAAAGTTCTTTTGGGTTTATTATAACTCTTTCGAAATGTCTAGTTATTCGACGGAACGGAAACATCATATTTAAGGATAAGAATTCAGGCGCTAATGGCTGCTTGCTTGCATCGAATAAGAAGATTGGAACGAAGCAGGTGATTGCTAAAATATTGAGGAGTTTGAATTTTTTTAACTGCTTTTGCAGGAAGATAAAAACATTAATGACGATATCTTTAGCTTAGTTTCCTCTGATATAAATCAAAAATATTATTTGGCAACTCATCTTGCGCAAAAAGATGAAAACAGCAGGGAGATTCTCTGAATCGCCCATAGATTTTTTTTCTATTTGTTGTCTTTTCAGTCGAAACAGAGTTACGACCAACGTTATTACGGAAGGTGCTTTAGTAATTCTTCCTAAACCTTCTATGCCACAACTAATTTATTTGGTTGGGGTTTTCACTATAAAAGACAAGCAGCCTTCAAGTGTAATATTAAAATTATTTTAACAAAACCTTGAAGGCGTAGTTTGCTAATAGTGATTTTTTTAACTTCCGCTCAGCGCCGATGTAAATAATGCTGCGAATGCAGAGAAGAATAAAATCGACAGCACAATTCCTATAACAACCCATATTAAAGCTGCTTTGGCAAAATTGGCTTTGCTGGGATTAGTGCCCGATCCGAATGCCCAAACAAAGAGCATTATAAAACCAACGAGCGGAATTGCCAATATCAGCATTGTGAGAACCCAATCGCCGACTTTTATTACATCGGCTTTTTCGTTTTGTAGAATCTGGTTATCCATTAAAACCTCCGGCTTTTTGTTAATTAATAAATTCAAATTAAATTTAGGGAAATTCCATCAATAAGCGAAGAATTTTTTATGCGGATATAAATGAGTTTACTTTGAAAAGACTTTTTTTGTCATTGCCTTTTAGTTTGTTAGCTAGGGGACGGATTGTATGAAATACATTCAGCAATTCATCTTCATTCATTCTGATTTATCTTTTAATGAGCTAATATTCTGACAAATTTTGTTCGTGCTTGAGTGTTAAGTTTCAAAAGACAGCGATCTTTCTTATAAAATCTTCCAAACACATTGATAATTGTTTGTTTTTATTGCACATTGCAAGCGCAAAACAGATTAACGAAATAAAATTTCAATTCGGAACTCAATGCGTCGTAAAAAAAATATAATTATTCTTTATAATTCCGGGAAGGATCGTGAATCAATCCAGATGGCGCTTAAAAAGCTGACAATGAGGATTTCTTTTTATGCCGCTGCCGGTAAAGATGAATATTTAAACCTTCTTGGAAATATTGTTCCTTCGGCTGTTGTTTTTCATTTTGCAAACCCCGATTACAAAGCTCTTGATGCACTCTCCGATTTGCGGGCAATCCATCAATACGCAGCATTTATTATTGTTACTTCTTCACGTGATAAAAGGACTGCTGCAAAATATCTTAAAGCCGGCACAGATTATTATATAACTAATGATGATCTCGAACAACTGCCGGATGCAGTCACAAAATCAATTTCAAAAAATTATAAAAAATTAGAGGGCATAATAGTCCCGGATAAAAAGAAGCGGCGAGCAGGGAAGCAAAGATCTGTTGTTAAGGAAAAACTTTATAAAAAGGTATTTGAATCTTTTAGCGACGGATTAATTATTACCGATAAATGTGGGAAAGTGATTGAAGCCAATACGGCAGTATGCAAGATGCTTGAATATACCTGTGATGAGTTTATTGGTTTAACGCCGGACAAATATCTTCATCCCGATGAGCAGTATAAATTTTCATTATTTAAAATTACAACCGCCGGCGGGAAACCATTTAACATCGAAGCTAATTATGTAAAAAAGAGCGGCGTGTATCTACCGGTTGAGGTAAAAGGTTCTCTGATATTTGAAACCGGCGCCGAAAGATATGTGATTGTTTTAAGCGATATCACTGTGCAGAAAAATAAAGAACACGAACTTCAGGAAAGCCGCGAACGCTGGTTGTTTGCGCTTGAAGGGAGCGAAGACGGTGTGTGGGAAATGGATATTAAAAATAATACGGTATATTTTTCTCAGCGGTGGAAGGAGATGCTCGGTTATAACGACGATGAGATACCCAATGAACTTGTCGAATGGGATAGAAGAATACATCCGGATGATAGACGGGAGGTTTATAAAAAGATATTTCTTCATATTAAAAATAAAACTCCCAGGTTTATAAGCGAATATAGAATGTTATGTAAAAATGGAAAGTATAGATGGATGCTTTCACGTGCAAAAGTAATTACTCGCTCGGCTATCGGGCAGCCGCTAAGGATGATCGGAACACAATCAGACATTACTCTTTCTAAAGAAGCCGAAAGCAAGGTGCGGCAAAGCGAGAAAAAATACAGGTTCTTATTTGAAACCGCGCACGATGCAATTTTTATAATGAACGGGGAACGGTTTATCGATTGCAATACGAAGACTTTAGAAATGTTTAATTGTACGCGTGAAGAAATTATTGGGACAAAAACTTACGAATTGTCTCCGCCCGAACAGCCCGATGGTTCTGCTTCCAGGTTAATTGCTTTAGAAAAGATTAAAGCTGCTTTGAAAGGTGAACCGCAGTTTTTTAAGTGGCTGCAAAAACGAAAAGACGGCTCTTTATTTGATGCAGAAGTTAGTTTAAATAAACTCGATATTGCCGAAGGCGATATGCTGCAGGCAATTGTGAGAGATATAACGGAGAAGAAAAAATCAGAAGAAGCGTTGGTTGAGTCGGAAAAAAAATATAGAGAAATTGCCGAAAATGCTATCGATATAATTTTTACTACTGACCATGCTGGTAACTATACATTTGCAAACCCGGCAGCATTAAATATTGTTGGTTATAAGTTTGATGAAATTAAAGGGAGAAATTATAAAGATTTTATTCACCCCGACCATATCAAACGAGTTGCAAGATTTTATTACAAACAGCTCCTTACAAAACAACATTCTTCATATATAGAATATCCTGCATATACTAAAGACGGAAAAATTAAATGGCTTGGTCAAAACGGTGCTTTAATTTTGGTTGACAATAAAGTACACGGGTTTCATTTTGTAGCGAGAGATGTTACCGATCGTATTCGCGCGGAATCGGCAAGCGCCGCATTTGCGCATCTGGGGAAGAAACTTTCGTCGTCACGGTCGGTAAAGGAAGCTGCTTTAATAATTGCGGAGAAAGCCAAATTACTTATAGGGTGGGATGCCTGCGCTTTGGATCTTTATTCACAAGAAGAAGATATAATGTATCCGGTTTTAATGATTGATACAATTGGTGGGATTAGGCGTGATTTTTCAAATGAAACGAAAATAAAAACTCCTTCAAGAGCGGCGCGTAAAGTGCTCAATGAAGGAGCTTTTTTATATATCGAAAAAGAAACAGCGCTGCCAGAAGATTTGTTTAATTCTTTCGGCGATACAAATAAAATCTCCGCGGCAATTTTGATGGTCCCGATTAAACATAATGGTAACAACATCGGCATTTTATCAATCCACAGTTATAAAACCAACGCTTATACAAATAGTGATTTGATAACTCTTGAAGCGCTGGCAGATCACTGTGCCGGAGCAATGGAACGCATACGCTTTGAAGAGGAGCTGAGAATATCGGAAGGAAAATTTAAAGATATATTTGAATATGCTAATATCGGAATTTTTCAGGTTGATCCGGATGGCAATATCATTACTGCCAATACAGCTTTCGCACAAATACTGGGATATGAGAGCAACAAAGAAATTAAACAAGTTAATCTTTTCAAAGATGTCTTTTTTGAAGAACTTGAACTTAATAAGATGCTTTTAGAACTTGACAAAAGCGTTAAGCAGGGTGAGTACGAGTTTTTATGGAGAATCAAAAGCGGGAAAGTTATTTGGGTTCAACTAACAACGCATGCAATAAAAGACTTGAAGGGAAAAGTATTGTACTTTGAAGGATTCGTTAATGAAATAACCGATAAAAAAGTTGCTGAAAGTAAATTGCTATCTTCGTTAAAGGAAAAAGAAATTTTATTGCAGGAAATTCATCACCGGGTTAAAAACAATCTGCAGGTAATAAGCAGCTTGCTAAATCTTCAAGCGCGCGCAATAGTGAATACTGAAGTAAAAGAATTATTAAGGGAAAGCCAGAATCGTGTTAAAACCATGGCTCTAATTCATGAAAAATTATACAAGTCGAAAGATTTTATGGTGATAAATTTTGCCGATTATTTAAAAAGTCTTGTCGATTACCTCGTGCGCAGTTACTCTATAAATACAAATCTTATTAGTGTTGTGTTGAAAGTGAATGATGTATCTTTTGGAATTGAGTCTGCAATACCATGCGGACTTATAGTTAACGAGCTTGTTTCCAATGCTTTAAAACATGCTTTCCCCGAAGGAAGAATGGGCGCCGTGCAAATAAGTCTTCTTAAAAGAAGAAAATATTATCATCTTAAAGTGTCCGATAATGGCGCCGGCTTACCGGAAAAATTGGACATTTATAACACTGAATCTTTGGGACTTCAACTTGTTAACACTTTGGCTGCACAATTAGGCGGCAAAATATCATCGTCAAGTAAAAAGGGCACATTATTTAATTTAAAATTCAAAGGTGATCTATGAGCATTACCGCGTCCGAAAAAATTTCTGTACTTATTGTTGAAGATGAACGGATTATCGCAATGGATATGTCTGAAAATCTAATTGACCTTGGTTATAAAATTGTTGGAATCGCCGCCACCGGACTTGAAGCAATTGATTTAGCTCTGCATTTTAAACCGGATGTGATCTTAATGGATATAAATCTTCCCGGTGAAATAGACGGAATAGAAGCAGCAGCAGAAATAAATAATATAATGGACGCTGCAATAATTTACTTAACGGCTTATGCTGATGATACAACTTTAGAACGCGCTAAACTTACATCACCTTATGGTTATCTGATAAAACCGTTTGAAGAAAGAGAGCTTCAGACAACCATCGAGATGACATATAATAAACACAAACTTGAAATTAAAGTAAAAGAAAATGAACGCTGGCTTCTTACAACATTAAAAAGTATTGGCGAATCTGTTATTGCCACAGATGATACCGGCAAAATTATTTTTCTAAATACGGCGGCGGAAAAACTATTGTCGTTGTCTAACGAATCAGTGGTTGATAAAAATGCACAAGATGTTATTTATATTCGTTCCGGAAACGATACCATAAATGTAACTCAATCTCTTCTTTTAAATTCACCTTTTAATCAACATGAACAAAAGAGCGTTGATTTTTTTATCGTAAACGCCGGTGGAGATGAAATCCCGGTGCTGCTTGATGTATCTCCGATTGTTGACGATAGAAAAAACATTTCGGGATTGGTAGTGGTGATAAGGGATATTACCGAGAAGAAAAATGCAGAGAAAAAAATATTAAGCAGCGAGCGCCGCTTATCGGCGTTGATAGATTCTGCAATGGATGCAGTAATTACTATTGACCGCAATTTTAATATCGTAATCTTTAACACCGCCGCCGAAAAAATATTTTTGTATAATGCCGCAGAAGTAATCGGAAAAAAATTAGCCCGCCTGATTCCGGAACGATTTAGAACTGAACACGATGCACTTATAAATAAATTCAAAAACGGGGCTCAAAATATTAGAGGTCCGCTTACTAATTTATATGCTTTGCGTAAAACCGGCGAGGAGTTTCCTATTGAAGCATCTATAGCTCATTTTAGCGTTGACCAAGAAGTTTACTATTCGGTGATATTAAGAGACGTAACCAAAATGAAGTTTGCAGAGCAGCGAATAAGAATGTTGTCAAGCGCTGTTGAACAAAGTTCGGCAAATATAATAGTAACGGACACAGAAGGCAAAATAGTTTATGTGAACCCAATGTTTGAAAAAATCTCCGGTTATTCTTTGAGTGAAGTAATCGGGAAACGACCGGACTTATTAGAAACCGAAAAGAACGATACAAGATTTACTCATGAATTATGGAACACAATAAATTCCGGCTTAGAGTGGCATGGAGAATATGAGAATAAAAGAAAAGACGGCTCTATTTATTGGGAAGAAACAACCATCTCACCGATTAAAGATGCTCTTGGAAAAACAACCAATTTTTTAAGCGTGAACGAAGACATAACAAAAAGAAAACTTCAGGAAGAACAACTTATACTTGCAAAAGAAAATGCTGAGCAGGCGAATAACCTAAAATCAGAATTTATTGCACAGATTTCTCACGAAATAAGGACACCGCTTAATTCGATCCTTTCCTTTACAGGTTTAATTAGAGAAGAAGTAGAAGATAAAATTCCGCCGGAATTGGCTTCGTCATTTAAAATAATTGATACTAGCGCAAACAGACTTATCAGAACGATTGAACTGCTCTTAAATCTTTCCAAACTGCAAACCGGTAATTTTGAAGTTAAATTGGAAATGATCGATCTTAATAAAGATATACTTGACGATATTGTGCTCGAGTTTTATTCGAAAGCAAGGACCAAGGGTCTGGATATTACATACTCCGATGAATCGGAAAACGCATCAATAATCGGCGATCGATATATACTTGGGCAAATTTTTTCTAATCTCATCGAAAATGCAATAAAATATACTGCCAGCGGCGAAGTAAAAGTGTTACTTCAAAACATTAATAATCAAACAGCCGTATCTGTCATTGATACCGGAATAGGCATTTCGAAGGAATATATTTCAAATTTATTTACACCCTTCAGCCAGGAAGAGTTCGGCTATACACGCCGTTATGAGGGGACGGGATTGGGTTTGGCGCTGGTAAAAAAATATGTGGAAATATTAAATGCACAAATAGATGTAGAAAGCGAAAAAGACAAAGGAAGTACATTTAGAGTAATATTCAATACGGCTAATAATTTTAAGGTATAGAATTTTGTTTTAAAATTATACTTGAAACATTTTTCAATTCAATTCAATTCTAATGAAAGGAGTGTTTGCTTTCCGTCCATTAATTAAAAGTTTTCCTGTTTTACTTATAGTTATTAGAAACTTAATTCAGAAACAATACTGCCGTTCGTTCGTTAGCCAACGGACGAACGGTGAAAAGATAGAAAAGAAAAGGAGAGGCTTTAGTCAATACTTCCGCCTAATAAATCGAACGGAAATGAGCTCCAATGAAGAAATAATTTTATTCGCCAATATTTTTTGTTACTTCAATTCCAAGTTGTTCCATCCGGTAGCGAAGTTTTGAACGAGAAAGCCCGAGTAATTTTGCCGCTCGAACTTGATTTCCATTTGTAATTTTTAGCGTTTGAAGAATTAAAGTTTTGATTACCACATTGGCTTTCACACCGCCGGGCGGAATTTTAAACACAAATTTATCCGCTAATTCAACCGATTCTTTCGTCTGCTCTGCTATAAAACTGATATGACGTTCGCGGAATTCATCTTCTTCCATTAGTAGCATTGCACGCTCAATTACATTGCGTAATTCTCTTATGTTTCCTTTCCAATAATAATTTTTCAAAATCTCTAACGCTCCGGGCGAAATGCTCTTTACATCATGCCCAAATTTTTGAGCAAATTCCTGGATAAAAGAAAATGCAAGCAGCGGGATGTCTTCTTTTCTTTCCCGAAGAGGCGGCACGATAACTTTTGCCACGTTAAGTCTGTAATAGAGGTCTTCTCTAAAATTTCCTTTCTTTACTTCTTCTTCGAGGTTACGGTTTGTTGCAGCAAGAATTCTAACATTCACTGTGATTTCTTTTTCTCCTCCAAGACGATAAAACTTTCTCTCCTGCAGCACACGTAAAAGTTTTACCTGCATGTCCATTGATAGTTCGCCGATTTCATCAAGCAGAATTGTACCGCCGTTCGCAAGTTCAAATTTACCAAGTTTTGTTTTTTGCGCAGCTCCGGTAAATGCCCCGCGCTCGTGCCCGAACAACTCGCTTTCGGCAAGCTCTCTATGAATTGTTGCGCAGTTTATTTGTATAAAAGCCGCATTACGGCGGGGACTTTGCTGATGAATATACTTTGCAAATTCTTCCTTTCCGCTTCCACTTTCGCCCTCAATCAAAATTGTAGTGTCGGCGCTTTTTGCCAACCGTTCCACAGAAGAAATAAGATTTTGTATTTTTTTACTTTTCCCAAAAAATCCCGGGGTTATTTCGTTTTCTTTCAACATATCGTGAAGGCGTTTAACTTCTCTTTTCAAAGTCGAATTTTCAACGCACCTATCGAGTATGATTTTTAGCTGATCGAGATCAATCGGTTTTAATAAAAAATCATACGCCCCTGACTTCATTGCCGTGACGGCAATTTTTACATCCGAGTATCCTGTAATCATAATAACGGGAATAGTTGGGAATTTTTTTTGGAATTCTTTGAGCAGTTCCAAGCCGTTATGTGTAGTAAGATAAATGTCGAGAAGAATTACATCCGGCATAAATGATTCTATACGATTGGAAGCCTCGCCGCTTTCCATACAATAATCTGCTTCGTAACCGAGTTTTTGTAAAACTTTTTTTAATGATATGCAAACGAGGTTATCATCATCTATTATTAATATTCTTGTATCCATTTAATCAATCACCAATTCCGAATTAAATTTAATAAAAAACCTTGTTCCATCGCCCTCTTTACTTTCAAAATCAAGCTCCGAATTAAACTCCGCTAAAATCATTCTGCAAACACTTAACCCAAGACCCGTGCCCGCCGTTTTTTTTGTAAAAAAATCTTTGAATATTTTTTCTTTATCTTCTTCGTTTATACCTACGCCATCGTCTTCAACTTCCCAAATAATTCGGCGGTCTTTGTTAAGGTATGTTCTAACCATTACATTTCCTTTATTCTCGCACGCTTCAATTGCATTTGTTATTAAATTTATCATAACCTGTAGAAGATTACTTTTATTTATGCGAAGTTTAAGCGAACCGGAATAAAGAGTATGGTTGAGGTTAATATTCAGCCTGCTGGAATTTCCATGTACAATTTCAATTGCGCGCAATGTTACATCATTTAAAGAACAGTCGGAAGTTTTGTTACTTCCTTTGCGCGAAAAATCGAGAAGCATATCAATCAAATGTTGAATTCGCTGAACAGCTTCGGCACAACCCGCAACCGATTCAACCGCTTCTGCCGGAAGTTCATTTTGAATCATCTTCAGATAATCAAGATTTAATTTGATAGCCGAGAGTGGATTTCGAATTTCGTGCAAAAGACTGGCAGATAATTTACCAAGTATTTGCAGTTTGTTATTTTGAACTTCATCAGAAGACATGGCAGAAGAATAATGATTAATTATTTGTGTGGTTTAATTATAAAGATTTGAATGTAAATTAGCAACCTTCGTTTTACCAAAGGCTGCTAAAATTTAGGAGGGGAAAAACGGATTGGATTATTGGGGAAGCGTTTCTTTCAGAATAGCGTCGGCAACTTTTCCAATAACCTCTTCGGAATCGTAATATTTATTTGCAATTTTTGCTTTTATTGCATCAAGTTTCTTTAGATCAAGATCGTCGCTCTTTAAATGCAAAGCTTCACTTGAAAGTTCGAGCCGGTCCTTTGCTCTTGTATTTTCTTCGACATCCTTGCCTTTCTTTAACTGTGCAACATCCTTATTTAAGTAAGGGTTGTTAGAAAGGGGCTTTATTTCCAATTTATCACCTATAGTTTGCTAATTTTCGTTGATTCTGCATTTTCTGGAGCTGCATTAATATTTCTGCCTGCTCTCTTTCCTTAAACTTAATAATATTATCGAACTTTATTTTAATTAGTTTAGTCTTTTCGGAAAATTCCGGATTATATTTATACAACACCTCTAACGAATAATCGCAAAGCAGCATCTGCTTTATCGAATGAACTTCCTTCATCTCCAAAACTATACGCGGATAAAGTTCGTCAAAGTTATTTTCGTCCAGCATATTCAAACAAAGAATAACATCGTCGAGTAATAAAATAATATTTTTAACTATATCTTCAAGCATAATTATTGAAAGAAGTTTCCGCTTAATGAAGCTATTAAACTTTGGCTGGACATCATTGCCGCCAACTGTGCCTGTAATCGTTCGTATTTATTTCTGAGAACAAGAGCTCTTTTATCTATTCTTGATTGAACAGATGTAATTTTATCGCCGAGGTAGGACGCCCCGTCATCTGCAGAATCCTGAGCTTGTGCGATGTAACCTTCCACGCCAAGATATGGATTAACAAAATCATAAAGTTTATTAGCAATACCGTTGGTTGAGTTAAACATTTCTTCAACCTGGTCCATGTTATTTGTCAGTTTCTCGGTTAAAACTGTCGGTTCGGAAATACTTAGCCCATTTGATGTGGAGAACGATATTCCCAATTGTGTAAGGTAACTAAGATTTCCTGTTTGTATTCCTTCAATTTGCGTATAGGTTAGCGATGTTAACTCACTAATAATTTTTGCAGCGTTAGCATTGGAATAGAAGGCGCCCCGGTTACCAGAATTTACACTGCTGTTTTCTTTAGCATATTTATAAACATCGTTAAATTTTGTAATAAAATCTTCTATCTGCTTTTTAACTTCCGACACATCATTTTCCACGGAAACACTAACCGTTGTATCTGAAGCCTGCATTACCCCTTTCAAATCGAAAGTTACGCCAGGTGAAAGATCCTGAATTGAATTTGAATTCCGCTGAATGTTTAAGCCGTTAAAATCTATTTTTGAATTAAGCTGATTGTTTGCGGAAGTAATATCGGAATAAACAAAGCCGGCTGTATCGGGGTCCTGGTTTTGGTCATAAGCGGGACGTGAGGCGCCGAGATTTAAACCGATAGCCGATAGAGCCGTGCTTCCAATAACATCAGAAAGTTCTTTAATTCTATAATCTAAACCGGTAGTTTTTGAGTTGATTGATAACTGTGTGTTTGATCCGTCGGGATTGAAAGTTGACGAAGTGACAATTCCTGCGGCTCCTTTTTCTTTAGTAACGCTGACGCCAAGATCGGTTACCAGATCAAAACCACTCCCGTGAGAAATAGAAATATATTTTGACGTGTCATTAACAGTAAATTTGATTTTTACGTCGCCTGCGCTGGGCGAATCCGAAACTTTTTCGGCAGTTACTCCATCAATATTTTCGTTAACCCGACTTATTACTTCATCAATTAATTCTTCGTATGTACCGCCGCCGTTAACGGTAATAGATTCCTCCATTCCGTTAACATCAATTATAAATGTGCTTGTTCCTCCGCTATAAGATGCGCTTGCAGTTTTTGCGGACGAAGTAACCACCGCCTGATCGGCATTTATAGCATTCCGGATATTCTCCATCACTTCCTGATTAGTTTCAGTCCCATCGAAGGTGACTTCTATATTACTAACAAATTCACCATCAGCGCTGTCGCCGGTTAAAATTTTAAAACTATGTGTGCCTGTTATTCCATTTGCTGTTGAAGATAATAAATTAGTGGAGAGGGCAACATCATTTTTAGCTAACTGGTTAACCCTAATATCATATGCGCCGCTAGATGCGGTAGTTGAACCCGCAGCAGTTAAAAAATTTATATTTGATGAAAAAGCTTTTTTGTAAGCAAAACGGGAGTCGCCTCCGGTTAGTTTAAAATTAGTCAGCAGCGATTTGAAGGATGTTAGTTTCGAGCTTAGAGTACTATAAGCAGTAGAAAGATTAGAATACTTTGTCTTTCTTGTTTTTAAAGGGGTAACAAGTTTTCTATTTTCGCTGTCGATATACGAACTAATTAAATTATTAATTCCGGATGTTGTTAATGATTCTATTGCCATAGTTAAACCTAATAAGCGCTTAAAGCTTTAAGCCATGTGTCTCTGAGGTCGGTTAATATTCTATAAACAATTTCGTAATTCTTTTTTCTCATTTGTTCCTGGCAAAACTGATAGAGTTTTAATAAACCGGTTGCAACATCGGCAACTTCTTCACCCTCAAACCTAAGAGCATTGATAAGTTCCTGTAAAGCTGCGTTAGTTTTCACAAGATTTTGCCTCTGGCAATTTACAATTGCAAAATCGTAAAGTTTAATAATCAACTGCTGGGGAGTTGCATCCATTATTTCTTTTACAAGATATTGATTGAGTCTTGCTTTATGATTATGCGCTGCTGCCTGATACATAATTTATTATCCCGTATTGATTAGTTTCGTTTAATAAGAAGATCCCTCCCGCTGCCGGGAGGGAAATAGAATAAGAATTATCTCTTATCTAAAGAGAGAAAGAATGCCTTGAGGAGCGGCGTTCATTTGAGCTAACATTGAAGT
Source organism: Ignavibacteria bacterium CG2_30_36_16 (assembly GCA_001873185.1). Classification (GTDB taxonomy): domain Bacteria; phylum Bacteroidota; class Ignavibacteria; order Ignavibacteriales; family Ignavibacteriaceae; genus CG2-30-36-16. Next base: position 18,564 of record MNYQ01000234.1, on the reverse strand, counting down.
AGCTACCTGGCTGCCGATTTGTCCCTTTGTTGCATTCAACTGTTCTATTGCCATATCAGCGTCAAACAATCTGCTAACACTGGCTGTGGCATTAGAAATTGCAGCTGTCAAGTATTCATCCTTAACGTCTAATCTCTGAGAAAAATTACCGATACTGCCTAGAGCGTTCGATACCGCAGTTTCAATTGAGCTTACGCTAACAGAAGTAACTGTAGATGAAGAAGCGCCTGTAAGACTGGAAAGATCCAGAGTGCTCATTGTGCCGAAGTTAACTGAAGTAGTTTCTTCAACACCGGTTCTGAACGAGAATGCTGCGCTGTAGCTTGAACCTGATAGCAAAGCAGTATCATTAAATTTGGTGTTGCTGAAAATTGAGTCAATTTCGTTTCCGAGTGCGGCAACATCTGCTGCAAGAGAAGTTTTGTTCTTCGAAGGATCGATCGACTCTGCTACTTTTCCTTTGATCTGATTGATTAGATCGTTAATAGCGGAAAGAGCGGATTCTGCTGTTGAAAGCATATCCTTTGCGGAACCGATGTTACCCTGTGATGCTTGCATCAAAGTAACTTTTCCTTGAAGTTCTTTTCCAACTCTGTAACCCGAAGTATCGTCTGCTACTGAGTTAATTCTCTTTTGTGTAGCTAAACGAAGCTGTGCTTTTTCAGCCTGAGAATTTACTTTGGCTAAAGCGTTGTAGGCGTTAAGAGCGCCAATGTTGGTGTTGATTTTGAATAATGACATGTTATACCTCCATGTGTTTTTAAATTTACCGAGCTTCCTTGCCCGGTTGTTAATTGTTTTTTGAGAATCAAATCTCAATTACATTATCGGTAGACGTTTTGAAAAGTTTAGTGTTGAGAGTTAAGAAAATTATTAATTTCTTCTTTTATAACTTTAACCCGTGCTGTTATTGCGGGATTAAAGTTAAATTGATTTTCTATTTCTGTTATTATTCTAAATGCTTCTGTAATGTTATTAACTTTTAGATAAAGAGAGATTAAGAAAAAATAGGGGGCGGGGTTATTCGGTTCTATAGTGATTGATTTTTTAAGAAGCTGCTCTGCTTTGGTACGCTCATTTATGCTCTCATACCCGGCAGCAAGAGAATTTAATATGCGAATATTATTACTAAATTTTTTATGCATCGCATCCATAATTATCAATTTGTTTTGCTTATAATGCTTCAGCAGTCCCAGTACAAGTTCGATTTGCGAATCTACTTTTATGGTGTTTAGGTAAAGTGATAATTTATCATGTTGAATTTGATTGTCATTTATTAACCGGTTATAGAATTCAATTTCATCATTAATTTTATTTGCGGATAATTTTAATTCTGAATAATAAAAATTAAACGCCTCTCTATCGCCGCTTATTAAACAGATGTTTAATCCTTTATATAGAATTGATTCCTCATCTACCATAATTACCATATCCGTGGCTAAGTTGCTGCTTGTTAATTTCCTGTTAATTTCAAGAGCTTTTCTACAACTCAACTCCGCTTCTTTAAAATCTTTTAGACCCTGATAAACCTGCGAAAGAACGAGATAAGACAACGGTTGGTTCGAATCAGCATCTAAACTTTTGTTAATTAGTTTTAATGCCTCATCCCATTTCATTTTTTGAAGTTCGTAAGCCGCAAGGTAGCGATAGGATACAGATTTGTAAGCATTTAGTAATTGATAATCTTGAAGCGCAATTTTAAAGTAATAAACCGCATTTGCTTCATCACCCATTAAGGAATACGATTGCGCAATTTGAAATGCCGTGTAAGAATTTTTCTTCCTTTTATAATCATTCATCAGCAGATCGAGATTTCTTTTCGCTTTTAGTTTCAATTCTTCTGCGGAAATATTATACCCTAAATGAATAATTTCAATTTCGGACCTTACAAGTTCGTGCGATGATTTAAGAAGTGAAGGAATGATCTGTTCATGAACTGCGCCTTCAAATTTTACTAACGGATGCCTGGGGAAAAATCTAACGTAATCCATTCTTGAAGGACGATTTTTTATTTCATCGATACTGTTAACAATACAGCTATAAGCTTTCTTTTTACTGCCGGCGGCTAATTTTAGAAGCAATTCTTTGGAGCCGGAGTTTAATCGCTCGTCAGCGTCGAGGTATAAAATCCAATCGCCGGTGGAGTTTTTTAGCGCGAAATTTCTTGCGGCGGAAAAGTTGTTTGTCCATTTGAAGTCGAATGTTTTTGCACCAAACTCTTCTGCAATTTTTTTTGTGCTATCGGCAGAACCTGTATCAACAATAACCATTTCATCCACGACATTCCTAACAGAGGCGAGACAATCGGATAAAAATTTTTCCTCATCCTTAACAATCATGCTGAGTGTTATCATTTAGATTCCCGGGAAATTATTTCAGGTAAGTTAGTAATGTGTCCGCCGTATTTTCCCACGTATAATTTTTCATGAACTCGCCGGCTCTTTGCCCAATCTTCCTAATTGTATTTCTATTAAAATAAGCGAATTCAATATTGTAAATTAATTCGTCGAGATCAGGTTCTTCCCAATCAATTATGTTTTTTTGTTCAGCTTCTAATTGAAAAGGTTTAATGCTTTTAAGCAGCAGCGAATTATTTTCATTTAAAATATCTTTATGCCCGGTAGCGTAAGATGCGATAACCGGTTTACCGCATGCCATATATTCCATAAGCACAAGGTTTGTTCCGCCTTCGCATCTATTGGGGAAAATCCCAATATCTGTTTTGTAATATAACTCCCGCAGTTTTGTAATTGGAGTAATAGGCAGCGAGATAACTTTTGTTTTATCTATATCATTTAATTCAAGCAGGTGAGTTATGAAATCACTCCACGTATTGCCGGAGGTTTCATATTTAATATAATTTGATAAAGACATTGAAGCCACTAGATGAGGCCACATGTTGTACCATGTGTTAATTAAAATCATATCAGGATATTTCTTGTGAAGTATCTGAAATGCTTTTAAAGCAATATCCTGTCCTTTTCGAAGTTCAAATTTTCCGCCTGAGAAAATAACAAAAAGATTTTCATCATCCTTGCGCGGTAACGGGAAAAACAGCACGGGATCAATTCCTTGAATTAATGTGGCTGTGTTTTTAATTCCATACTGATTTAATTTATTAGTACACCACGAAGACCCGGTTAAAATCAAATCAAAGTTTTTGGAATTTGCAATTGTTTTTTCATTCGGCTCCATTTCAAAAAAGGTATAGCCAATGTTTTTTGTGCCCCGAACGTTTAAATGAGTATTGAAATTTAAGTCGCTTATTGCGTGGAAAACCGTGCCGCTAATAGTTTTGTATTCGGAAACACTCTCTTCAACAATATCTACAAAATCTATTTTGTGTTTTAATTCCTGCCGTAAATATTTGCTGCAAGTTCCCCATCCGAAATAATCGGTTTTTGTTAGCGCTAAATAAATTGAATTCTTTGTGGTCGTATTTTTAACTGCGTTATCAAGACATTCGACATCTTCAAATCCCGCAAGTTTTTTTAACTCAACCTTAATATTTTCAACTACGCTTTCCCAATCGCCAAGAAAAGGCTGCCTGAATAGCTTCATCGTATGATACCAGGGAGAATCATTCCGGTTAAGCATCCATCTCCAATCCGGCGCAAACGGCAGAAGCGCCCAAACGTTTTTGCCCATTGCCCCGGCAAGGTGTGCAACAGAAGTGTCAACCGAGATTACAAGATCGAGATTATCTACAATAGCAGCAGTATCGGAAAGGTTATTGATATAAGAATCAAGTATGTGAAAATTTTTATCTGAAAATTCTTTTGCATCCTCAAGTCCGCTCCCCTTTTGAAGAGCAAAATAATGTATGCCGGGAATGTCAAACAATTCTTTAAGCTGGAAAAGTTTAAGTGAACGATTTTTATCGTTTGTGTGTCCGGGATTTCCCGCCCAAGTTATTCCAACTTTCAACCCACTATACTCACTTAATGACGAGTTCCATTTCTCGATTAGTTTTTTGTTAGCTTTTAGATACGCCTGCTCTGAAGGGATATTGTTAAGCGTTGTTTTAAAATAGAATGGCAAACTCATCAAAGCAATTTGGTAATCATATTCAACTTCAGGAACTTCTCTGTTTTTACGGGAAATTACCTCATCTAAACCATCAATATCTTTTATGAGATCGACAACACCATATGCGCATTGGAATATTACATAAGCTCCTTTAGCTTTTAAATATTTCGCATAACGTATGAATTGAATAATATCCCCAATTCCCTGTTCATCATAAATAAGAATTCTTTTGCCGTTTATATTTTGATCTGTGAGTTCAGGTTTAGTGAAATTACGCCCGGCATAGTCTTTCCTTTTCTTACGCCACTCATACTCTAATAGAGCCTTTTCTATATTTTCTTCTAAAAACAATAGATGAGAAAAATTATAATGAACTTCGGGCAAATTGTTTCTGATTGATAAAATATATTCGAATATAATTCTTGCGGTCTTAAAACGCCCCTCGTGCATCGAAAGCATACAAACACTTGAAAGATTGAGAAGCATTTCATCTTCGTCATCAAAAAGTTTTTTTAAGATTGAACTGGCGGCATTAGTATCGTTTTTAAGCAAGTTTATTACCGCACAATTAACGCCGGCAATAACTTCATTATCAAAAGAAGTTGTTATTAATGAATATATTTTTAATGCTTCGGTATAATCTTCCTCAAATTCATAAGTTTTTGCAAAATTATAAAGAGCAGTTTTATTTTTAGCGTCAATATTTAAAACCATGTTTATAACATCTCTTGCTTTTTCAAACTCTTTTATCGTTATGTAAAGCGACGATAAATTATTCAAAATTTTAATGTCGTTTCTATCTTTGCTTATTAATTCAGAATATAATCTTAATGCTTTAGTATAATTCCCTCCCTTGTGATAACTAAATGCAAGATTAAATTTATAATCTTTGTTTGACGAATCTCCATTAAGAGCAAACTCATAATATTCTTCTGCTTTTCCATATTCTTCAACAACAAAATATAAATTGCCTATATTGTTGAGCGCTTTGGGATTGGAAGGGGAGTTTTGAATTGCAAGCAAAAAATATTTTTCTGCAGCGGTGTAATTTTTTAAGGACAGATATGCTAATCCAAGATTATTAAGCGCGTCAAAATTTTGGGGAAGATTTTTGATTGTGGTTTTGTAAGCCTTAACCGCTTCTTCGTACTTTTGAAGATTCTGCAGTGCATAACCGTAATGGTAATTTACCTCCGGATGTTGAGGATAGACATCCAACACTTTGGTAAAATATTCTTTGGCGTTTATGTAATCACATTTATGAAGCGCAATAACGCCCAGAAAATTAAACACATCATAATCAATCGCGCCTGCATTTATCAAGTTTTGAAGTTCATTTTCAGCCTGCTGAAAATCTCCAGATTGAAAACAGGTTAGCGCGGATTGATAATAATCTTTATTAATTACTTCCATTATTCAAGCAACGAATTATGTAACTCATTTAAACTTAAAATTCTATTTGTTTTCTTTAGCCCTTCTAACGCTAATTTATCCGAAGGATCATTTTTAACTGCCCATTCGAACATTGTTTTAGCGGCTTTATCATCCTTGTTTTCGAAGAAGACCTCACCTAATCCGTAGCAGGCTTTAGTCGATTCGGGGTTATGCTGCAAAGCCTTGTGAAAACTTTGCTGAGCTTCTTCTAACAAATTTAGAGCTAAGTAATTAAATCCTTTTAAATTATAAAGGGCTGATGCAAACGCATTATTCTCTTCCGCTTTTAATTCTCCGTTAAAAGATTTTTCGGTATGGATTAAAAGAGCAATTGCATCACTATACTTTTTTGCTGAAAAAAGATTGTACGATTCCTGGAGAACTTCTTCTTTCTCAATCACTAAAGAAACTATTCCGGCAGAATTATCCGGCTGTTCATTTAATTTGTTTATTCTGCTCACAGCTTTTTGGTTTGAAGGATCATTTTTAACTGCCCACTCAAGCATTGTTTTTGCTTCGTCAAATAATTCGTTTGTTAAAAAACATTCGCCAAGACCGCGGCAGGCTTCCGAGGAATTCGGATTTAACTGCAAGGCTTCTTCAAAACTGTTTTTAGCCGCAGCAACATTATTTAAGCCGAGCTGTACAAAACCATATAAAACTGCAAATGCAGATTGTAGTAATTCTGTGCTTTCATTTAGCTCAAGTTCTGAAAAATGCTGCTGCGCCTGGATTAAAAGATTAAATGACTTCTCATACTCATTAGATTCGATAAGAGAATCAACAGCAAAAAGGAAATCGTGAAGTTTATTCGTCAAGGCATCATTAGCTTCAGAAGCCTTTGCTAACCCTACAGTTTGTGTTTCCAAATTATTTAGTTCGCTTAGTCGATTAAGCGCCTGCTTATTTTCCGGCTCGTATTTAATTGCCCATTCAAACATAGTTTTGGCTGCATCAAAATCTTCATCATGAATAAATATTTCCCCCAACCCCGCACAAGATTCTGACGATTCCGGATTTAGAGACAATGCGTTTTCGAACGATGATTTTGCTTTGTTAACCATATTTTCCTTCAGATAAAACATACCGCACAGATTATATAAAATTGTCAAATACTTTCTTTTATCTATAAGCACTTCGGATGTTTTTAGAACAGTAATCAATTGCTCGAGAGTACTTATCAGATCTTCAGTATTATAACTATTACTGTCTTCGATAACTGATTTTAACTGATCTTCAATTTGTAATCCATTTTGCCTTAACATAACCAATCCTTTTGCCTTTTCGTAATAATCTTTTAATTCTTTAACTGTTCCGATTAATTCTAACTTTGAGAGAACCCGGGATGCGTCTTCATTTGTTGAAATATTTTTTATTAGATAGTATTCATGGATGTTATCATCTTCGTTTTTTGTGATGTTTTCATTTCTATGCTCCACGCTTTTTTCTGAATAATAATAAAGTCCCAAGACTTCTTTAAGATGATGAAACCTTACGTCACGGCTCAGTCTTAGCCAGAATTCATAATCACCCACTACTTCCAATTCTTCAATAAACATTCCAAACTTTTCATGCAGCGATTTTCTCCACATCGGCTGTGGACCCACAAAACAACCAAACAGAAGTAAGTCAGCATCAAAATCCATCCACTTTACTGCTGCCTTTTTGCTGTTCGAAGTAAAAAAATCATTCTGTACGATCGTTTTATACATATCGGAATAAGTTACCCCAATACTTTCATTCCCATCCAATACTTCGGCAAGTTTTTCTAATGCGTTACCGGCATGCCTGTCATCTGTATTTGCGTTCGTAATATATTTCCCCCGCGCTAATTTTATTCCTCTGTTCCAAGCCGCATATATGGTCTCTTTATCAGTGTGTTCGTAAATAATATTAGAGTACTTTTTCTGATATTCTTTGATAATTGCGCCTTCGTTTTCTTCCGAGCCCGAGTCAATAACAACAATTTCAAGCTCATTAGATTTATACAACGACTGTTCGATAAGATCATCAAGGCATCCTTTTATAAAGCTTTCGGAATTATAAGTAGAAACTATAGCAGATACTTTAATTGTTTTTTCTTCAATCGTGAAGTTTGTTTTTATAAATTGTTCGTATTCTTTATCAACGGCAAGAATAGCTTTAATTGGTGCATTGTTTTTAATAGCTGTTTCAAAAATATATTTTTTAACGTTTTTTATATCGGGCAAAATAAATCTTTCCTTAACAAGCGTTCTATCTTCTAAACGACTTATATAACTTTTCCATTTTTTCAAGAAACAATATGTATCCATCCGGTAAATTTTCCCGGAGTTAAATGTTTTTATTGCATCTTCAATGTTTATATGTTCAACTAAAGAATGAAAGGACGGAACTATTTTGTACCCGCTTTCAACAATTCTCCAGCAAAAGTCGGTATCACCGGCATAGAAAATAATTGACTCATCAAATCCTTTTACTTTTACAAAGGCTTCTTTCCGTATAAGACCAAAATTTATAAAAGGACGTTTGCCGTAAATTTCAAATCCGTATTCTTTGAAGAACCCATCGTAATCCTGAACGGTGTTGCGATGCATAAATGAAATTCCGCCGATACTTTTGTCCCCCTTTTTTTGTAACGCAATGTTGACCGCGAATGGATGTAAAACGATGTCATCGGAAGCATACATTATCCACTGCCCATCCGAATGTCTAAACCCGTGATTCATGAGTTTTGTCCATGAAAAAGAATTTTTATTACCCAAAATATTTTTGTCAAAAAAAATTTTTTTTATTCGATGTTCTTCTATTATCTTATTGTACTTTTCATCCGAATCATCAGGGAGGTATAGCAGCACTTCGTAGTTTAAACCAAAACAGGCATATTTAAGTGACGACAAAAATGAGGAGAGTCCATCGCTTCTTTTTTTAGAAGGAAGAACAAACGATATCAGCGGTTTTGATTGTGCGGTTTTTAATTTTGTTAGTGGCTCTACAGGAACAGGCAACTCCCCAACCATATTAGTTAGTTTGTTTACATTTTTGATTGACAGAAGTTCGGTCCAATATTTGGTTTTCTTTAATACTACAGGCGTCTCAATTCCCGATGTTAGAAGCTCTTGATACAAATAAAACGGGTACGGAACGATGGAGATGATCTCCGCTATAACTGCTAATTTATATAGAACACGAAAATTTTTCTCGAGTCGTAACGAAGAAACATATTGTTCGAAACATGCTTCATAATTTTCTTCGGCTTCCAACAAAAGACCCATTAAATAAAGTTCAAATGCGTAATTCTTCAAACGATTGGAAACGGAATTTAGTAATTCTTTCACCTCATTTTTTGAGAGTAATAACTGCTTCTCGAATTTGGAGTATTCGGTTGTGTCAGTTCCATTCCTTATAAAAAGTTCGAATAATTCATAAAGTGTTTTTGAAACATTTTCTTTCATAAATGGATTTATTGTATCAATAAAATTTTGTGAGTCGCTTGTAGAATTTATTTCAAGAAATTTTACTTCGCACTCATCATTTAAAAGGTTTTTAATTTCAGCTATTTTCGGAAGTCCGCTTAAAAAGCTATATTTAAAATCAGGTTGTAGATAAACAGTTGTTTTGTAATGTTTCTCCTCCATCATGTTATTAAACGCGGCAGATATTATTTTATAATCAACATCTTTTATACAAGTTGTAGTTCCATATTTACATTGCCAATTACACCCAAAACATTCAAGTGGAATAGCAACTACTGAAGTTAATTTTGAGTATGGCATGAACCGCCCGAAATGTCCGCCACCGAGCAAAATTAAATTTGGAGTTTCGACTGCGCAAGCAATGTGTGCCAAGCCGGTTTCGGCGCCGATGGCTGCTGCGCATTTTTTTATTATTGCGGCACTCTGCCTTATACTAGTAGTGCCGGTCAAATCAACTACCTTAACTGTAAGGTCTTTCGCGTTGGTTTGGTTTATCTGTCGATCTTTTGTTGACCCGAGAAGAATTACACTAAATCCGTTTTTCGTACAATAATCATTTATCGCTTTTCCATAGTAATTGTAAACCCTGACCTCGTGCTGAGCGCCGGCAAAAAGAGCTACTGTTTTTTCATCGATTAAATTATGCCCTGTAAAAATATCTTCGGCATATTTCAAATCTTCTACAGCCAACGATATAGAAGCAGCAAGTTTATGCGAGCCGGCTCCGATACCGTTTAGAAAATCTTGATGTCGGTCGAGTTCGGAAAATGACGATGGATTTTTTTTGATTAGCCCGGAGTATAGTTTGTCGTTCTCTTCTTTCTCTGCCGATAGTATATTAGAGAGGTCGCCATCATGAGCAATTTTATTCTTTGCACCACTGTTTATTGTCAGATAATCAGCAAGCAGATCGCGAGAAAAAACCGAATTAAATATAAACTCAGCCCTTATCCCCCTCATTTTTGATATAATATCGTATTTATATTCAATATCCAGAAATAAATTTCTTTTATCGAAAGAAATGATATTCTCTACATACGGGGACGTTTCATAAAGTGACCTAACGAGGTTTTGGCAAACTACAGTTATTTTGTAGTTGCTAAAAAATTCTTTTAACGGTTTTAACATTGATGAAGCCAAAATATTATCGCCTATGGCATCCGTACGAATCCATAAAATATTTTTGTCTGCAGTTTTTTGCTTTTTAGTCTCTTCAGGTTTTTTTCCGATTATTCTGATTTCTTCGCCATATTTTTGTTCGTTTATTTGCGTTAGTAAATTTGAGAGTGCTTCGTTTGATTTGCCGGGATATTTTGTACTAAGAATTTTTAGTGGCGTTACTGTTCCAAAATCGCCGGAGGTTGTTGTAATCTTTTCTATTTGCAAACCAACATTTGTAAATAATTTTGAGATTGAGTCCGGTGTAAATTGTGAATAGTGCCAGTTACGGTCGAGCCAATCCCATTTTTCACCAAGAAAGGCAGAGCATAAACTATAAAAATTTGGAACAACACAATAAAATATTCCTCCCGGTTTTAAAACATAGTTTATTTTTTTTAGAAGCAAGAAGGGATCGGGAACGTGTTCGAGTACATGCGACATTGTTACGATATCCACACTGTTCGGTTGAAGATCCGTATCAGTAAATTGCTGTTGCCTTACATCAAGCATTAGCTGTTCGCGCGCAAAACGCACATTATGATTTGTAAACTCAAAGCCAATAACACTCATTCCGCTCTTACGGGCATTATATAAGAGCGCTCCCCATCCGCATCCGATATCTACAAGCGTTTTACTTTTAATATCATATCCCAAAAAATTTACTGCTTCCTCAAATAAATCTTTTCGTTGTGCTGCTATATATTCTTTTTTGCAATCTAAGAGATTAACATCTTCAGGAACCGATACAGTAACAGCGGCAGCCGGCTCGTTTACAGCGTAAACGTCTTTGTAATAATTTTCCATCCATTTTTGGGTGGGACGTTCTTTAAGGTAAACAAACCCGCATTCCTCACACCTGACAATGTCTGGTGGATGCACAATGCCACTTTTGTGAGAACCACAAAGAAGACAATTTGTTATTTCCTTTTCATCCAGCGATATTAAATCACTTTTAACAGCATCCGGATTGTAATTAAATTTGGCTACACAAAATCCAAACTTTTCTTTTGAAGAAATAATTATTTCAAATCTCGGATCGCTTTGCATAAACCTGAAACTTTTATGGTGCTTTATGTGGTAGATATCATCAAGCGCAATAATGCAGTTTCCTTCAAGTTTACTAAGCATATATTGAAATTCAATAAAGCCCATATAACCGGCGCTATCGAGAAGAATAAAATCCGGTTTGAAATCGAATTCTGCTAACGTTTTTCCCAGTAAATCTTCCGACACATCCGGAAAATTAGTTTCCTGAAAATATAACTGTGTTCTTTCATTCTCATTATGATCAACAAAAATATCCTCGTACTCAACCGATGTAATTGTAGATTTTGTTATCTCGTCTTTCGTCGGAAGAATCGAACGCGGAACTGAAACACCGTTTAGCAGGTTAACGAATTGAAGGAGACCACTTTCGGCAAGATTGAACTTAGCCTTTAGGTAATTTTCCGGGTTTATTTCAATTGAATAAAATTTTGACTCTTTTATGTCTCTGCTTTTTAAAGCTTCCGCAATTATTGAAGTTGTGCCTGTGCCGAGATATGTTCCTGTTTCTATAATTTTTTTTGGTTCATTTTCATTAAAAACTTTTTGTATTGCATCAGCAAAATTTGAGCCATTGGCTACTTTAGTTAGGTCTTTCCCGAAAGATATTTCGCCAGCAATTTTTAGTTTATTAATCCCCGATAAAAAATCTTTTTTAGAAATATTTTTTAGAAGAATTACGACCCCATTGTCTTGAGAATTATTAATAATCGCTTCGTACTCAGAATATTCTCCTAAAAATCTGGGTATCAGATTAATCAAATATTTGTGAGCGGGGTGAATAATATCATCAAAAATAATGGCTCCCTTTTCATTGAGAAGTTTTTCGACATCAACAAGGTCTTCCCAGGCGCCTTTTTCTTCATGATCGCCATCGACATTTATTAAATCAAATTTTGCTCCGCGTATAATTAGTTCTTTTAATACTGTGTGACTGTTCCCTTGAATATAGTTTAATTTTGCCCGGTTATCTGTTCTTTGTAAAAATATTTTTAATTGATTTTTTGTGTAATCGATACTATTGGGGAGTTCTGCATAACTACCGCTCCAAAGGTCAACAAGCGCAGCTTGTTCAATAGTACTGCAAGAAAGAGCCTGCACCAATGATCCGCCGGTGCGCACTCCGACCTCTAAGTAACTTTTAGGTTTTAACTTATTAGCAGTATAAGAAATTGCGACATGAACATTCCAAAAAAATTTTCCGCTTGTAATATTATTGGCTATTACTGAAACCCTTTTTTGCAAAGCGCTGTCGAGTTCTATAAACCGCCAAATATCAAGTACGTTTTGTTGATTGCTGCATGAACCGATTACGCGATTCGCCAATTCATCTACCTCAACATCTTTCCCTACAATTTTATGAAATCCCCTTATATAATTTTGAATTACTGCGGGGTGTACACCGCAAAATTTTTCTGTTCTCGAATTATTATCTCCTGTCCATGGAGGATATTGTTTTTCAATGAATTCCTTGTTTTCAGGTGTCCACCTTAAATAGCCACTGGTAAACCATTCTTTCATATCAATTCCCCAGCCTTCGCCCCATCCATACCGGTTGTATAGTTCAATTTTTTGCTGCACCTGAAAATCGAAAACATAACTATAATGATAAGGGTAAATTCCCATCTTCCTTGTTTGAGCGCCGTCAATAAGTTTTATCTCTTCGGTAGTTTTATTTAATGATGGAAGCAGCAAAGTTGGTGGACGATGATTTGTAAACCTGGCGCCTCTTTCAAATTTGAACACCCTGCGATAGTGCCCATCAAATTCAAAAAAGAATGAAGACACAAAAATATAATCAAAACCTTTCCAGAAATTATCGGGAATAAAATTTATCTGAGTAATCGAGGGATCGTTCTTCATTAGTTTTACTATTTCGGTTAAATCCTTTTCTTTATAAACTTCATCCGAATCAACTAACCAAACATAATTGCCTGTTACAAAATTTAATGCTTCATTTTGCATCTCTATTTTTTCAGAATAGATACCCTGAATAAAAATAATTTTGTTTTTGGCATCCGGAAAATTTTTTATAAATTCAACGGTGCCATCTGTAGATGATCCATACAAATTGGCTGCAAAAAGGCAGTTTTCAACAGCTCCTTCAACTATAATTATTTGATGTGCAAATTTATAAATTGCTTTTAAAGCGTATTCGATAAATGGTAATCCATTTAAAACTATCATCACAAAAGAAATTAGAGGTTCATTAACGGGTTTAATTGCGGTAGTTTGGGCATTAATAAATGGAACTGCTTTTATTAAATCAACGACTAACGACATTGGTCTTCTAGGGTTTTGGACACGGGAATCATTATCCGGCGTTCTTATTACGAATCCTTTAGAATAATCAATTTCACTTAAGTTATATGTGCCATCGGGTTTATAGTAATGAAGAAAATTTATTTCGCCCTTATCGGCAAAATTTGTATGCTCAAGTAACCGCGAAACTTTTTCTTTTGTGGGGAACCAGATATGACCGGGATTTTCTCTCGTTCCTCCTCCGCCCGGGTCAAATATGAAATCACCATTTTCATTTTTTATAGTTCGGCTTCGGAGCAGATCATTGCCATAATCCGGAATTGACAACCGGAAGAGCCCGCCCGGTTTTAGAACCCTGTATATTTCATTAATAACCTGCGGGAGTGTTTCAAATTGGATATGTTCAAAAACATCTTCTGCCTGAAAACTTTCAATGCTATTATCGTCTAGAGGCAACTTGCGTGTAATGTCGTGTAAAATATGCATGTGATCATTTTTTGTAATTGAAAGTCCGATCAGACCCTTATATTCTTCCCTCTCCGGTATGTCTCCGGCGTAAAGTTTTATGTTCTGTAAACTTTTAACATCATCCCAAGAATAGATATTGGGGGAAATGTTTTTCGGAGAAACAGTGGGGGACTCAATAATTTCAAACAACTTTTCAAACGAAATTACCGGGCTTCCGAAAATTCCTTTGCAAATTCCTTTTCCCTTAAATTGAATAGCCTGCACTTTGAGCCCGTGTTTTTCACATTCTTCAGCAACCTTTAGTTCATCATCTCTTACGGCATCATCCAGCATCCAAACCGCATTTTCATTCACAAAACTTGACGCAATTAGTATCGAGCCCCAGCGATTATATCCACCGCCGGAGGGCCCATCAACAACTACAACATCAGCTTTAAAGTTTTTTAATATTTCGCAGTGTTTCCTAATATCATAAATGCTAAAAAATAAACCTTCAAGATTAATTTCCACCAGAGGTGCATATAAAACTTTTGCATATTTTTCCAAACCTAATAAGCTCAAATTTTTATTCGCTTCGATTGTGAGATTTTCATCCTGCTCGAAACTAATTATTGTTTTCTGATGAGATGACAAAGTAGATATACTGGATAATTTGCGCGACAAAAATTCTGTGCTTAGTCCGGAACCAAATTCTAAAATGTTTTTAGGTTCATTAATTAGTTCGTCAAGAAACTCCAAAGATCCAGGAGCTAAAGCCCAGGGTGAAAGTGGTCGGTTGGCAATAAATTTTTTTACATAAACTGAGTCAATCTTCTGGCTGCTTATTAATTCTTCGATTTTGTAAAAAAGCGGATCTTTACAGACTCCAAGTTTGACACCCAGTTCTGCTATTTTTTTTGCATCAACTAACGATGTCGAAATCCCTCCATCAAATAAATTTCGCAGGGTTTTTAACCAGATTGCTTCCATCTGTTCTTTGCTAACTTGATTTAATAGACCATCGGGCATTTGCGGAATTTTCATAAAAGTGCCAAATAAAATTCAATATTTAAATAAATAAAATACAAGTATCGGGGTTATAGGCTAAAATTATACCAAAAGTAAGTTGTCATAATTGAAGCTTTTAGAGGAGGAATGTGTGTTATTTTCAATATGTGGCTATAATTAGCCATGACAAATAGTGTGAGTTATTGTAAGAAAGGGCGCAGAACTTCCGTTTCTTCTTTAATTTTTTCGGCGGCGGCAAGCTGCATTTCGGCGCGTTGTTTTTCTTTTTCTTTCCGGATGTTTTCTAATAGCTCATTTAAGTCGTTTATTTTTTTTAAATAGTTGCCTGAAGTGCGCTGCTCTTTTCTTTTGGTTTCTTCTTTTAAGTAATCTGTTTCCTGTTCTTTCCGGGTTTTTAAAATGGAAATACGCTGTAATAATCGCTGCTTTACGTTTGCCCTCTCCATAACCGTCGAACCGGAAACTACAACGGCAACAACCAAACCAATTAGAAATGAAAACAATGACCACTTAATTCCGCCGGTCATTATCAACATCATTATCGAGTTTGAGTCGGAAGAACCGCCTATGCTTGCGCTCGAATATCCCGCAAACGCTCCGATTAAAAAAATAATAATTGAAAGTATAAAATTGTAAGTCGTTGTATTTTTAAACGCCGTAACCGGATCTAATTTGGGCTCCATCGGCAAGTGTTTAATTCTGTCCTCCAAAAGACTTATGTCACTGTTCATTTGTCTTTCAATTTCACGAATATCGTCCTGAAGTTTTTCTTTAATTTTTATTTTATAGTTTTCTGCTTCCTTCTTAAATACTTCAGCCGCATTCGTTTTTTCAATAATCTCTTGTTCGAATACATTCATCCGTTCTTCAATTATTGCCGCATGTCTTCCTTTGATTTCGGTTTCGATGGCTTTTACTGTCTGCTTAAATATTGCAGTCAGTTTATCGAGTGATGAAATAAAATAAATGTTTTTTACACCGGAAAAACTCTTAACCAATTTCTCGACGGAGATAACATTATTCCCGGCAATAGAAGCGAGAGAGTCTTCGAATTTAATTTCTAAAAATTTCCTTATCTGCTGTTTTAGGTTATTAATCTCTGGATCTTCAATATTCTTTTTTTCATCGATAAGCTCTTCAATTTCTTCATAGACAGCGGCGAACTCATCGTAGTGAAAAATATTTGTAAATACCGAATTGTGCGCAAAGAAATTAAACATCGAAATATTATTTTGATCGAGTGAATAATTAATTCTTTCCAGATCATAAAAAAAGATTTTTCGGATAGATGCAACAGCGGAAGCATAGTTAGTAAGTTTTATATCGGAATACGCGGAATGAAAAATAGCTGATATCCCGGCGGGTTTTATCGTTAAGGCATTATCAAAATTTAATTTGGCGTCTTCATGTTTTTTTTGCCTCAAATTTATAAAGCCGCGGAAGAGAGTAATCACGTAGAATAATTCTTCTTTTTTATTATCGCTCATTTTTAGTGAACTTACTTTGTCGTTTGCTTTGTCGAATAATTCAAAAGCTTTATCGGGATTAAAAAGAGAATCTTCCCGGCTTAGAATTACGGCTTCTACTATCATGTTGTAAATATTATGCTTGCTAACATTTTTGTTGAGAAACTTTAGCGCAGACACTGCAAAATATTTCTTCTCTTCAATTGAATTAATCAATGCCCAGCGGGAATAAAAAGTTTTTATATCATTTTGATAGTCAAGACCGTTTACTTTTGAAAGATGAGCTTTAAAAAACTCATCGAGAAAAACGAGCAGAGGAGAATCAGTAATCCAAAATAATGGGGCGTGCTGATAGCTGATAAAGAAGTCGTCTATTTCCGGCGGGAGCTGAAAACTGAAAAATTGCGCTGCATCTTTAATACGTCCGAGGTTATCTTTTTCAATTCCGAAATTAAGTTGAAAATAGTGGCGCGCTAAATTTTTAAAACGGGAAACGCTCTGATCTGCCTCAAACAGTTTCCGTTCGGATGTTTCAATTATAATGTTGTCCTGTTTCATTAAAATATATGCCGTTTTAAGATAATTATAACTACGCTACGTTTTATTATCGGAATCAAACTTAAAATATTAAATACTCCGGCGGGGGCAACACTTATTGAATAGAGATGACATCTTTCCTTAGTTAAAATAATTTGTGGATTATTGTTAATTTCTGTTAGCAGATACATTAAACAACGTGCTTGCCGCGCTATCTATTTCTACTCCCCGGTTCGCCTTTCAGAAACATCTTCCTTTTTCATTATTCTACAATATTGATTTTTAAACCTTCCGAACAGTTTGTACACATATCAATTCCATTTCTATTCTGTAAAATAGAATTACGAAACTTATAATACTTTTCACTCTTCCATATTTCGTTAAAAGTATTTCCATTTAATAATCCCAGTTCATACTTAGCATCTTTATCAAAGCAGCATGGGATAATTTTGCCGTCCCACGTAACAACGGATGTGCGCCAGAGTGCGAAACAATGATTTTTTATATTCCCCTTCATTTTGAGTTTTCCATTTATTACTGTGTATCTTCGGTATTCCTGGTTTTCGGGCAAAAAATGCTGTGCATTTTCGTAGGATGATAACTGCATCGTTTTTAATACCACATTATCTACCCCGACTTCCTTTCCATAACTGAAGACTTTCTCAATTTGATCTTCGTTTTGTTTCATAACTATAAACTGAAATTCAACAAAAGGCTTTTTAAGATTTTTTTCTCGCTTCTTCTTAATGAACAATCGCAAAGCCGCATCTGCATCTTTAAATGTTCCTCCTATCCGGTAGTTTTGGTAAGATCTTTCATCAAGCCCATCAATGGAAAAAATTAATTTGTCCGGCGCGTTCTTTAATACTATATCCACTTTCTTTTCATTAATTAACAGTCCGTTTGTACTTATCGAAACATAAATATTTTTTGACCGGGCGTACTTTATCATTTCCGGCAATTCTTTATTTATGTAAGGCTCGCCTTGAAAAAACAATTGAATATAAAAACAGTGTTCGTAGATCTGGTCAATTATATTTTTAAAATTTTCAAACTTTAATAATCCCAAGGGACGTGTTAAAGCGCCTAAACCCGATGGACATTCCGGACACTCCAAATTGCAAAAGTTTGTCGGTTCGATAGAGAATGTAAGCGGTTTACCCCAAACAACCGGTTTCCTAACTATTTTCGATATTTGAAATGATATGAAAATTTTTAATGCGTTCAATAGTCTTCCGAACGTAAAATACTTCAGGTAATTTATTTCCAATAATTTTTCTTTCTCTTTTTGATTTGGTTCTCAAAATAAAAAAAATATTCGCTCTTAGAAATGTGAATCCATTAGTTTGACATTAGTTTTTTTAGGAAGTATTGTTAATAATTCATTTTACGCAACAAGCTGAAAACAATTGGGCGATTCTCTGAATCGCCCATAGATTTTTTTTCAATTTGTTTTCTTTTCGGTCGAACCAGAGTTTCGATGTACGCTATTGCGTAAGATATATTTAAAAAGAAGAACGGCGTCAGTAAATAAATACAGACGCCGTTTGGTAATTTGTTTGAGTGAATTTTATCACTTTAACATTATCATTTTCTTGATTGATGTATATAATTTCTCTGTCCCGTTTTCAACCGCGCTTAATCGATAGAAATAAACGCCCGAACTCAAATTATACCTGCCGCTCTTAAACTCATAAGTA
>MNYQ01000060.1 GCA_001873185.1 Ignavibacteria bacterium CG2_30_36_16 | reverse complement strand
GGCAGCTACGATATAATTCAGCTTGATAAAAAATCGCGCGAAATATTTAGTCTCCCCTACAAAGATGGATTTAATAATGTATTAAAAAATTTATCTTCTCCATTTCGTGTAATTAAAGAAACCGGTTGGAAAGATTTTGTATCGAATGAACTTTTTCCAATTACTCTTACAAAAAAGGGAGCGCAGTGGTGGCCTAATTATCAACTTCATTTAATTGGCGGCGGTATGACCTACCGCGCAACCGCAGAATGGTACGAAGCGCATGGGGTTCCGCAGCCGAAGCTTTTTTCATTTGCTACGATGGCTTTTTATCATCTGCTTAATGAAGCTGTTGAAAACGGAAGTTTCGCCGGTTACAATGCAGACCCGGTTGCAGACATCTATTTTTTCGATCTCGGCGGAATTATTCTGTTTAGTTATGATAACGTATGCCGCTTTTTTAGTGAAGAGTTAAACCTGGCGGATTGGTCGCTTCAGCCTTCTTTCACTTTTAATCCTGTTCGGCTTCAAAACAACGGGCAGTATTTCTCAATAAAATGGAAACTGCCGTTTTCCGAAAAAGTCCATTTGTTTTATTACTTTGGGATGAACGGGCTGGGAGGGCTTTCATATAAATTCAATGATAGTTCGTATATATCAATTGGCGCGGGGCTTCGCGCAAAAAATCTTGAAACATTAGATGAAAAATATTTTAAGAACACAATTAAAATGACCTGGAACGCAGGTGTTTTTTATGATATTAATAATTCGTTGATGACTTCAATTTTTTTTAGTGGATTGACAAGTTATAAAGTGAATTTGAATATTTATCCCGGCATTTTTAAGGTGGGAAGTTTCACTCCCGGCTTATGGATAGTTCTTCAGGACAAAGGGAAATTATTAATCGGAATAACCACAACCTGGCTGCCCGGAAGTGGTTTTATCCTTTAGCTAATATGTGAATTTTAAGTTTTGAATTTTGTTGGTTAATTAACTGATGCATTTCAAACTTTTTAGTTTTTAATTTCTACTTTTTAATTTTTAATTTTTAATTTTTAATTTGGAACTTATCCTTAATCGAGCTTATTAATCTGTAAAATCTTAAATTCGCAATGTAGTTTTAATCTTAAAAACAACGGAGTTATTTCATGAAAAAACTTAACCGCCGAAGGTTTATTCAAAGCTCGTCTTTGATCGGGGCATCAATCCTAACGTTTGGTTCATCATCAATTAATCCTTTTAATATGAGTTCACGCGAATTCGATATATTAATTAAGAATACCGGAATAATTGATGGTACAGGCAAACCTGCTTTTACCGGAAGTATCGGCGTCAAGGAAGGAAAAATTATTGCGCTTGGAAATTTAAATGAGACTGATGCTTTATCTGTTATTGACGGCAAAGGTTTATATACGGCTCCGGGTTTTATTGATATTCATTCTCATACCGATACCGACCTGATCTTCAATCCGAAAGCAGAAAGTAAAATTAGACAGGGTGTAACTACAGAAATTACAGGACAGGATGGTTCGAGTTATGGACCCAGCGAAGGTCCCGGACTTGAATCGGCTATAAAAAGTTTTAAAGAAGAAACGGGTGACGAATTAAACTTCTTTACCCTCGGAGGATTTTTAAATTATATGTCATCTAAAAAATTCTCGATAAATTTAGCAAGTATGCTCGGGCTGGGAACAATAAGAGAAATGACCGTTGGCTACGATAATCGCCCGGCAACAGCCGTTGAAATGAAAAGAATGATTGAACTTGTAAGACAGTCAATTGAGGAAGGAGCTATTGGTGTTTCAAGCGGATTAGAGTATACACCGGGAAGTTTTGCTTCAACCGAAGAATTGATTGAGTTATGCAAAGCCGCCCCATTAAAAGGAAGATTATATTCTACACACATGCGCAACGAAGACAATACGGTAGTGGAAGCGGTTGAAGAAGCAATACGAATTGCAAAAAAATCTGAAGGCAAATTATTGATTGCACATTTAAAAGTGTCGGGTAAATCAAACTGGCACAAGGCGGACCGGGTACTCGAACTAATTGATAAAGCCGCTGCTGAAGGACTTGAGGTTCACGCAGACCGTTATACTTACGTAGCATACCATACTAATTTGTCTTCTCTGTTTCCATTATGGTCGCGCGAGGGAGGCGACATAAAATTTTTAGACCGCTTAAAAGATCACTCGCTAAAAAAAGACATTAAAGAATATGCTGAGAAAAAGGTCAGCAATCTTGACGGCGAATGGAAAGGAGTTTTAATTTCCAGCGTCGGGAAAAAAGAGTATAAATTTTATCAGGGAAAAACAATTCGTCAAATTGCCGGAGAAGAAGGGATTGATGAATTTGATGCAGCCGTCAATGTTATTCTTCAATCGGAAAACAGTGTGATGATGATGGGGTTCGGGATGGAGGAAAAGTCAACCGAAGAAATACTTGCTCACTCCCGCGTTATGATTGCCTCGGATGCCGGTTCGCACGCTCCATACCCGCCGATGAATAGAAGCATTGCCCACCCGCGGGCTTATGGTACATTTCCGCGCGCTATTGCAAAATACGTGCGCGAAAGGAAAATTTGTTCTCTCGAAGAGATGATAAAAAAGATGACCTCAATGCCGGCAGAAAAATTGAACTTAAAAGATAGAGGGAAAATAAACGAAGGAATGAATGCAGATTTAGTAGTTTTTGATTTTAATACAATTCGGGATATGGCTACATTCACGGAATCGCATCAGTACCCGGAAGGAATACCTTACGTTATCGTAAACGGAAAAATGGTAATTGATAAAGGCGAACATACCGGTGAGATGCCGGGAAAGGTAATTTACGGATAACAACGATTTGGTTATCAAGTCACTTAACGCAATATGAATTTGTAAGAATTAGAATTATAAAGCGTGGATGAATGAAAATGTTTATTGGCTGACTGATGCACAATGACACGAATTTACTTTTTAGATAGAACTCATAAATGAAAATCAACTATCTTTTTTGTTTAATGATTAATAAACTAGGGCAACCTATTTCAGGAAAGGACAAATTGTAAATCCCAAAAGTAGATCAAATAAACTTAATGGATGAAGTAACAAAATCCGCCGGTATATTTCATCATTAAAATTTTCTGTATAAACGCCGGCGGTTTTATTTTCATTTACTAAGTTAATATTTCCCGTATGTATCATGATTTTATTTAATAAACATCATATTCTTTGAGCTTGTAAATTCACCTGCTGTTAGCATATATATGTATATTCCGCTTGGCAGATCAGAAGCATGAAAGGTTTCGCTATATCTTCCTGCTGCTCTTACTTCATTAACCAGTGCTGCAACTTCCTGTCCAAGGATATTATAGATTTTCAGAATTACTAATTCCTCATTAGGTAAGTCAAATGTAATTGTTGTTGCCGGGTTAAAAGGATTGGGAAAGTTTTGCGCCAATTCGAAGCGAATCGGAACTTCTGAAGTTTTTCCATCATCTATTCCACTTACGCTTGAAATCAAAAGAAGTAACGAATAGGAATCAAACACTCCATAAGTAATAACCTTTAGATAATAGCTGCCAGGCAAAACATCTGAAACATTCATAACGTAACCGCCTCCCCATGTATCACCACCATTATGAACAACAGTAACACCGTCTTCCTTAAAAAGCTGTGGTCTAAGATTAGCTGAAGCAGTCTGTGTAAGTGTGAGTTGTAAATTACTTGTATCCTGGAGTGTAAAGTGCCACCAATCCACCCCATCTAAGCCAAAGTTATCCCGGAATCCATTGTAACCAAGATGACCTTCTGAAAGAATACCATTTATAAGCTCGGAGGCATTCTCTTTTGAATCATTCGGTTCCGGATCATTGCCTCCCGGGGCTGGCGTGAAGACGTTACCCAATGTATATGGTGTAAAATTCCAGGCGTATCTATATACCCGTATGAAATATGTACCATCCCGGAGATTATTAATAGTAAGACTTGTCGTATCACCCCAGGTGTCTGCATACACGATATGCGTTTCGCCGTTAGGGCGATAAATCGCGAGTTGCAGATTGACCGGTTCAACCTGCGTGATGGTAACGGTTAAAATACCATCACCGGTTGTGGTGATTTTCCACCAATCAATCACATCTGCCGGATTGGACGCCCAATGACCATCGTAACCGATATGGCCTGTGAGTGTGTTGTTCAGGGGAAGTAAATTAGCGTCAGCAAAAATGTTATTGGGTTCATTATCATTTTGAAGTACAGCTACTGCAAACTCTGTGGTTAATGTGAATCCGTGATTTTCCGAACTACCATAGTATCCCCAAAGGCGGATGTAGAAAGAATCGGGTTTGACACCATTGACACTCAGAGTAAGTGGATTGCCCCAGCAGTCACCCCTGATGATTTCATTTTTCTCTGGCGTGCAGAGCATGAGTTGCATGTTCACACCATCTGAAGGAGTAAGAGTAACGGAGAGGTTCCCGTCAGCGTTCACCGGTACAGCAAACCAAACGTTGGTATGGCCATAGAGAAGGCCATGGTAAGTGGTATCCTGCGGGATAACAGTGTCTGCAAAAGTTACCCCCAAAGAAAACAAATAAATGAATATGGGAAGGATTACGATTCGAATTTTCCTGTTCATGTTGACCTCAATTCTGTTTTAGCACAGTATGCGAAAATAATTTTTCAAGGCATGTATGTTCTTTAAATTTTGCTTTAAAAGTAAGCAATTATACTATCAATGTAAATATTTTTACACTGATATAATATTGTGTGTAATAATATCGTGACTTTGCGCAAAACTTTGTTGCTCCCTTTTCATCTTCCATAAATATATCATTCAATTACATAATGGAAATAACATTTACTTCCTCTGACAGGATATATTTGTTAATAAAACCCATCCCCACTTTTGATGGTTCAAAGGGAGTAAATTTTTTCTATTCGGGATCGAATTAAATTATTCCTCTTCCGCATGTTCCCAACCAAACAATAATAGTTTCGTTTTTATATACCGCCCCGATTAATAGTAATATTGTATTTTCTCTTTTCATAAGTTAGTATTGCTTTAAAATAAAAAAGGCTGCCGGAGCAGCCTTAATTTTTACTTCGTATGAGCTAACCAATTCCCTGTTAAACCGTATATTTTACTTGCGCCCCATGTGTTGATTTTAATAGTAAAACCATCTCGTGAAATAGATTTTGCTTCAATAGAGTAGCGTAAGTTTTCAGTTTTATCCGAATCAAAACCAATAATAGATAGAACGATTTCAGGTTTTGTTTCAAAAGGTGTTAAGAAGGTTACTTCTATAGTAAGAGATCTATCGCCGGTATTTTTGTCAAGAGTATAACCGGGTGTATCCCCGTTGACTGAAAATTTACCACTCTGGATCATCTGCTGTGCGTTTGCAGTAAAGAAACCGAATAATATAAAAAGCACGGCTAAGGTTAATATTTTTTTCATTTTTCCACTCTCCATAAATAATTATTAAATATTGTTTTACATTGAAAAGATAAGACCTTTAATCTTATTTTTCAACCAAAACGTAAGTTTTTTATTAAAAATTCGTTTGATAGAAGTTAACCAGACTTGACATTATATTTAAGCACGCTTAACTTTAGCCCCATAAAATTCACAAATAACCAATGACAAATATTTCAAAGGAAGATTATTTAAGTGTAATCTTCAAACATAAAGACCAAAATGAAGAGATAAAGGCGACTGTTATTGCCGAAATGATGAATATCTCCGGAGCGGCGGTAACGGATATGCTTAAAAAATTATCTAAGGAGGGAGATGTAAAATATGAGAAGTACAAAGGAATAAAACTCACAAAAAAGGGAGAAAACTATGCGCGCAATATGGTTAGGCGGCATCGAATATGGGAAGTTTTTTTACACGACATAATTGGAGTGCCCTGGGAAAAAGTTCACGACGAAGCGCATCGGCTTGAGCATTCCGCTTCCGATGAGCTAATTGACAGGATGGAAGAGATGTTAAATTTTCCGGAGTATGACCCGCATGGTGATCCGATACCTGCAAAAAATGGTATGATACCAAAATTGCGCAAACATGTTCCCCTTTCGTGTATGAAGCCCGATAGTGTTTGTTCAGTAGTTCGGGTGAATGATTTTCATAAAGAATTTTTAAATTACATCAGCGGCATTGGAATTAAATTAAACGAAAAAATTGTAGTTGAAGAGGTAAGAAACTTCGATAAATCTCTTAGAATAAATGTTAATGGAAGCAGTTTCGATGTGAGCCAAAAATTGGCTGATAATGTTTTTGTAGAAATTGTTACGATATAACGGAAGTAAAAATGGAATTAATTTTAATAGCGATTGTGATAGTACTTTTACTTGTAATTTTGTATCCGAAAATTGGATCATTGGCGGCAAGAAAAAGTATGAATGCATCAAACGAAAGAATTTATGTTGAAGATGCCCTCAAACATATTTACGACTGTGAGTATAAAAATATAAACGGCACAGTTCAAAGCATTGCAGGTAATTTAAATATTTCGTACGACAGAGCAGCTAAACTTGCCGAGCGGCTCGAATCACTCGGAATGATAATAACCGGAGATGTGTTAAGGTTAACCGCAGAAGGGCGTTCTTATGCTTTAAGGGTTATAAGGGTGCACCGCTTATGGGAAAGATATTTGGCAGATGAAACAAGTATACCAGAAAAAGAATGGCATCTCAACGCAGAGTTAAAAGAACATGATATTTCTGCAATTGAAGCTGAAGCGCTTTCGGTGCAACTTGGTAATCCTGTTTATGACCCGCACGGTGATCCGATCCCCACAGTAAACGGCGAACTGCCCGAAAAAAACTGGAAACCACTTTCCTCATTACAGAGCGGTGACGTTGCGCGTATTGTTCATATAGAAGATGAACCGAATACTGTTTACGCGCAGTTAGTGGCTGAAGGTTTGTATCCCGGAATGCATGTGAAGGTAATTGAAACTTCTTCCGAAAGAATAAAATTTGAAGCAAACGGCGAAGAGGTAATTATAGCGCCATTATTTGCGGGTAACATTTCAATAGCGCCTCTTGCCGAATTTGAAACCATCCCCGAAAAATATAAAACACTGCTCGAACTAAAACGGGGACAAGAGGCTGAAGTAATAGGGCTTTCAAAAGCATGCAGGGGAACTCAACGGAGAAGATTGATGGACCTTGGAGTGGTTCCCGGTTCTAAAATTTCAAACGAATTTATTAGTACCTGGGGCGATCCGATTGCTTACAAAATTTGTGGCGCAACAATCGGCTTGAGAAGAAAACAAGCAAAACAGATTTTTATTAAACCCGGCAAAACAGAATCGGCAAAAGCATGAACGATAAAGGATGTGAAACCTGCCCCGTATATAAACCAGGCAATTTAATTAGGCATGGAATTAATATGACGGATTTCGATTTTGTGATTGCGCTTGCTGGAAATCCGAATACCGGCAAGAGTACGGTGTTTAATAATTTAACCGGACTTAGACAGCATACGGGCAATTGGCCCGGCAAAACAGTTTCGCGGGCGGAAGGAGCGTTTTCTTTCAACGAAAAAAAATTTAAGATTGTTGATTTACCAGGAACTTATTCTCTTCTTTCAACAAGTCAGGATGAAGAGATAGCGCGCGATTTTATTTTGTTCGGAAGACCCGACGTTACCGTTGTAGTTGTAGACGCAACCCGGCTTGAGAGAAATTTGAATCTTGTTTTGCAAGTTCTTGAAATTACAGAAAAAGCTGTTTTGTGTGTCAACCTAATTGATGAGGCAGAACGGAATAAAATTACTATTGATGATCGAAGTCTTTCTCGTGAACTTGGCATTCCTGTTGTTCTTGCTGCCGCACGCCAAAAAAAAGGTATGCCCGAGCTGCTTAATTATATTCATGCAGTGGCATCAGGTAATTATAAATGCAAACCACATCGTATAAGCAGCGAAACAAGGGAATTGAAAAGTGCGGTTGAAAAACTTTCAACGAGAATTTTAAAACAATTACCTCATCTTCCTAATGCAAGATGGGTAGCATTGCGTTTGCTTGACGGCGATCAGAGAATGATTGATGCAGTGCGCAACGGTGAACTTGAAGAGTTATTTAAACCGGATGATGGAAACCAAAATTTAATGTCCGTTCCGAATATATGAATGACAAAAAAAACACGAATGAAATATTAAAACTGGCGGATGAATTACGCTGGGAAATAGGAAACGACTTTCACGATGCGCTCGCCGAATCAATTCATGCTGATGCTGCCCAGATAGCTGCGGTTGCAGTTTCTTATGATGATAAAAAACCACAATTTGATATGGACAGAACAATCGATAGAATTGTTACGAGTCCATGGCTCGGTTTCCCAATAATGTTTTTACTCCTTGCTGGTGTATTTTGGGTTACAATAGAAGGCTCGAATATTCCCTCAGGATATTTAGCCTCAATTCTTGTAGATACCGTTCATCCGGCATTAAAAGCTTTTGCAGATTCCATCAACACACCCTTCTGGCTTAGCGGCGTTTTAATTGACGGCGCTTATCTTGCAATGGCATGGGTTATTGCTGTAATGCTTCCACCAATGGCAATTTTTTTTCCGATATTTTCTTTGCTCGAAGATTTTGGTTACCTGCCAAGAGTTGCATTCAATATGGATAATCTTTACAGAAGAGTTGGCGCTCATGGCAAGCAGGCTTTAACGATGAGTATGGGATTTGGATGTAATGCCGCAGGCGTTGTGGCGGCACGAATTATCGACAGTCCGAGAGAAAGATTAATTGCTATAATCACAAATAATTTTTCTTTGTGCAACGGAAGGTGGCCTACTCAAATTTTAATTGCAACAATTTTTATAGGCGCAACAGCTCCCGCTCATCTTGCTGGAATTGTTTCGGCAGGCGCTGTGGTTGGCGTTGCGGTGCTTGGAATATTTTCAAGTCTTGTCGTTTCCTGGTTTTTATCCCGCACAGTACTTAAAGGTGAAGCATCGGCATTTAGCCTGGAATTACCTCCATACAGACCACCAAGAATTTTACAGACACTTTATACTTCGTTAATTGATAGAACTTTATTTGTGCTGTGGCGCGCTATCGTTTTTGCTTTTCCTGCAGGCATTGTAATCTGGCTTGTTGCTAACATTCATATTGGCGGAGCAGCAGTTGCAGAAATTTTTATTGACTGGACGAATCCTTTCGGAATATTAATTGGTCTTAACGGCGTCATTCTTCTCGCATATATTATTGCAATACCGGCAAATGAAATTGTTATTCCCACCGTCTTAATGCTCACTGTTTTAGTTTCCAGCATCAGCGGCGTTGGCGGGGGCAGCGGCGTTATGTTTGAACTCGATTCAATTGAAGCCACGTCAAGTATTCTTCACGCAGGAGGATGGACTTTATTAACCGGAATATGTTTGATGTTGTTTAGTCTGCTGCACAATCCTTGCTCTACTACAATTTATACAATCTATAAAGAAACCGGAAGTGTAAAATGGACGCTGATCTCTACCTTCCTCCCGATAGCAATGGGCTTAGTAGTTTGTTTTACAGTTGCACAATTATGGTATTTGCTTGCATAAATTTTTTACTTATAAACTCACGTTACGCAAAAATTGTAGTATCCGTTAACCAACGGATTAGTTAACGGATAAAAAATAAACATTTTATCGAAACTTCGCTTCGATTTACAGGACAATTTCAGAATTCTGCGTAAGGTGACTTATTAACTCACGTTACGCAAATTATTTTTTTTGTCTTCACGCCTTAGCAGGATCTCAATTCTGAATTAAAAACAAAAGATTGCTTCACTCGAAGACTCGTTCGCAATGACACAAGAGAAAAGTCATTGCGGGGGCAGCAGCACGAAGCAATCTCAAAAAATGCATCAGATTGATTTTGTCCTTTAACTAACGGATTAGGGATACTCTTTAGTCTATTTGCTTTTATTTAAAAAAATTATTCTCAAAAGATGCAGATCATCATATGTTACCGCATCACCAAATTTTTCTTTTAACGGACTCAATGCCGATGTGCCTTCTCGCTTAAATTCATTTAAAATATTTTTTTGCAATTCTTTTCCCGAATTAACTTCACTTTGAAGATAATCAGGGTTTAGTTTATTGCCGTTCAAAACATAATCGAAGAGATGCTTTATAATTGTTTCCCGCTTAACACCCATTGTTTCTGCAATGCTTTCTACTGATATGTTTTTATTAAATTCCTGCCCCACTTCGATATATCTTTTTCTTTCCGTTTTCTTAATTATTACGACTGATTTTTTCGCAGGTATGTTCTTTTGAGCGCAATAACTTTTTATTAGTATAAGAAATATAGATCCGTAACTTTTAATTTTCTTCTCGCCAATGCCGCTTATTTTAGATAGTTGAAATTCATTCTGAGGAAGCTCCTTTGCCATTTCTATAAGAGTGCGGTCTGAAAAAATAACATACGGCGGAACATTTCTCGCCTCGGCTATTTGCCGCCGCTTCTGTCTTAAAATTTCGAATAGCTCTTCATCGTAATCTTCCTTAAGAATTAATCGCTTTGTTGATGAACGGACTTTCGCTTCTACCCTGCCAAATACTTTTTCTTTTTTGAATAGAACACCGATAGCCGATGGAGTTAGTTTCAAACCTCCAAACTCTACATCCCGCGTTAAATAATTCTTGTTTAATAATTGTATGGGAATTTGTTTCCATTGTACTTTGGTGTATTCCTTGCCAATTCCGTATACAGTTAAATTATGATGACCGTTCCGCAAAATCTTCTCCTGTTCGGAGCCGGTTAAAACATCTATAATATATCCCGCGCCAAAAATTTCGCCGGTTCTTTTAACGGCAGATAAAAACTTTTGCGCGGCTATAGTAATATCTTCACTCACTTTTGCTTCAGCTATACAGTTATCGCACATACCGCAGTTCACCTTTGAATAATGCTCGCCGAAATAAGTAATTAACGGCTGCCTCCTGCAGCCATCGTACTCCGCATATCTCACCATAGCATCAAGATGAGCTTTAGCTGAGATCCGTTCCACAGCATCTTCCTTCTGGTTGATAAAATAATTTATCTTTGCCGTATCAGAACCGCTAAAAAGCAAAAGACAATCCGCACGCACACCGTCGCGCCCCGACCGACCGATTTCCTGGTAATACGACTCTAAATTTTTAGGCAGGTCATAATGAATAACAAAACGAACATTTGATTTATTTATTCCCATTCCGAAAGCAATGGTTGCAATTATTATATCTACTTTATCGTTAGTAAATAAATCCTGGTTTGTTACTCTCTCAGCATCGGAAAGACCGGCGTGATATGGTTTTGTTGAAAATCCAATTCCGGACAGATCTTCATGAAGTTCATCTACCTGACGGCGGGAAAAGCAGTAAATAATCCCGGATTGATTTTTGTGTTCATTCAGAAATTCTACTGTTTGTAAAAATGGATCTAACTTCGGAACAACCTGAAGGAACAAATTTTTCCTGTCAAAACTTGCCACAAACTTTTGGGAGTTAACAAGATTTAAATTTTTAACAATATCATCCTGCACACGCGGCGTTGCTGTTGCGGTTAGCGCAGCACAAACAGCATCGGGATATTTAGTTCTCAATATTCCAAGCTGCCGGTATTCTTTTCTAAAATCATGTCCCCATTCCGAAATGCAATGCGCTTCGTCTACAGTAATACTCTCGAGTCCCGCTTCATTCAACAGCCATTGAATATCGTCCTTGAATAGGGATTCGGGTGCCAGATATAGCATCTTTGCCTTTTTCGATTTTACACAATTAAAATTGTAAGAATATTCTTCCGGCGTTAATGAGCTGTTTAACACAACCGCATCTACTCCGAGCTGTTTTAATTGTTCTACCTGGTCTTTCATCAATGAAATAAGAGGCGATATCACAACTGTTAATCCCTTGAATAATAATGCGGGAATTTGATAACACAAAGATTTTCCCCCGCCGGTGGGCATTATTATAAGTGAATCACGCTTCGAAAGAATGTTTGAAATTATTTCTTCCTGCAGAGGTCTAAATGAATCATACCCGAAGACTGTTTTTAATTTTTGTTTTATCTCGCTCATCTTTAATATTTTTTCTTCATCTTCAATTTAAACTTTAATTAAAAAAAATACATCAAGCGCCTCACATTTTTTAATATATTTTAAATTTCAACATAAGAT
>MNYQ01000101.1 GCA_001873185.1 Ignavibacteria bacterium CG2_30_36_16 | reverse complement strand
CTTCGCCGATTCAAAATATTGGAGCTTATGGACAGGAATTAAAAGACTCATTTTATTCTCTCGATGGAATTTTTACTGAAACGCTTCAAGAAAAAACCTTTTACAAAGATGAATGCAAGTTTGGCTATCGGGAGAGTATTTTTAAGAAGGAATTAAAGGGTAAATTTATTATAACCAGCGTTACGCTTAAATTAAATTTGCATCCGACGATTAACACATCATACGGAACAATTGAACAAGAATTAACCAAACTTGCCAAAAACAATTATACGATAAGTGATGTGAGTGAAGTGATTTGCAAAATACGGGAGAGCAAACTGCCAAAACCTGAAGACTTTGGTAATGCAGGCAGTTTCTTTAAAAATCCCGAAGTTTATAAAACTTTTTTTGAAGACTTAAAATTAGACTATCCCGATCTGCCATTTTATCCGTTAAACGATAAAAAAGTTAAAATTCCCGCTGCATGGCTTATTGAAAATGCAGGTTTGAAGGGAATGCGTACCGGAACCGTCGGAGTTCATGATAGACAGGCGCTTGTTATAATTAATTACGGCGGCGCTAACGGGAGCGATATCATTAATTTAAAAAATTATATTAAAAAGATTATCAACAAAAAATATTGTATTGACCTCGAGGAAGAAGTAAATATCGTATAAAAAATTGTTTTGATTACCTTTCTTTTTCTACATGGAGTATTTATCTTATTTCATCTTTTTCTAATTTCCCCGATGGCATTGACCAAACTATTATTAGGAGTATTTTATGTCCGAAAAAAAAGAAGAAAGAATATTATCAGCTTACGAAAAAGCTGCAGCAGAAGGGATAGACCCTCGCTGTATTCCACTGCGGTTGACTGGAGCTGTGCCGGTAGACAAGGAAATTCAATATCCTAATTACCTCGAATCGGAACAAGAAACCTGGAGATTTCTTTTTGACAGGCAGATGAAGTTCTTGCCCGGCAGAGCATGTGATGAGTACATTGAGGGAGCGAAAAAATTAAATTTTACTCCGGATAAGATTCCGGCGCTAAAAGATTTGTCAACTATTTTTAAATATACTACAGGATGGAAAATAGCGAGGGTTCCCGGTCTTATTCACGAACAAAATTTTTTTAAGATGCTTCGTGAAAAAATATTTCCGTCAACTGATTATATTCGCGGGAAAGATGAACTTGATTACACCCCCGCACCGGATTTATTTCACGATATTTTCGGGCACATGCCTCTTTTAACGGAATCTAATTTTGCATCGTTCTATCGAATGTTTGGCGAAGCGGCGATGAAAGCAGAGGGAATTAAAAGGAAATATCTTGAAACTTTTCACTGGTTTACGGTTGAGTTCGGTTTAATTAATAAACCTGAGGGAGTAAGAATTTACGGAGCCGGTATTATTTCTTCTCTGGGTGAAGTTCAGCATGCACTATCGAGTGAAGTTGAAGTACTACCGTTTGAACCGGAAAAACTTGTACTTCAAGATTATGATGTTTGGCATCTGCAGCCTGTACTTTTTGCCATTGACTCTTTTGAACATCTTGAAGAAGGTTTCAAAGATTGGACAAAAAGAATTGGGCTGCTGCCATAGAGAAGTAAACGAGTTTCAATTCAAAATTGATTGGCAAAGGAATTACTATTTTTCTAGAAAATTTCAATAACGCCAAAATTGCCCTTTTCTTGTATTTCTTGACTTTTTTAACGATATTCTCACTGTCATTTATGGAGTTTAGGAAGTGAAAGGTTTTTTATTATTTATTACAACTGCATTTTTATTCGTGGGAATATTTTTCGTTCTTTGGAGCGATATTTCCACGACTAAATCTGGAAATAAAACCAAAACGGATAGAGTTGATCTTAATCCTTATTCTGGAAACAAAGGATTAACTATGCGCGAAATTGACAGCCTAACAGCAGTTTATAATTATTCTTTCACAAAATATAATGATCCTGCTTATTTGAAAATCACTGAACAACAAAAGGAGTCATAATTATTTTTATTAAAGAAAGAAAAACAATCATCCATTCAATTCATCGATTACACTCCTAATCTATTCTAAATTCCTTTTATCAATATTAACTTTTCAAGTCTCCGTTTTTAATTTATGTTTGTTCAGAAACGAAGAACAAATATTTATTAACCAAGGAGTTCGTCATGAAAAAATATGTAAGTATTGCAATTATGATGGCAGTAATATTTTCTACTACTTCACTGGCAGCAAACAAAACAAAAGCGCTCAAAGCCTCGCAACAGGCAGTCGAATCATTAATGATGGGGCTTGAATCTGAAAACTATGGCTTAAAGTTAAGCTCTGCTTACATGCTCGGTGAATTATCTTCTAAGAAAGCTGTTTTCTCCCTTATGCGTATGCTTAGAACAGCCAATAATGAAGATGAAAGAATAGTAGCAGCTTTGGCTTTATATAAAATTGGTGATCCTGCAGGTTTGAACATCGTTAAAAAGGCGATTTCATTTGATGAAAGCGGAAGAGTTAGAAAACATTGCAGCGATTTTTATCATCAATATGTTTTAAACCTAAAAGGTAAAGAAGCAAAATCATACTAAGCCAGGAAATAATTTCAGCCATACACATTAGTTCACAAATTATTAAATAGGATGAATAGAAATAAAGATTCAATTGGTGAAGGAAAAACATTATGGCATAAACATCGTTTTTCCTTCTTTATTCAATACTCTATTAACGCATTCTTCAACTAATTAAACATTCCATTCTTTATTCCGTTAAAAGTTTCAAGTAAAAGTTAAAGTTGAATTGCTTGATCTCTGCCGGTTAACGTATTAAAATCGGAAAAAACATTTTTCCGATTACTGTATCAATTCTCGACAACATTTAATCTCCTTTGTAGATCAGTGTCAATACTATAAATTCGTACATTCATTTTAAAAGAATTTGTTTTGGCTAATACAATCAAACAGCATATAAGATCTACACTTGAACTTGCTTACCCAGTAATTATCGGACAGCTCGGTTTTATTATGATGGGAGTAGTGGATAGTGTGATGGTTGGCGAACTTGGAAGCGCGCCGCTTGCTGCATCATCGCTTGCTAATAGTTATGTTCTTTTGATTTTTATTATCGGACTTGGAATATCCTTTGCAGTTACTCCGCTTGTCGCCATAGAAGTTGGTGCAAGGCGTAAATCCACATGTGGTATTTTATTTAGACAATCTTTAATTGTTAATATGATAATCGGTTTAATTACAGCTGCATTTACATTTTTTGCGTCATACCTTCTAATTTATTTCGATCAACCGGAAGCAGTAGTTACATTAGCACAATCTTATACTATGTTGATTGGTATTTCCGCAATACCGACAATGCTGTTCCAAACTTACAAACAGTTCATAGAAGGATTATCTATAATGCGACCGGCAATGATAATTACTTTAGTCGCAAATCTTATTAATGCTTTTGCCAACTGGCTTTTTATATACGGGAATCTTGGAATGCCAGCACTTGGGCTTGATGGTGCAGGAATAGCAACTTTATCATCCCGAACATTTATGGCTTTGATTTTAATGTGGTACGTTATGAATGCAAAGTATTTCAAACAATTTGATGTAAGCTTTCACTTTAAAAACATCAATTTCCCGGTAATTAAAAAAATTATGAAGTTAGGCTTGCCGAGCGGATTCCAGTATTTTTTTGAAGTCGGAGCTTTTAGTTTTGCAGTTGTAATGGTAGGCTGGCTGGGGACTAAACAATTAGCCGCGCACCAAATAGCAATTAACCTTGCATCAATATCTTTTATGGCAGTGCTTGGTATCTCCGCAGCCGGTGCAATACGCGTAGGTAATGCAGTGGGGAAGCAGAATATAAATGAGATAAGACGCGCAGGATTTACGGCACTCGTTTTAGGTCCCTCAATTATGGCTTTTGCTGGTATTATCTTTATAATCCTTCGAAATTATCTTCCTTCACTTTACATTGATGATACTGATGTAATTTCAATTGCATCAACACTGTTAGTTATTGCTGCCTTATTTCAATTGTCAGACGGCACACAAGCAGTCGGTATAGGAGTTCTTCGCGGATTAACTGATGTTAAAGGACCAACTTTAATTACATTCATTGCATATTGGATAATTGGTTTACCAATAGGATATTTTTTAGGTTTTAATAAACAGATGGGAGTTGAAGGAATATGGATCGGTTTATCAATTGGTTTAACGACATCTGCAATTATGCTTACTCTTCGCTTCAACGCAAAGAGTAAGCAGGCAATTGCAATATAATTATTTTAAATTGTCGTTAAAGAAATTTGTTATTTTCTGGTAAAGATGAAAAGAATCTTTCCCCCGCACACCATGTTCGTGCCCAACGTAAGGGTAGTATTCGAGCGGAATGCCAAGGTGCGCTGCTTTTTCTGCAAACAATAAAGTATTTTGCCAAACTACTGTAGGGTCATTAGTTCCATGAACAAGAAGCAGTTTACCTTTTAAGTCGCCAACATAATTTAATAAACTTGAGTTTTTAAATCCTTCCGGATTAGTTTCAGGGGTGTCCATGTAACGTTCAGTGTACATAACTTCGTAATAACTCCAGTCGATAACTGCGCCTCCTGCCACTCCAATTTTAAATAAGTTTGGGGTTCTTGTCATCAAAGAGACTGTCATAAATCCTCCATAGCTCCAGCCAAAAACTCCCATATTTTCTTCATCAACATAAGGGAACGATTTTAAGTGGTCAATTCCGAGTTTTTGATCTTCAATTTCTTTCGTTCCCAAATTTCTAAACGTTTCCTGCTCAAACTCTAATCCACGATTTTCGGAGCCTCTGTTATCGAGAGTAAAAATTATATATCCGTTTTGCGCCATATAATTAAACCACAAACTACTGCCGCCAAGCCAGCTATTTGTAACAAGCTGAGCGTGCGGACCACCATAAACGTAATTTAAAACCGGATATTTTTTTGTAGAATCAAAATCAATCGGTAAAATCATTCTGCAGTATAAATCGTAACCATTGGAATTATTTAAAGTAAAAAATTTTGTTTCCCCCAATTTATATTCTGCAAGTGGATTTGGCGATTCATTTAATGTCCGGATTATTTTCCCCTCATTATTTAAAAGGTTTGTAACCGAAGGCGTATTTAAATTTGAATATGTATCAAGAAAATATTCTCCGCTGCCGCTTAAAGAAACGCTGTGTGTGCCTTCTGCGGAAGTCAACTTTGTCATCTCATTATTGGAGATGTTTAATTTGTATAGATGTTTTTCAAGAGGAGATTCTTTTGTAGAAGTGAAGAAAATATTTTCGCTTGTGTCATCAGACCCTGCAAAATCAAGAACAATCCATTCTCCTCTTGTTAATTGCTTTAACATTTTACCTTCATTATTATAAAGGTAAAGATGCTTCCAACTGTCTCTTTCACTAAACCATAGGAATTTGTTGCTATCCCCATTCATAAAAATTGGACCTTGTTCTGGTTCAACATATTCTTCATCTTTCTCTTCGAATAATGTTAATTCAGGTTCGCCGGTTTGCGGATTATACTTTACGAGTCGCATATGATTTTGATCCCGGTTTAAGTGAGCGATGTAAATATATTTTTCATCCGGGCTCCATGTAACATTTGTGAGGTATTGTTTTTTTTCTTCACCAACTTTTAACCATATAGTAGTATTAGTTTTTAAATTGTAAATGCCGACTTTAACATTTTCACTTGTCATCCCTGCCATCGGGTATTTAATGTTTTTTAAAGAAGCCGGTTTTGTGGAAACGTCAACCAACGGATAATCCGTAACATTAGTCTCATCTTTTTGATAAAAAGCAAGATAAGTATTTTCTGGCGACCAGAAAGTTCCCTTACTTATTCCAAACTCATTTCGGCTAACGCTTTGACCGCTAACTATTCCGTAGTTTACTTCATTTGTTATTTTTATATCTTTTCCATCAGCATGAATAAATAAATTATTGTTGACCGTATAAGCAATATATTCTTCCTTCTGAAAGTCTATATTTTCAGCATCATCGGGGAGTTCTGCAATTATTTTAATTTTCTGCGAATTCAAATCGAAAGCAATTAACTGCATATCCTTCCAAAATGAAATTATGTTTGCATCCACCCAGCCGATTCTTGGAAAAGCTTTTAATTTATCTAATGAATATTCTTCAAGCTTTAAGTTCAATGCGCTAAGTTTTAATAATGTTTCCAGGTTTTCATCTTCAGTATTGCCCACAACTAATTCTGCATCGTCACTCAGTTTTACAAAAACGAAATTATCTTTCCCCGGTATCCATTGCAATTGAGTTAAGCGTTTTGGCGAAAACTGACTGCCTTTTAAAATAACATCTTCCAGGTTTAATGTTTTCTCCTGTGCATAAATTGTTAAAGCGATCAGAACACAGAAAAATATTTTTAGAAACAATTTCATCACATCTCCTTCGTTTTAATGGATCGTTTTTCAGTAAAAATAGTTGTTATTAATTTAAATGGTACAACTTCAAAATAATAATTTTTAATCGTTAAATATTTGTCGTTGTATTTCCAGATTTCGATTGAGTTATTTTCTTTAGAAATGAAATTCCGTTCCGCCGAAATTTTATTTTCGTATCCCAAAACATAAAACGGCTTTGAATATTCTTTACACAACAGAGCTAACTGCAGACTGCCGATCTTGTTTACAACAGAAAAATCGCTTAATATTTTGTCAACGCCGCAGAACACAGCATCAACTTCTTTAATTAATAAGCCTGCTGCCATATCAACAGCGGTTGTAACAAAAATATGATATTTCAGCAATTCTTCTGCGAGTATTCTTCCCTCGTATTTAGGGCGGGATTCCAGCGCAATAACTTTTAGCTGTGGATTATATTTATGCAGTTTTTTAATTATCTCTTTAATTGTTGTGCTGTTTGAAATTGTAAGAAGTGATTTAACGTGTCTTATTGATTCAAAGCACTGTTCAAATACCTCATCATTTTTGATGATTATTTTTTCGGTAAATTCTAGTGAAAACTTTTTAGCGCTGACTAATCCGTTTCGTTCAAAATCATCTTTAACATTTTTCACAAAAGAGTTAATTATTTGAAAAGAAGATAATTTATCATTACAGAGTTTTACCGTATCTTCAAATTCTTCATGCGTAGTAATTTCTTGAGAGATGTATTCGCAAAGTTTAACGAGTAGCTCGACAGAACCGGAATTGTTGTCACTTAATATTTCTGCGAGTTGTTTATTCATTTGCCTGTTGTAAATATAACTATTCCGGTTTATTTAAAAAGCAGTATTAAAAATTATACATATAGAAAATGAATGATTAAACAGCAACTTTCTCTACCCTGAAAGGGTTATCCGATAATATCACTTTAGAATTTTTTTCCTTAAAATAATTTAGCGACCATTCACTTGTAAATAAAATTACTAATCTGTCTTTCGTATCAACTGCCCACGCAGCGCCCGCTGGAAGAACAAATTCATGTTCCCGGTTTTCCAACTCGGGTGCAACCCATCTCAACAAACGCCAGTTTGTGTTTTCAATTCGCGATTCAGCGCCATATTCGTCCTGAAGTCTGTATTGTACAACTTCAAACTGAAGCGGACCTACTGCGCCAAGAATTGCTACTTTTTGATGAGAACTTTTTAAGTAAAATGCCTGGATCACTCCTTCCTGCAAAAGCTGATCTAATCCATCTCTAAACTTTTTATAGTTTGATGGATTTGGATTATGCAGAAATACGAAATGTTCCGGAGCAAAGCGGGGAATTTCATCATACACAATATTAATATCTTCAGTAATTGTATCGCCAATGCCAAAACCGCCATTGCCTACAAAACCGATGATGTCTCCGGGGAATGCTTCGTTAACCGTTTCGCGCTCCTGTCCAAACATTTTTTGCGAATTTGATAATCTGATTTTCTTGCCGCTAACGGAATGAAACGCTTGCATATCTCTCGAAAATTTTCCAGAGCAGATGCGCATGAACGCAATTCGATCACGATGTTTTGGATCCATATTTGCCTGAATTTTAAAAACAAATCCACTGAACACTTCATCTTCCGGTTTTATTACGCCGGTTATACTTTTATGAGCAGCAGGGGGGACGGCATATTCTAGGAAACTGTCAAGCAGTAGTTGAACTCCGAAATTATTCATAGCGCTTCCAAAGAATACAGGCGTCTGTTTTCCGGCTAATATTTTTCTAGGATCAAAACTTTCTCCCGCGTGTTCAAGCATTTCAAGATCTTCAATTAGTTGCGCAAAAGCATCGGGACTCATTTTCTCTTTTACAATCGGATCATCTATTCCCATAATTGCAACAGGAGCTTTAAACAATCCACCGGTTGTTTTTTCAAAAAGATGTATTTCTTTTTTCATACGGTCGTATACGCCTTTAAAATACAACCCGGTACCGAGCGGATAATTCATCGGGAAGGCGCCGATACCAAGGATACTTTCAATTTCGTCGAGTAGTTCGATCGGTTCGCGTGTAGGGCGGTCGAGTTTATTTACGAATGTAAAAATTGGTATTCCTCTTTTGCTGCAAACAGCAAACAATTTTCGAGTTTGTGTTTCAATTCCTTTTGCAGCGTCTATCACCATTACAACCGCATCTACGGCAGTTAAAACACGATACGTGTCCTCAGAAAAATCTTCGTGACCCGGAGTATCCAGTAGATTAATTATATATCCGTTGTAATCAAACTGAAGCACAGTTGAACTTATTGAAATTCCTCTTTTACGTTCAAGTTCCATCCAGTCGGATGTTGATTTGCGCTGATGCTTCCTTGCCGTAACAGAACCCGCAAGTTGAACCGCTCCGCCGTAAAGCAAAAACTTTTCAGTCAATGTGGTTTTGCCCGCATCGGGATGTGATATTATGGCAAACGTACGGCGTCTGTTTATTTCTTTAAGTAGACTCATTATTAACCTGGTTAAATTGTAAATTAAAAATTATAAATTAAAATTAGATGTAGTAGTGCGGGTAAATTTGCTAATAGTAGAAATGTATTTCGGCTCCGAAGCCTGATTTGTTTATTTTTAAATTAAAAATCATATAATAAGAATGTTGTATAAATGCTTTATTTTTACGAAACAAATGTATGGAATTTATAGCTCTTGACAAAAAGAAAAATTTTATCCCCAAATGATGCATACTTAAAAGCGGAAGAATTTGCGAAATCACACTATGAAAATTTTCCTGTTGTTTCGTTATTCATCAAAAAGGAAATGAGAAAACATGTCGCCATTATCTATTGGTTTGCACGCACTGCCGATGATATTGCTGATGAAGATAATTTTACGGTTGAGGAACGCTTACTAAAAATTAACAATTTTAATGAAAGGCTGACGCATATTGTAGCCGGTGATTATACCGATGAATATGAACATGCACTTTATCTTACCATCAATGAGAGGAAATTAACGCCTGTTCATTTTTTCAATTTACTAAAAGCATTTAAGCAAGATATTTTTCAACAAAAATGGAACACATTTAATGATATTCTAGACTATTGCACAAATTCCGCAAATCCGGTAGGAAGGTTGATTCTTGAGCTTTACAACGTGAGGGACGATAAAGCTTTTTATTACTCTGATAAAATTTGTACAGCGCTTCAGTTGACTAATTTTTATCAGGATGTTTCTAAAGATATTTTAAAAAATCGTATTTACTTTCCGATTGATGAGATTGAAAAATTCGGAGTAAAGCTAAAGTCGTTTGAGTTGAATGAAAATAATGATAATTTAAGACGGTTGGTTAAGTTTAATGTTGAAAGAGCGGAAAGCTTTTTTAGAGAAGGTGAAAACCTCTTAAATTATTTATCCGGTCGTCTCCAGTATGAAATAAAATGGACAATTTTAGGAGGGCGGGCAATATTAAAAAAAATAATTAAGTCCGACTATAATGTAATAAATATTCGTCCCTCACTTAGCAAGTTCGACTATTTCTTTTTATTTTTGAAATCATTAATGCCATGATCGAAGAAGCAAAAGATATCGCAAAAAAAAGTAGAAGCAGTTTTTATTATGCTTTTAATCTTCTGCCCGCTGAAAAGCGGGATGCGATGAATACTGTCTATGCTTTCTGCCGCAAAACAGATGATATTGTTGATGAGGGTAATGAGTCCGATGAATTGAAGTATGAGAAATTGCATAAATGGCGTATTGAAATTGAAAAATCTATAGATGGACATTCGGATTATCAACTTCTTAACAAACTCGGCAAAACTATAAGCCAGTTTAATATTCCTCTCGAACCATTCTTTGAACTTGTACGCGGAATGGAAATGGATTTGCAGCGCAAGCGTTATTTGACTTTTGAAGATTTACGCTTATACTGCTACCGTGTTGCTTCAACAGTGGGATTAATGTGTATCGAGATTTTTGGATACAAACATCAATCCACAAAAGAATTTGCCGTAAATTTGGGCATTGCACTTCAACTCACAAACATTTTACGCGACATTAAACATGATGCAAAGAACGGACGAATTTATCTCCCGCAAGAAGAACTTGTCCGCTTCCGTTATTCCGAAGAAGAAATAATAAAAAACAAATACAATTCCAATTTTGCTTCGCTGATGAAATTTGAAGCTGATAGAGCTAAATCATATTTCGATAAAGCTACCGAGTGTCTAAATCTTGATGATAAAGCATCAATGTTTGCGGCACGGGCAATGCAGCATATTTATTATAAAATACTAAATAAAATTATAGATGCCGATTACGATATTTATTCAAGGAATATCAAAGTTGCTAAAATAGAGAAAGTGGGAATTGCCTTAGGGGTGTGGGCTAAATACAATTTAGTTTATTAATGAAAAAATGTGTTGTTATCGGAGGCGGTTTTGCCGGATTGACCGCTGCCGCTTACCTTTCCAATGCCGGTCATTCTGTTGAACTTATCGAAGCTTCGCCAAAACTTGGCGGACGCGCGTATTCTTTTCAAGATAGATCCACCGGTGACGTTATTGATAACGGGCAGCATATTATGATGGGCTGCTATAAAGAAACTCTAAAGTTTTTATCCATGATCGGGGCGTCCGGTAATATCGAAATACAAAAACAACTTGATGTTATATTCTTAAAAAAAAATTACCAGCTTTTCCATCTGAAGGCTTCATCAGCGCCTTACCCGTTTAATTTACTCAGTGCACTTCTGCATTTTACGGCATTGAGCCGTACTAACAGGCTTAGCATTTTAAAGTTCTTTTTGAAAATATTTTTAGTTCATCCCGATAGGTTAAAATCACTCTCTGTAAAACAGTGGCTTCAGATC
This sequence comes from Ignavibacteria bacterium CG2_30_36_16, assembly GCA_001873185.1. Lineage (GTDB taxonomy): Bacteria > Bacteroidota > Ignavibacteria > Ignavibacteriales > Ignavibacteriaceae > CG2-30-36-16. The sequence goes on along the minus strand of MNYQ01000101.1, from coordinate 1,007 downwards.
GAACTGCAAAATGAAGAAACTATTAAATCATTTTGGGAGATATTAACGGTTGGGACACTTAATACAAGTACAGAAAAAGCATCCGCCAAAATATTTTCTGATGTGTTAAAAGAGATATTTTTCAAAGGCACTAAATCAGCATCAATAATTTTACCATTAAAAGGTTTGAGTGAAACTTACTGCGGACAAGCAGCGAATTACTTATCGAAGAATGACGGAATCATCTCTTTATCCGAAAAAGTTGAGAGTTTAATTTTTGATGTAGAGAAAGTTGTTGCCGTAAAAACAGATAAAAGAGTAGTCGAGAATTTTGATTTTGTAGTTACGGCGGTTCCTTTTTATGCTCTAAAGAAATTGGGAGTTGCTGAAATATTGCCGGAATTAAATGTTAATTATTCAACAATAGTCTCCATCCATCTTTGGCTTGATATAAATCCACTTGAAGAAAAATTTTACGGGCTAATAGATTCCATGATCCATTGGATATTTAACCATGGCAAACACATTACACTTGTAATAAGCAATGCTGATTATCTTTCAATTAGGGACAAAAAAGAAATACTTGAAATTGCGCTTATGGAACTTGAAAAATTTACATCGATAAAAAGGCAGGACGTAATCTCCTCGAAAATCATAAAAGAAAAAAGAGCAACTTTCGTCCCGTCAAATGATTTAATAAACAAACGTCCCTCTTCCAAAACCAAAATAAAAAATCTATTTCTTGCCGGCGATTGGACAGATACAGGACTTCCGTCCACAATTGAGAGTGCAGTAAAAAGCGGAAGAACAGCGGCAGAATTAATTAGAGTTTCTGCAAAATAAATTTTTCAGGTTAATGTCATTTCGACCGAAGGGAGAAATCTCATGTTCTTAAGAGATTTCTCAGTCGAAGACTCCTTCGAAATGACAGAGAAGCTATTTTGCAGAAACTCTATTATTGATGAATGTAAAGCAAGTGAGTTTGAAAGTTGAAATAGTGAACGAGAGTCTTCATCAATATGCTGCAA
>MNYQ01000204.1 GCA_001873185.1 Ignavibacteria bacterium CG2_30_36_16 | reverse complement strand
ATTGGTAAACCCGGCATCGTTATATAAACCACGCTGACCAAAGTTTTCAAATGTAGAATCTGCGTATGCTCTGTTTACATCTTTTTCAATAGCACACCTTTGTAAAAATGTTGTAAGTTTTTCTAAACTATTTTGCTGGTATTTTTTTAGCATAATTTATTATTCGGTGTAGTTGAAGAAATCTATTTTTTATCTCTTTTTATTTTCCTAGCTTCTTTAAGAATATTCTTATCTCCCGTTTTCACTTTTCTTTCAAGTTTCTTTATATCAATTTCTGCAGGTAATTCTTCAGGTTTAATATTACTTTTTGCAAGAAGATCTCTCACATCCTGGTTATTTTTCACATGTTCATCTGTTATGGAAATCTCACCGTGGAAGTCCTGTTTTTTGATATTAAAATTGGTTATTTCTGTTGCAAGGTCTTTAGCCTTTATCGTAATTGTTGGTAAAAAATCAGCGAGCGGTCTGTTTTCAGGTATAGCAAGTTTATGTTTCATCTGCAAAGTAGTAAATCCTCCAAATAATGCACTATCACCTTTACTTCTTATTCTTCCGAAACCTTGTGAATCAACACCCCTTTCATAAATAACTTTCGAAAGTTCTGTTTCGGTAGCAATTAATTTTTCCCGTGCGGCAATTCTTTCAACTAACTCTATTCTTTCTTCAAGCAATTCTTGTTTTCTTGTTTGAAGCGCAAAATAACTTTGAGCAAAGGCAATCTGTTCTTTTTTGGGGTCACCGTTCTGAGCAATCAAATAACAGGCATAACGGGTCAGCATTATATCATCAACTTCTCTAACTGCATTTTTAGGCAGATTTATCATTTTGTTGACGTCAACGAAATGATAATTTGGCTCAATTTCGGCATTTAGGCATGATTCTTTTGCTTTATTTACAGTATTCAAAAAATTACGCCAATCGGTATAACCCAATAGATTCTGCAATTCACGGGCAAGCCAATATTCAAGCCCATCTTCTTCATACGCAGCCTCTTCAAAATTTTTATGTAGATGTGATATTATTTCTTTTTTCATATTTACCTCAATTAATTAACCTGTCTTTATCTCAACCGGTATTTGTTTGAAAATAATTTTTTCTTTTTTCAGCCTTGTTGTATTTAACCGGCTTGCCATTCCAAAAATTATTTTCTCGCCATTATATTTCGGTAGACTTTCAAGCACTTTACTTGTTAATACATTACCGCCGTTTACAGTTTTATCACCGAGTATTCCGTTAAACAACAAGTAATATGCAACGCCTTTGTATTTGCCTATTAACGGCGTGTTAAGTTTTGCATTTGCTTTTAAGGGAACGCCGGTTTCCGAAAAAAATATATGATAAGCAAGCTGTTTAAAAGTAACACCTTCCCCAACATTACCATACCGGTCAAATAAAGGTTCGCCGAGTTTACAGTATCGGAAACCACCGCCAAGCCCTTCAACTTTTTCTACGGTATCATTTTGTTTTTTTACTTCATAACCATTGATTACTCTTTTTAATCTTTCTGCTGTTATTTCTTTTGCAATGTCTTCTTCAAGTTCTACCAAGATGTATTTACGATTATTTTCGGTTTGTCTGTTAAGTCTTAAAACTGAATGGCCAAAAGTACCGGTACCAGCAAATGAATCTAAAAATATACCTTCATTAAATCTTGTACTAGCAATAAGTTTAAGTAAAAGTTTAGAAGGTTTTGGGAAATCAAACACTTTTCTTCCAAAAATTTGTCTTAGTTCGTCATCACCATCTTCATTAGATCCCCATCCACTCGCATTTAAATTGTTAATATCGTCAACGAGCCTATGACTTTGATTCTCAAAAGAATCAATTTTTACAAGGTGATCATTAATCTTATTTTGGTCTTTATCTTCCTTCAATAGCTCATTAATCAAACTACTCTTTAAATCGTCTATATAGCCATACTCAACACGTTGAAGTAAATCTTTTAATTTTTTGTATCTGGGTTCAACAACAATTCGACGTAAATATAAGTCCCTAGTAAAATATAGAGTATCTGCTTTTGCAAATTTATTCAAATTATCTTGAGTATATCTCCATTCGGCTTCAATTTCTACATCTTCCTTAAGTCGTCCATTCTCGATAACCAAATCACTTATCAGTTTCAAATACATATTTCCAACAGAGATGCGTTCACCTTTACTCAGTTGATGATTCGACTTGCTAAAGTTTGATAATGTGCCTTTTGGTATGATGCGATTACTGCGACTATTACCAGGATTAATACAGGGATAAGTCTCTCTTTTAAATTGAATTTCTCCGATTAAACCATTAAAATGTTTTGTGAGTTTTGAATAAACAAGAATATATTCTTTGATACTTATCCGTTTTTTATCTAGATGGGTACCTTTTTTCTTTTTTTCCCACACAAGACATGTAACAAATGTTTTAGGTGTAAATATTTCATCGCAAATAAGTTTAAGACGACTCAGTTCTGTGTCGTCAATTGAAATAAATATTACCCCGTCATTAGATAATAGTTTCCTTAATAGTTGGAGACGTGGATACATCATACAAAGCCATTTATCGTGCCGTGTGAAATCTTCGTCTTCACTACCAACAACTTCATTAATCCATTTTTTTATTTCTGGTGAGTTTACATTGTCATTGTATCGCCATTTTTCCTCACCGGTATTATAAGGCGGGTCTATATAAATACATTTTACTTTACCTGCGTAATAAGGCAAAAGAGCTTTTAATGCGTGTAAATTATCTCCTTGAATAATTAAGTTCCCGGCTTCCTTATCCCCCGTGGATAACTCATCATCATATTCTAATAATCTGTAAGGAATTTCTAAGTGGTGTTTTTCGACAGCTTCTTTGCCGATCCAATTTAGTGTAGGCATATTATATCAATTTATCTGCTATAGTTTTTAACTCAGTTATTTTTTTGCTTCTGAGATTAGATTTTTTCTATAGCAAGATAATACTTTTATTGGTTTTATATTATTGCTGTATTTAAGGTTTTCTTATAGTCCATAGTAAATCTTCAATCTTAAGAATACAAAAACAAGTTCTAATTATTTTTTCTGTGAAGTAGGCGGGTAAGTCGCCAATCTTGTAGGACGCTTCACTGTCAAAGGTATAGGTGAAAGCCCCCACTGTCTTTAATAGTAACTTTTTTAAGCGCCATAACTTCCACTCTTTTTTATACGTTGTTACTTCTTATTTTTTCTTTAAGGTCGCATTACATCTTTTATATTCCGGTTCTACCCTCTTTTTCTTCATTAAACCAATTATTCCCTTTATAAACATTGCCATCATCATCAATCCTACCAGTCTTTTCTTCATTGAACCAATTAGACCCTTTATGAATATTTCCATCTTCATCAATTCTACCAACTTTAGATTCATTAAAATAATTAGTCCCTTGAAAAATGTTTCCATCTTTATCAATTCTACCTATCTTTTCTTCGCTTAACCAATTCGTTCCACTATAAATATTGCCGTCGTTATCAACTCTTCCCTTTAGTTCTTCATTAAACCAGTTGGTCCCGGAATATATTTTATTCCCTCTTAATCCAACATGATCAGTTAAATCATTATCTTTTTTATAGAAGGTTTTGCGGTATTTATATGTCGTTTCGGTATCTGATGCACTAGCTAATATCTTTCCAAGAATCCATAAAATTACCCCAACTACAACCAGGATAATAATTAACATGGTAAGTGTTATAAAAAGATATAGAAATAACTCAATGAGATATAAATAAAGAGAAACCCTTAAACCGGATTTAAAACCTGGATGAGCTATGTCATTTGTCCACTCTTTTATTTTTAATGCAAACCATAAAAAAGGACGAATAAGAAATCTATTCATTTTCCCGCTGTAAGGTGTAATTTTCTCTTTTCGGGTGGATAACAAATTTTGAAATTTATCAACATTATTTTCAATTGAGGGATTATTAATTAATCCTAAAATTGTTCCAATAACAAAAGGCGAAAGAAGAATATAATATTCCATATTTACTCCTTAACTTATTATTTGATTAAAATCATTTTTTTTATCTGCCTGTAATTTTCTCTTCCGACAGTTGAATTAGCCATTTTTGAATAAAAATCTCGATGACCTTGCATTACTTTCGCGCAAGGTGGCTGAGTGTTCCGGCTGCCATAAAGCCAAACAAACTCACAATCTCACTCAACCGGAATGTATCGAAGCCACCGTCCAAAGCACAAAAGTTTTCTTATCCGCCATCCCCCTCTGGGGCGGAACAACCAATCCTCCACGCACTACATCATCTCAACAAAACCATCTTCTTTATCTCGCTGTAACTGCCGCTTGCAATTTTGTAAAAGTAAATACCGCTTGCCAAATTTCCGGCATTAAATGTAGCACTGTAATTTCCGGCTGTTTTAGTTTCATCTACAAGAGTAGTAATTAATCTGCCTAAAGCATCGTATACGATTATTTTTATATGTGCATATGGCTGATGATTTATTTTTGGTACCGAATAAGTCAATGTCGTAACGGGATTGAACGGGTTTGGATAATTATTCCCGAGTAAAAAGCCGGCAGGAGTTTGTTCAAGATATTCATCAATATTTACAATGGTACCATATTGTTTCCCATTAATAACAGCCCCGATGCAAATTCTAGATGGTGATTCCATTCGATATGAATAAATACCAAATTTTTCTATTATAATTTCTCCCCAAAATATTCGAGAAATTTCGAAATTCCGGCTAATGACAGTATCTCCATTTATTTGAACCCAATTTGTGTCCTTTACATGTACTTTTTTTTCACCCGGGAAAAAACCAAATGCATTCGGATAATGAAATGAATACTTATAGGTGGTGTATTCGGACCAAAATGGATTTTCTAAACTATCTACAGGTAATTCTTCTAAGTAATCCCCGTTTTGATTTACATCTTCAAAATCCAGCATAAATGTTACACCGCTTCTTGTGGTATCATTCCTTTCCCAGGCTATAAAATCTATAGCGGGCGGATAAAACTCATAATATATTTTTTTAAAGTATTGCTTACCATTAATAATGCTGTCCTGTACAACTTTCGTGATAGTAAAAAAATTAGATTCGGGATAATAATACTGCCAAACATTACCAACTTGTAGAGGATTATATTCTCTTCTCTGACTGTAATATCTATCTACGAATTCTTCTGATACTTCGTTTACATATCCTATATTAATTTGAGCATAACACATACTGCTTAAAACGAATAATAAAATTATGTTTATTGTTTTCATACTAGAATTCTTAATTAAATTTTTAATATAGAGGGCAAGTTTAGTTCTCTTGCCCCGTTATTAACGAAATTATTTCATCAGCAACAGTTTCTTTGATACTTTATAATTGCCGCTGATTAATTCATAAATATACAACCCGCTTGGCAAATTTTTTGCATCAAAAACCACTCTATACTTTCCTCGTGTTTTGAAATCGCTCACGAGAGTTTTTACTTCACTACCAAGAATATTAAAAACTTTTAATGTAACCATACCGTCTTTCGGAATCTCATAGTTAATATTTGTACTTGGATTGAATGGATTTGGGAATGCATTATCCAAATAAAAGTTGAAATTTATATCTGCTCCTGCCACATATTTATGTAATACTGCATCGCCAATCCAGGCAATTTCACTATAAACCGAATATTTACCCAGCGAATCATATGCTCTTATCCTATAAGATATTTCGTCTTCAAAAACTGGATTTAAAGCAACATCATAATCAACATAACTTGTACTGGAAGTTTGTGCGATACCGCTCTCCCATGTTAATCCAGCACCTGTTCCTTCTGCCCTATCAATACTATATCCGGTCAAATCTAATTCACTATTAGCATTCCATGTCAATAAAGGATTGTTACTAACACTAGAACTCACTTGTAAATTTTGTGGCTTCGCTGGTTTTCCTGCATATGGATCAGTAAAATAGAATTGTATGGTATTTGAACCGATTACTTCAATTGTAAAACTTAATGGTCCCCAATTATAAGTGTGAGGATTACTCGCTGGTGACAATACATTATTAAAAGTTAAATCAAATGCATCTTCAGTATCTCCCCATGCTGCATCTTCATGATACACAGGTATGTAGCAGGCATACTTGAAACCAGCTACCTCCTGGTAGAAATTCATTTCATCCTTACCATTTTTGTTTGGTGTTGTTCTTGTGAGTGTATGATTTGAGGTATTTACGTTAAAATTCCAATTACCATCAGCACATAAAACATCTATCCAAGGATAGCGTAATTCAGGGTATAAAATCCGATAAATGTAAAAACCGATATCTCCGGCTTTATCATGTGGACTTGTTCTTTTTCTATTTTCTATTAAAAAATATTCGTTATTACTTATAGGTACTCTACATACCTGGTCCGTGGTCATATAATCAGTCATTGTAACCTCCCCGTCAGTTGTGATATCAGTATAGCTTATCCATCCTAACTTATATCTTTCAAATGAATGCATTCCTCTGCTTGAGTTCCATACCGGTAAATCTGTCATCAAGGCAAGATTTGAAACAAAATCAATATGTCCCGATCCAAAGAAATAATGTCCCAACTCATGTGCAGCAACATATAAAGTATAATCACGTCCATTATACCCCCCCTGTTGTTGAACTCCGCCACCAATGTCAGTGTTGTTTATAATTCTTTTACCATCAACATATAGAGTTGCGCTTACATTTAATAGCGCTTTGCCAGTGTAATTCATAAGTCTATCAGATGCATTACGATAAATAATATAAATAAAATCTACTATCCCATCAGTGCCTGGTAAATTTCCATTAAGGTTATCATAAACGGCAAAATTAACATAGGGATCAACTTTCATAATGATTTCTCGATTGACCTGTCCAATCGTAGAATAATAACTTTCATTATTATCTGTAATGACTAATGAATTATAAACATCACCCAATACCTGGAATGTACCATTTGACATTTCATTAAAGTATTGCGATAAATTATTCCATGCGTATCTTTCTCCTTCAGACGGATAAGCATTTACAAATGTATTTGCCCAGGTTGGATATGAATTTTTTGCCCATCCGTTATTTTCAATTTGTGGATCATCTTTGAATTGGGCAAAAATTACAAATACTCTAAGCACACCACTTGTCGGAATATAAGGTGGTGCATCTCCCGAAATAGTCCCACAAACATCATCATTTTGAGCTCGTAAACCGGGAGAGAAAATAATTAATAATGATAAAAACGAAATAATAAAAAATTTATTCACAAATAATCTCCTTATTAAATTTATTACGAAATAAAATTCTGTCTAAAAACATACGGTGGTTTAGTATTCCGGCTGCCAAAATGCTAAACAAACTCAAAAACTCTCACAGCCGGAATGTATCGAAGCCACCGTCCAAAGCACAAAAGTTTTCTTATCCGCCATCCCTCTGGGGCGGAACAACCAATCCTCCACGCACTACATCACCTCAACAAAACCATCTTCTTAGTTTCCGAAAAACTGCCGCTTGCAATTTTGTAAAAGTAAATTCCGCTTGATAGGTTTTCTGCTCTAAAATCTATTTCATAATAACCGGCATCTTTGTATTCGTCTGTTAATGTTATTACTTCTTTTCCGAGTATATCAAATATTTTTATTATTACTCTCCCACCTTCAGCCAACGAATATTTTATTGTGGTTGACGGATTGAATGGGTTAGGGTAGTTTTGAAACAAAGCGAAATTACCCGGCAATAATTCTTTTTGTTCTACAGGTAGTACGACATTCGGGTTAACAGAAAATCGGTAGTTGTCTTCCGCGGTTAATGCTTTATCTGTAATTATAAAAAGAGTGTCGCCGTTTTGCGGTTTAACCACCTCATCAAAATTAAACTTTACCTGGTAAGTTGTTGTTGCACCTACCGGGTTTTGCGGTCTAAGTATTATGCGTTGAGAGGTATTCCAGGCAGACAAATTTTGTACGCCGGTTGAAACGAAAATAATATATTCTCCGGGTTCGTTATAAGTAGTGTTAACTATTTTAAACGGGGTTATAATCTTAACATTCCCCAGATTTGAAATTACCGTATCTGCAGGATATAAATAATTTCCGGAAAGATCAGTGGTCATATCGTTAAAAATAATTGCCCAATCATTCGGGACGGGAATTTTGGGATTGCCGGCGATCGGAGGGAAAGTAATTTTGTAAGTGGTATCGAGAGCGGCGCGGTTAAATCTTGTTTTCTGATTATTTACCGCGGTTGTTTTATTATCTATTAAAAGTTTTATCCCGTTGAATACCGGTGTTGATGAACCCCGAATAACAGGTAAGTTTTCAACAAGTAGAGCGCCGGTATTCACATTTTTAACTGAGAGATTGACGGCGGCGCCGGAAACCCCGGTAAACGATAAATCGTATGTGTCGTCTATTAAGGCAGAGGAATCAGAAACTTCAATATTAATATCCGCTGTCGCTAATCCGGAAAGATGTAAAATATTTGAGGGTTGAAAAGATGCGACTGCATAATTAACTGCAAAAGAAGGGCTGATTACGGTTGAGTCAAGCTGTCCATCGGAAGCGGTAAGTTTTAAAAAACAAACCGGCATTGTGGCAAGCTGTTTAACATCCCAACTATAATTATAACTGCCGGTAGTGTATGCTCCGGTAGTAATTTCATTCCACGGTCCTTCGGCTGAAGCGGCATAGGAAAGCGAAACATTTAATGTAGAATTGTCGGCATCAGCTATATTCCATAAAACATCTGCCGATGGATCGGTAATGGTTGTTCCCGCAAAATTAATATTCAATTCAACTTCGGGCTGTGCGTTAACCGGATTGTTAATTGTTATCAAAGAGCTGCTTAAACTGTAATAATATTTAAATGCTGTATCGGGTGTAAAAGCTGTTGTTCTTAAAATATAATTTACGCCGTCTTTATTATTTTCTGTATTCCAGTTGTATGTTTCATCTGCCGCGGGTGCGGTTGCAACATACTGCCAGTTGCGTCCATTATCGGATGAGCAGTCGATAAATACCTGCGCATCCGGATTTGTACCGGTATAATCCCACTGCACCGGAACGGTTCCATTCAAAGTTCCTTCAACAGGAAATGTAAGTGAAACATGATAATTTTCATCTCCGCCGCTGCTTCCTATTTGCGTTTCTATTTCGGGAAAGTAATAGTGATACGGAAAAAGTTTTGCATCTTGAATAAACTTTTCAAAGTTTTCGCTTACGCTTACTACAATAGAAATTGTTTTTGTCTCGCCGGCGGCAAGCGAAAATGAACCGGTGCCAAAACTTATAATATTATCTCCCGGGTTATGATAAACAGAATTTATTGTATCAATTCCACCTGATAACCATTGCCACATTACCGCGTCATCTTTAGGGAACACAGATCCGAACATTGCGGGATTAAAAGAGGTCATTCCCTGCTTTCCGGGAGTTTCAAGAAAACGAAAACCCATATAACCTGTTGGTCTTCCGCCATCTCCCATACCATCCGCATCGAATAAACAAACTGAATAGTTGTTTGATGAAACGTTATTATCACCAAGATTTATTAGTGTAACTCTGTCATCCGAGTAGTTATTAGCGCCGCCGATATGCGGGTCGCCAAAAAATCCGAAATAAACTTCATCTAAATTTTTACTGCTTTCGTTTGTCAAAAAATATTTAACAACAATAGAGTTTTTGAATATGTTATCGAACTGGTAAATTCTTACTTCGGATTTTAATCCGAGACCCCGCTTTGTTGTATCATTAGGGAAAGGATAGTAGCTAAATTCCCTATTTGTAAAATCATCTATTACATAAAAAGCTTCATCGTTACCAATGGTTATTCCATTTCCGAGTTCACCATTCCAGCCCGTCCACGAAGTAGGCCACGATGAAGGGTCGTTTGCGGTTGCTACAAAAGGAGAATTAGGATTTGTATAACCGGTGCGCGGCAGCCATCCCCACTTTTCAGTTCCATCGGATGAATAGCTTCCTTGCGATGGAAGAATAAAAGAATCATCTACAATGCGCATCGTATCGCCGTTGTTGTTTACAACCTTTGCCGCAACAAGCGGTCCGAACTCGAACATATAACCTAAATCCCGCCATACAAAATCGGCTACATAGCTTAATGTGTTTGGTTTACAAATAGAACCATAATTATACAGCACAGTTGTAACCTGGTTGCTGTTTAATATAACCTCTTTTATTTCCTGGCTGTTGCCTTTTACGGAAGTCTGCGAACTAACAGAAATTGTAAATGCAAAAAATGCTATTAGAAGTGAGTAAAGAAAGCGCCCGAAACAAATCTTTTCCATGACATCCCCGGGAATGTTAGTAAATAAAAATAAACTTGTAGAAATATTGTTAACCTCAAAATTAATGTCAAGCTGTGGCAAATATTTCAAGGCACGGGAGTTAATGTACAATTTATAATGCACAATGAATAATGAATAATTAATGTAAAGGTTCAAGGGAAAAGTAGCTTTTGATAAAATAAATAAGCTGGTCTCAAAACTTGAAGACAAAGACAGTCTCATTAGCGAAATAGTTAAGGATAATATCCGGTTAAAAAAAAAGCCCGGCATATTACGGCGGGGCTTTTGTGTGAAATAATTATCGAATTACTTAAGTAGTATCATTTTCTGCCCGTATTCTTTTCCGCCTAATTTTAAAATATAATAATAAACGCCGCTCGCACACTGCCAGCCATTGTCTGCATAGCCGTTCCACTCTACTGTATTTTCGCCGATGTTTGTTATACCATTAAATATTACAGCAACTCTTTGTCCCGAGCCATCAATAATTATCATCTCTGCATGTTCGTTTGCAGCAGCGTAAAAATTAATTCTTGTTTTGTTATTAAATGGATTTGGATAGTTCTGCCCGAGGACGAAGCCTTCCGGAATAGCCTTCCCATCATCTTCTTCAACAATAAATCTTCCGCTCTTATAACTATAATTCTTATTTAAAGGTTCTCGAACTGTGTTCCCTGTACTATCTGTTAATGTAAAATAAAATAATCTTTTTTGCCCTGCTGCTGCCGCAGGCATTTCATAAAAAAATTTACTGTTCACACCGGAGTTCATCGCTTCTTCTGTAAAATCTTTGTTGTTGATAGTATAATGAATTTTAACCGTGGAAGAATTTACTCCGTCATCATCATAAAATAGTTTATGAATAATTTCGATTCCATTTTTTACTTCGATGTTTGGATAATTGACCGCGCTAAAAGCATCAATAATACCGTAACCAATAGAATTGTTTGGACTATTAAAAATGCTTGCGGTTCTTAAAAGTATATCGCGCACTTGAACATTCGTCAAATGCGGAAATGCAGATAATAGTAATCCTGCAACTCCGCTGGCAATCGGCGCAGCAACTGAGGTTCCATTATTTGAATAATAACCTCCTGAAGCCGCTGCACCAAAAACAGTAACTCCCATTGCAGAAATATCGGGTTTTATACGCCCATCAACAGTAGGACCGCGCGAACTAAAACCTGAAGCGGCGCCATTCGTTCCAACCGCTCCAACTGCTATTGTATTAAACCCATCAGCCGGCGCTGTAATATATCTCCATGAAGTATTTCCCTCATTTCCGGCGGAAGTCAGCGTAACAACACCCCGACTAAATGCAAGCTCTGCAGCTTTAGTAACGATAGTGGTTTTTCCATCCATGTCATTATAAGTATAATTGAGACCGGTATCAAATTCGTTGTAGCCGAGCGAACTGCTTGTAATATCAACACCGAGATTTTCCATCCACTCAAGCGCCGCAGCGTAATTATCTTCTTCAATATGCGTTTCACTTGGAACATCTTCAGTCTTGGCTAACAGAAAAGATGAACCGAATGAGGAGCCAATCAAAACGCTATCCTTGAATCCACCGATAATGGAAAACACAGTGGTGCCGTGAGAATCCTGCGAAGGGTGATCTTCGCTTTCATTCGCCGTATTATTATCATTAAAAATAAAATCTCTTTCGGCAACTACAGCAGCATCACGCAGCGATTCGTGCGTCTTCCAGCGAAAACCGGTATCTAGCAAACCGATTAATACTCCGCTGCCCGTTATGCCGAGACGATGAACTTTTGGAATTTGCGACATTGATAATTGTTCGAATGATTGACCATATAGTATTTCCGTCTTTGCCAGAAAATTATTTCCTGGTTCGGAAGATTTTTCAAGTTCTTTACGTTTAAAAACTTTAATTCGCTCTATATTCTTAACGAAAGAATTTTTTTTAAGCATGTTCAACTGCTCATCATTTAAATAAACAGATACGGCGTTAAACCATTTGAGCTGATGTACAATTTTTACCCCGCTTTCAGTAAGTCTCTGAATGTAGTTTTGGTTAAGAGGTAAATCCTCGAATGTAATAAACTCATCGCCCATAGTTTTTTTACGGCGCTCTATGCTTCGCTCACTAAGCCGCTCCACCGCTTCTGAAAATTCTGAGGAGGTTTTACTTAACAATTTCTCTTCGGGTAAACCTTTATCATTGAAGTATATTAAATACTTATTCTGCGCAAAAGTAAATCCGCTAAAAAATATTAGTAGTATTATTATCTTATTCATCAAGTTTTTATGTCTGTTAATATGTAGTTAAATATATTGCAACTCGCTAAGGAACAAAAGTAATAAATTAATCCATAATTATTGAATTGAAGTAAATAATCGTTTCCATCGTATTCCGCTGCCGGTTGACCAGTATATAAACTCTGCTTTACCGATTATTAAATCTTCAGGTATAAATCCGTGGTAACGGCTGTCGATGCTATTGTCGCGGTTATCGCCCATCAAAAAATAGTAATTTTTTTTCAGCGTGTATTGGCGGGCAGGTCTGCCGTTTACTGTTATAACTGTTCCTTCAACGCTGATTGCTTTTTTACCGTATTCCCGATTTATTATCATTCCCCATTTGTAGATGCTGCGGTTATCCAATTTAATTTTCATCCCTTTATATGGCACTACAATTGGTCCCATATTGTCGGCAGACCAATTTTCATTTTTAAAATAAAGCGATGAATCTGTATTTAACCTTATACTATTTGTATTCATTTTGGCTTTACCGGGCAACGCTATTTCTTTTCCGTTTATAAATAAAATTTTATTCTTAATAGCGAGTGTGTCTCCGGGTAAGCCAACAATTCTTTTTATAAAATATAAACTAACCGGTTGAAATATTTTTGTTTCTGATGGAAATTGAAAGACAACAACATCTCCCCTCTCCGGTGTTGAAATTGAAAATAAAATTTTCGATTCCATTACGGTGTTGGTGACTGGTAAATATGAAGGGGTCGAAATTGAATAGGCAGCTTTATTTACAATGACGTAATCGCCTGATAAAAGCGTATTAGCCATTGACGATGTAGGGATCCGATAAGCATCAACAAAAAATATTTTTGCAGCTAAAATGAATAAAAAAGCACAAAAAAACAGAATGAGTTTTTTACGAACGCCGGCAGATAATAAAGACTTCTTGTTGACCGCAGCCTTTTTGTCTTCATTAATATTTTTATAGTGGTTCGAACTACTCATCAATTTGGAGAACGGCAAGAAACGCTTCTTGCGGTATTTCAACATTACCAACCTGCTTCATTCGCTTCTTTCCTTCTTTTTGTTTTTCAAGAAGTTTTCTTTTCCTTGATATGTCGCCGCCGTAACATTTCGCAAGTACGTTTTTACGTAAAGCTTTCACTACCGATTTAGAAATCACTTTCGTCCCAACTGCGGCTTGAATACTTATTTCAAACATTTGTCTCGGGATTAAATCTTTTAACTTGCTGCAAACTTTTCTTCCCCAATCATAAGCCTTATCTCTGTGAACGATCATCGACAATGCATCCACCGGTTCGTTGTTAAGAAGAATATCAAGTTTAACAAGATCAGACTCACGGTAACCGATAAACTCATAATCGAATGAAGCATAACCGCGCGTGGTTGATTTTAACTTGTCATAAAAATCAAAAATTATTTCACTCAGCGGCAGTTCATATTGAATATCTGCGCGGGTTGGATCTATATAAGTTGTGTTTTTATAAGTGCCCCGTTTTTCAGTTGCTAGTTTCATTATGTTGCCAACATACTCACTTGGGCAAACAATCTGCGCTTTGATATATGGTTCTTCGACATATTCTATGTCGCCTATGGTAGGCATAGTGGAAGGATTATCAACTACAAGTTTTACGCCGTTCTTTTTATAAACATGATACTCAACGTTTGGAAGTGTTGTGATAATTGTCTGATTATATTCGCGATCCAATCGTTCCTGAACAATTTCCATATGCAGCAGCCCCAGAAATCCACATCGAAATCCGAAGCCAAGAGCAGCCGAAGTTTCAGGTTGAAATACAAGCGCCGAATCATTCAGACGAAATTTTTCAAGAGCATCGCGCAAATTCTCAAACTCATCGGAATCAGTAGGATATAATCCGCTGTAAACCATCGGTTTAACTTCTTTGTAACCTGGCAAAGGTTTGTCCGCACCGTTTTTTGCATGCGTTACTGTGTCGCCAACTTTTGCATCATGAACATCTTTTATTCCAGCTATTAAGTATCCAACATTCCCGGCTTCAAGCGTGTCTGTTTTAATTCTTCTAAGACCGAGCACACCTATTTCTTCAGCTTCATATTCTCTATCGACAACAAAAAATTTAATCTTATCATTTGTTTTTAAGGAGCCATTCATCAGTCTTATATTTGCGATGGCTCCGCGGTATGCATCAAATATCGAATCAAAAATCAATGCCTGCAGCGGCGCATTCGCATCTCCTTTCGGAGCGGAGATTTTATTAACCACCGCTTCGAGCAATTCCGTAATTCCAAGTTTTGCTTTAGCGCTGACGAGCAATATTTCATCTTCTTCACAACCCATCAAATCAATTATCTGCCCTTTAACTTTATCAATTTCTGCGCTCGGCAAATCTATTTTATTAATGACGGGAATAATCTCAAGACCTGCTTCCACGGCAAGATATAGGTTACTTATCGTTTGAGCTTCAACACCCTGCGCAGCATCAACTACAAGAATAGCGCCTTCGCATGCTGCCAGAGAGCGTGAAACTTCATAACTAAAATCTACGTGCCCGGGTGTGTCAATTAAATTTAAGGTATAAATTTGATTATCCTTAGCTTTATACTTCATCTGGATTGCGTGCGATTTGATCGTAATACCACGCTCACGTTCCAGTTCAAGATCGTCAAGCACCTGCGCTTTAGACTCCCGTTGTGAAACGGTGCCGGTGGTCTCAAGCAAGCAATCTGCTATTGTAGATTTACCATGATCAATATGTGCAACAATGCAAAAGTTTCTAATTTTGTTCATATACTCTTAAAATTGGGTGCGCAAATATAAAGAGAGGGTTAGACTATTAAAAGGTATTTGCTGCTTATCGTGAGGTTAAACTGCTTTCAACTTATCAAGCTCATCAAGTATTATCCCTTCCCGAAGGGCATAGGAAGAAACTTTCATATTTTTGATGTGAAGCAACTCAAAAGTTTTAAGAAGAATTAAAATTCCTGCCGGCATTATATCTGCTCTCCTTTTTTCGAGCCCTTCTAATAAAAGGCGATCTTCGACAGATTTTTTTGAAAGGATGAGTTGGGCAATGTTTTTTAATTCGTCATAAGAAAAAATAAAATTGTTTAAATCTTTTGGCTGCGGTTTGTTATTTTGTGCAATGATCAGCCTTGCTGCAGCTTGTATAGTGCCCGAACTTCCCGAGGCAATGTCGAAAGAGCAGTCTGTTTTTATAGATGAAGATTTAATTTGCTCTTCAATATATTTCAAACATGCTTTCACATTGTCATCAATAATATAAAATTCATTAAAAAATCTTTTTGATAAACGCACTGCTCCAATCTTAATACTTTCAGCAAATTCAAATACGCTTTTATTGCCGAGCGTATATTCCGTACTTCCTCCGCCGATATCAACATTTAGAAGCTTCTCGTCATTTAGCTTAAGACCATGCCGCACACCTTTGAAGATCAAAGCAGCCTCTTCATGTCCCTCTATCGTTTGAACATAAATTCCCGTACTTTTATAAATCTGTCTAACATACTCAGCCCGATTATCCGCTTCGCGCACAGCGCTGGTAGCTCTTGCATTTAACCCGGCATTATAAAGCGATGATATTTTTTTGAAGCCGTTCAGTATTTCGATAGAACTTTCAAGCTCTTCATTAGAAATAAAAGACAAATCCTCCCCCATGTGTGACGCAAGCCGTATTTGTTTTTTTTCTTTATCAACAATCTTAAAACTGCTGAAATCGTTTTTAATTTTGGCAACAATTAAGTGAAAAGAATTTGTCCCCATATCAACGGCGGCGATAAAATCAGCCATTCGGGTTTGCTGCTTTTTTATTTTTATCAAGAAGCATTTCGCAAATTTCGAAGACATCCTGCACGGTAACATCGTCAATTAATTCGGAACGGCGGACGAATATTTTGTTGCTGCCAATTGGCGCCCAGCAAAATGGATTTGTGGGACCAAATATTGAAACCTGCGGAGTACTTGTTGTCCCTGCCACGTGCATTATTCCGGTATCATTATCAATAAATAAATCGGACAAAGAAATCAATGCTGCAACTTCAGGTATTGTTCTGTTTATAAATGTATGCACTCTGGCATCATAATTTTTTAAAATATAATCGATTTCTTCTTTATCGCTGTTGCTTCCAGTTAAATAATATTCGGCTCTATAATCATCCCGTAAACGTTTCATCAGCGTTACAAATTTAATTAGTGACCAGCGATTAGGCAGTTTGCCGGCGCCAACGTGCAGCCCTATTAAAGGATGTCCGGGTCGGTATTTAATTTCCTTTAGATATTTTTTTGCCGACCCTATATCAGCTTCATCAAAAGAAATTTCTGAACGGTAATTGTTTGTATTAATTCCGAAAGGGCGGACGATATCAAGGCTTCTTTCACTTACATTCGAATCCGGATGCATTCGCCAATCAAGCACAACCCGGCGGTGAAAAAAATAAGCGCTCTTATTTATTTTTCCGTCAAGTTTTTTTGCGCCAATTTTGATTTTTGTGTTTGATAACCCGGCAATAAAATTGCTTGTAAAAGAAATTGAGACAACCACGGGAACAATAGCCGCGTCATATTCTTCTCTTAACAGTTTAATAAACTTATAAAGATAGAATGGGTTGTATAATCTCCTTTTGTCGAAGACAAAAAGCCTATCGATAAATTTGTTTTTTACAAGTCCGGGAAAATTAAACGGGCTTACAATTAAAGTAATATGACTCTCCGGATAAGTTTCTTTAATTGCCCTAAAGAGTGAAACGCCGGCAAGCAAATCACCGAGCTGATTATGCTGACGTACGATTAAAAACTTTCTGGGATTTCCTAAATCTAAACTATGGTCTTCCTTTACTTCAAATAACCGTCGGGATAGCGAATTAACAAAATTTGAAAAAAAGTTTTCTTTGCTCATCTTTTATTTTTGTTCTTCCCTCTTATTGTCTTTTATTTCGATGATATGAGCTTCTTCAACATTTTCAAATTTGCTTTTATGCGCCGGGCTATTGTTATATATATTTTCATTCTGACGCCTGGGTCTGCTAGTAAATAACCTTCTTACTATTTTAAGTATAAAATAAAACAGAAGGAAATACAAAATCAAATAAATAAACTTCATTCTAATTTCCTCGATTCCGGTTTGAAGTATTCTATTATACCTCTGTCTTCTCTGAATATCTGTCTAAACATTTCGTCAAAGTCCGCTTCGCTTTTAACGAAATCAATTTCACTGCTGTTAACGATTAACAGAGGTGTGGTTGAATACCTGAAGAAAAAATGGTTATAAGCTTCGCTTAGTTCTTCGATATAATTTCTAGTTAAGTTTCGTTCTATTTTACGGCTTCTTTTTTTTATATTAAACATCAGCCTGTCAACGTTGCTTTGCAGATAAACCACAAGGTCGGGTTTGCGAAGGGAGCGGCTCAACAGCGGGAAAATACTTTCGTAAAGTTTTAGCTCTTCGCCGCTTAAGTTTAAGTATGCAAATATGCGGTCTTTTTCAAAAATATAATCGCAAACAATGTAATCACGGAATAGATTTTCCTGCGCAAGAACTTCCTGCTGTTTGTAACGGTTTATAAGAAAGAACATCTGAGTCTGAAAAGCGAACCTTTTTCTGTCGTTATAAAATTTTTCTAAAAAAGGATTAGTTTCAAACTGCTCCATAACAAGTTCGGCATTTAATCTTTCTTTAATTTTTTTTGCAAGAGTAGTTTTACCCGCTCCAATTACTCCTTCAATAGCTATATATTTTATTTCTGAATTTTGCTCCAAAGTAAACTCCCAAAAATTACAAAATTTTACCGGCAACTTTATTAAGAATATTATCACTGCCGGATTCTTTCAAAAGCGCCGAGATTGTTTTATTCAAAACCGGGTGAATAAATTCCGCATTAATATCTGCAATCGGCTGAAGAACAAAATCTCTTAGATGAACTTCCTTATGCGGCACGGTTAATTGCTCATCCGAATATATGAAATTATCATAAAACAAAATGTCAATGTCAATTTCACGAGGACCCCACAGCTGCGATACCGTCCGTCCGATCTTCACTTCCAATTCTTTCAAACAAGTTAGAAGATCTTTCGCGCTTAATTTTGTTGTGACGAGTACAACCGAGTTATAAAAATTTTGCTGCGGTATGTTTCCATAGGGTTTTGTTTCATATACACAAGCCGTTTGTTCAACTCTACAGCTTTTACAATTATTAATTTCATACAGTGCAGTTCTAATAAAATTCAATCTGTCGCCTTTATTAGAGCCGAGCGCAATATATACAGAATGTGTTATAAATTCACCTAACTAAGTAGTTAATTTCAAAGCTTGTTTTTCACGCTCACGCTCGTCCCTCGTTTTAATAACCTCTACTTCAACGCAGTCAACTACTCCGCCAAGCGGCGGATTATTTTTAATAACCCGCACCGAAAGTTTTTGAATGTTACCGAAACGGTCGAGCAGTTCATCTGCGATCAACACAGCGAGAGTTTCAATTAAATAATGTTTTTTTTCGAGTGTAAGCCGGTTAATACATTGATAAACTTTTTCGTAATTTATCGTGCGGGTTAGGTTATCTTCTTTTGCTGCCGCAGTAAAATCTGTGTACATATCTACGTCGGCTTCAAACCTTCCACCGACACTTTGCTCCTGGCTTAATACTCCATGATAACCGTAAAATACTGCTTTTTTAATCCTAATGATGTTTAACATTTTATCCTAATCGAACCGGGCTAAAGTACCGGTTCTTTAATAATTTCTTCGTTATTTAGTCTTTTGATGCCTTTAATATTGGCAATAAATATGCCCGCCAATACAAATAAACATCCTATAAAATCATACAAAGATAGCTGTTCATTGTAAAAGAGCCAACCCGCAATTAATGCCACAATGGGAGTTATAAACGCCATCAACGCGAGGATTACAATGTTTATTCTTTTCATCAGCCAATAGTATGAAGTAAATGTAACTACACTTCCAAAAAATCCCAGATAAACAACTGTCCACACCGCAGTAAAATCAAAACGAAGTGCCAAGAAGTCTTCATAGATTAATCCAAACAGAAGCATTACAACCGCCCCCATAAGCATTGGAATAAGATTCATCGATAAAGAATTTAAATGATGCCCATGTTTTTTAATTACAACTGCCATTGCTGCCTGCATTATACCCGAAGCTACCACGCCAAACATTCCGAGTAGGTACAAGGAAATGTCACCGCCGATATCATCTGCAAAAATTATTAATATACCGATAAAACCAAACAATATACCGGTGACTTTATAAAAGCCAATATGTTCATCGGGGATAAAAAGATAAGAAAATAAGGCGACAAAAAATGGGAACACACCGAACAAAACCGAAGCTAAGCCAGAGGGCACGAACTGTTCTGCCCAGTAAACAAGTGAAAACGGAATTGCAAATGCAAAAATACCCTGCAGAATGTATAACTTTATTGAGAGCGAGTCCTTCTGAATTTTTATTCCTTTCATCATCATCAATAAGTAAATAAAAAGCCCTGCAAGTAAAAACCTAAAGGATGCGGAATAGAGAGGAGTAAGTGATTCTAAACTTACCCGAATTGCAAGCCAGGTAGTTCCCCAAATAATACAAATCAAAACATAAACCGAAATGACAACTGCTTTTGTACTATGCATATTTCTCTTTCATAGCAATTACACCAAGCGCTCTGCCGGAGTATGCCCCATCCCGCCGGTACGAATGAAGCAAATGATCAACATCGTATGAACACAAATTTGAAAGCTGAATATTTTCCTTAGGAATTTCGAAATTAATCAGCATATCATAATTTGCCTGCGCAACGTTCAGTAAAAATTTTTTGTCCTTCTGTCTTAGATACTTTTCTTCAAAAAGTGAGGCAACTTCTTCCCCAACTTCATAATTTTTTTGACTTATTGACGGTGCAAGATAAACGAACAAATTTTCGGGGGAAGAGTTAAATTCATTCTTTAACTTTTCAAGTGTCTTTTCAACAATTTTTTTTTCGGTTCCACGCCAACCAGAATGTATAGCTGCAATTACTTTATTCTTCCTATCATAAATAAAAACAGCGACACAATCTCCGGTGCTTACAGCAAGCCCTAAATCAGTTTTATCGGTAATCATAGAATCAGATTCGCCGCAAAAACCAGGAGTTGTAACATAAGTTATATTATTTCCGTGCACCTGCTTCTGAAACACAATTTTGGTTGATGATATTCCAGCAGCCTTAAAAAATAATTTGCGGTTTCGCTTAACCTTGTTTTTATCATCACCTACGGACATAGATAAATTAAAGAAATATGGCGCTCCGGATCTGCCGCCGATTTTGGTACTAAAACCAAATGTTATTTCCTCGAACTGTTTAAAAATTAAAGATCTTATAAATATCATATACAAAAATAAATTTGATGTAAATTTATTAAAAAATAAGTTCATAAATGAATGAGTAAAAATTAGCAGGTTAGAAAGAGATTGCTTTTTAAGAATTCAAAGAGGCTGCGATATTTGAGAGTAACAATTTGGTCTGATTTACCAGGAGTTTGGGTAATTTGTTCAGTAACACATCTGCCCAAAACGAATAAAAAAGAATCCCTCAAATAAAGTTGATAAATTAGATTGTTCAATAAAATCAATCAAACAATACCGGGGGATCAACTTAGATATTTCTTCTAAATACTCTTTTTTAGAATCGAATAGAAAAAGAATTTTCAATTCCGGATATTTCTGAAAATAGTTTTTAACTTTTTCGACAAGCATTTCTTATAATCTCGCAAATTCTATTAAAGCTTGATAATCGTGCTGATCAGCAGCTCGTAATGCATATAAATATTTGTTTCTCGCTTCACCTTGTTTAGTAAGATTAACGCTTCCCCAGGTAAAAAATGGTTTGCCAAATCCTTTATTTGCTAAAACATCAGCCATTAAACGCGAATTCCTTCCGTTACCGTTTGCAAAAGGATGAATAGATACCATTCGATGACTTAATCTCACAGCGATTTCATCTTCATCAAAAACTTTATTATCAATCCAGTATTCGCAATCATCAAGCAGATTTCTCAGTTGAATTGGAATAGTAACCGGATCAACTCCGATATTCTTTTCTGTTTTTCTGAATTCGCCAGCCCATCTCCAGATATCTGCAAACATTCGTTTATGTAAATCTCTAACAAACTCTTCAGATAGAATTTTATCTGTACTAAACTTTTTCGTAAGCAGCCATTCATTTGTTTTTTCAACGCCAAGCTGTTCAAACTCATCCAAATCACCACGAGTTGTAATTGTTGGGATTAACAATCCGTCCTTTTCATCCTCATCAAGAGGAGTTTGACCATCTGTATAATCGAGATCTAATCCCATAAATATTTCGGCAATTCGTTTTTAATGTTTTCTGCTCTGTCTTTAATCGCTTTTCTTAAACGTTCTTCTGAGTTTTCCTGGTCTTCAAGTTTCATAGTGTGTGAAGTTCTCATTACTATTTCTTTCGCAATGCTGTAGGCACGCTTTTCAATAATCCTTTCAAGCGTACCATCTTTGGGAACGAAACCATACACTAATCTCAGGTTCAAAGCCTCACCAACTTCAGCTAACTTTTTAAGTGTAATATTCTTTTCTGCTTCACGCTCTTCCAATTCTTTAACCGTCGGTGAAGACTTTTTTAATATTTTTGCAAGCTGAAGCAGAGAGATATTCATAGATGTCCGAATTGCTTTTATCCAACCACCCCGTGGGACTAAATCAGCTTCGATTTGAGCGTATTTTGCAAGCTTTTTATCCAATTGCTCGATCATAAGTAATTTATTTACATCTTTCATTAGGATATATCCTTATTTATTTGGCGTAAAAATAAGGTTATAACCTAATATTTGCAATCAAAAACTTAGGGAATAACCTAATTATTCTGCACGCCAGTAATGTTTTTATATCTCCGTGATTATTCCTCCAAACTTTGCGTAATTAACTTTTACTCCATCATCCGGATCAATCTCTGTTTGTTTGTCTGCAAAATCTTTCATCAGCTTGTCGTATTCTCTGTATTCTATTTCTGCACTTCTTAAATCCTCTAATACTTTTGCTTCTGATTTGGAAAGTGATGAACTTCGTTTTTCAAGTTCTACGATTTCACTTCTTAAAAATCGTGTTATTTTATCGTGGCTTATTTCGCCTTCAACCAACATTGATAGACCTGTGGCTGTTGTATATGAAAATGAACTTAGCAGATAATCCGAATATGTTTCTAACATTTCTTTATTCATTTAACTACATCTTGCTATTCTATAGTAAATTTAATAAACTGTTTTTACCTTTTTGCGTAACGTGAGTTAGCAGGTTGGAAAGTTGGAAAGAGATTGCTTGTTAAGAATTCAAAGAGGCTGCGATATTTGAGAGTAACAATTTGATCTGATTTGCAAGGAGTTTGGGTAATTTGTTCAGTAACCCATCTGCCCAAAACGAATAAAAAAGAATCCCTCAAATAAAGTTGATAAATTAGATTGTTCAATAAAATCAATCAAACAATACCGGGGGATCAATGATAAGTGTAACTCTTTTCAGTCAAATAATACATTTTTTAAACAGAACTCTTTTTTCCAGCACGGTAGCAGAATATCAAACAGACAAACACAATAAGAGAATAAATAGTTGGACACATTTTGTTTCAATGATATTCTGCCATCTATCTAAATCTCAGTCAATTAGAGAAATAACCTATGGATTATTATCAATATCCGGTAATCTAACTCATTTAGGAATACAAGGAAAATCTCCAAGAAAATCTTCTATATCATAAGGGCATTTCTAAAAACTTTAATTGGCTATCTTCAAAAATCCGGTTTGGCAGTGTTTATCCGTAATCCGTTAGTTAACGGATTTTTAGAGCAGCCCTAAAGAAAAAATTCAGCTTAAAACGGGGCAATAATAAATTCAATAAATAAAAAGTGTTTGCGTAAAAAAGAACGAACCCATATTTTTTAGTTCGATGTCCGTTTTAGAAATTTAGGTATTTTACATAAATACTAATTACATAAAATTAAATTATTTTGCTTTTGGAATATCATGTTTGATTTTATCCCATGATTCATTAAAGTCAAACTTTGTGAAAGTCGGACTTTCATTATTATGACAACTAATACAAAAATTCTCAAGTTTGTCATGAACAATTAATCCTTTTTCGACTGCTAAATTTTTATCTTTCATTACTTTCATATCTTTATATGCTGAACCTGCACCATGGCAAGTTTCACATTGAATACCATCTTCAACTTTGAACTTTTTTCCTAACATTGTTGCATCAAGATTATAACCGGTTACGTGACACTTTAAACATTCCCAAGTTTTAGAAGCCGGTTCATCGAATCCTTTTGCTTTAGCAATTTGATTTGCAGTATCAGTTAATAATGTTTCAAATGCTTTTGAATGTGTACTGTTTTTCCAGATTGAAAATTGACTCCCTTGCTTTTCGGTTTTATGACACATACCGCAAGCATCAGCACCTATAAAAGTATTACTACTTTGAGATAGTATCGTTGCAAATGGTAATATCAGAAAAGCAAGCAGAAAATAAATTGAGTGTTTCATAAAGCCTCTTGATAAAAAAGATGATATAAAACTATTTTTAATATTTAATGACATAATTTCTCCTATAAATTATTAGACAACCGGAAATGCAAGTTTAATATTTACTTTGTACTGTTTAATCTTCCCGTCTTTTACACTTGCCATATGTTTTAATACTTCAAATCCGGTAATTCCTTTTACGGATTTTGAAGCTTTACTTAGTGCTTGAGTAATTGCATCATCAAAACTTTTTGAAGAAATTCCAATAATTTCAATTATTTTTACTGCACCCTCATCAATGTGTGTATTCATAACAAATCCTTTTTAATTAATAATAAATAACCCGTTCTAAAAAGAATAAATCGGACTATTCTTTTCGGAAATTAATCATAACAATTTCGAATTAAACAAGAAATTTTACTCTTGCTTGTTTTATATTCTTAATATTAATTTATAAAGAAGTATCGATCATTTCAATCAATCAAAAGGATGAAAAAGGAACTAATTCTTATGAGCCGGAAAATCCCATTTATAGTATTGATTTTTATCCCGCATGCGGGATTGTTTTTTATGTCAAGATATTTTTCCCGCAAGCGGGATTGCGTTTCATTCAAAATTCATCCGTTAGCTAACGGACAACTTCGCCGGTGAACTCTATTTTTAATTCCATCTTCGTGTATGCTTTTCTTACTAAAAAAAGGAAGTATTTCAATAGAAACTAAAAGTTTACCTTATTAACTTCAAACAACTTAGCACAACTTTTTTCTAATGGCGGTCATTAAAAATTTTTGGCTATGGAGAAATCTGGGTTTAAGAAACTTACAACTTAAAAATACGGGAAAATTTGTTACCCTTTACTTCTCTTTAAAACAACAAAGCCTTGTAACTTCTTAAGCTACAAGGCTTTACTAAGCGGGGCCGAAGGGACTCGAACCCTCGACCTCCTGCGTGACAGGCAGGCGTTCTAACCAGCTGAACTACGACCCCGAAAAAAAAACAAAATTTTAAGTACTATCGCGACCTTCCCGAAATGTCGGGACGTGCTAACTAACTGAGCTACGACCCCGAAATTAAAAAATAAAATTTTTATGACTGACTGCGACCTTCCCGAAATTACGGGACGTGCTAACTAACTAAACTACGACCCCGAAAAAAAAACAAAATTTTAAGTACTGTCGCGTCCTTCCCGAAATTACGGGACGTGCTAACTAACTGAACTACGACCCCGAAATTAAAATTTTAAGAAAATTCTTAAAATGCGATGCCAAATATATGCTACGACATCTCTAAATGCAAGATGGTAAATAGAACTTTTCTTTTTTTAAACGCCGAACGATATCCCTACAGCCCTGGCTGCAAAAACAGCCTGAGTATCGGGCTTTACTAATTTTCGTTTTGAGATTGCATCTTCAATTTTAACGTTTTTTACTTCACTTCCTTTTAATGCAACCATCCTGCCAAATTTCTTTTGCGCTGCTAACTCAATAGCAAATGCACCAAATTTGGTTGAAAGAATTCTATCAAAAGGCGTCGGGCTGCCGCCTCGCTGTAAGTGACCGAGTACGGTTACTCTTGTTTCGCGCCCGGTGTTTTCTTCAATTTTTCTCGCTACAACTTCAGCAATTCCGCCAAGTTGATTAGGATCGTGGCGTTTCAAATCGGAACTTTTGATTACCATTTCACCATCAATCGGCTTTGCTCCTTCAGCTACGCAAACCAAACTGAATTTTTTTCCCATCAATTGACGTTTGAGAATTTTATCATAAATTTTTTCCCAGCTAAAAGGAAATTCGGGAATGAGTATAATGTCTGCCCCGCCTGCCAAACCACCATTCAACGCAATCCAGCCAGCGTAGCGCCCCATAACTTCTACAACAATAACCCGATGATGCGAAGAAGCCGTTGTGTGAAGTCTGTCAAGTGCTTCAGACACAACAAAAACCGCTGAGTCATGTCCGAAAGTAAGATCAGTAGCATCAAGATCATTATCTATAGTTTTTGGCACACCAATAACGTTAACGCCAAGTTGTTGAAGTTTATTACAAATGTGCATTGTTCCGTCGCCGCCAATAGCTATTAGAGCATCGAGATTCCAGGCATTGTAATTCCTAACTACTTCTTTGGATTTATCCGTAATTACAATCTGTCCGTCTTTTTCAACGGGATAGTGCCATGGGTCTGCTTTATTTGAAGAGCCTAATATTGTTCCTCCGCGGGCTAAAATTCCGGATACATCTTCATTTTTAAGTTCAATTGCCCTTCCTTCAACCAAGCCTTCAAAGCCGTCTATTATTCCATAAACGGTCATACCATAATCTTGAGCAGGTTTAGTTACGCCGCGAATAACTGCGTTTAATCCGGGGCAATCGCCTCCGCCGGTAAGCACGCCTATCCTTCTAACTTTTGATTGTGCAGCCATTTTTTAAATTGCCTTATCTTAATCTATTTTTTTATTATTGAGCAAAATGCAATTAATATTTTCTGGAGATGAAGTCATCTTTAATCTCTGTAATTTTTTATTTCAAATATCGGATACTTATAATTCACATTGTTTATAATTTTGAGTGGTAAAAATAGCAAAATAAAGTTAATGCTAAAATACGGTTAAATCTTCCAGGCGTTATGCACTTAAAATTATCCTCAGCGTCAAAGGAGGTTTTCAATCTATTTTTTTTCTCGGATATATTGAACTGTGCAAATCTTATGAGGTGGTTGTATCATTTTTGATAGCTTGACTTTACCGAAGATACTCTATAGATTTACAACCATACAAACACTTAGGAGGTTGTATGTATTCCCGTATAGTTAAATTAATACTCCTCATGTTTTTTCTTGCTGTTACGGTTAACATTGCACAAGAAAAAGCGATGAGTGAAACGATAGATAAATTAGCAGACAAACTAAAACAAAAAATTCTTTTAAATGATAATCAATTAAAAGAAATCTCTTTAATCTTAGCCGATTATAAAACTGCCGATGAAACGCAGGTAAAAAGTTTGCAAAAGAAAATAGAAGGATTATTAGAACCCCGACAAAAAGCGAAGTATCAAATAATTAAAAATGATTGGTGGAAAGAAGTAAACGAACTACTAAAATAGGTTTTATCATCATCTCTGTGAACCTGATTTTCACAAAAAATAAATGCCGGCTATTCCTTTAATAGCCGGCATGAATTATTTTTTCAATTTACTTTTTGCTGCTCTATGAAGGTTGTTATTTGATCAACAACATTTTCTTAGCAGATTTGAAATTTTTACTTACATTGGTGCCTTCAGCCTGCATCACGAGGATATACAAACCGGAAGCTTTATCTGATGCATTCCATACTTTTTCATAATATCCGACCTCCTGCACTTCATTAACAATCTCAGTTACAACTTCGCCGAGAGCATTATATACAAGGAGTTTTACGCGGCTTGGCTCCGGTAAATCATACCTTATTGTTGTGGAGGGATTAAATGGATTCGGGAAATTTGGATGCAATGCATATTCTGTGGGAATGAAATTAACCGTTACGGATATTTCATCGGAATAAGATATTACACCATTGAAATCAGTTTGTATTAACCTATAAAGAATTTCTCCGGAGTAAACTTTCTTTTGAAGCTCATCCGAAAAATAATATTTAGAGATTTCAGTAGTTGTTCCTTTTCCCGGCACATAACCTATTTTTTCCCAGGCGCCTTGATTCATCTTTCTTTCAACATCAAAACCCTTATTGTTAGTTTCGGTTGCGGTAGACCAAGAAATTTTAACCTTCCTATCTTTTTCAACCAGCGCGTTAAAAGAAATTAATTCAACCGGTATTGGAGTAAGCGCCGAACTTTGATTACTATAATCGCTTGTGGTATAGCTGTTATATGCGAACAGTCTATAACTATACCGTGTATCGTCTAACACCGTATTATCCGTGTAGGTTTGAGTATTTGCAGTAACTGTGTCAAGCGCCGAATATGCTAATTTAACCTGAAGAGTATCGCCTAATTTTCTTTCGATTACGAAACCCAATTCGTTCAATGACTGGTCTATCCAGTTTAACATAATGTTCTGTATTCCCGGGCTTGCTGCCGCTAAATTAACCGGATGCTTTATTATGCCCACAGCAACACGCGCAGAATCAAAGTTGTTATCTTCGTTCCATTCGGCAAACTGCGTATTTGCATCGAGCCAAACCCACAGGTACATCGCGCCATGAGGTCGGTTTAGAGGAATACGAATAGCTGCTTTAACAGTGTCTGAAACACTAACCGGAAGATTGACAAAATAATCACCGCCAATTCTGTTCCCTATAGTAAGAGGATTATCGTCATAGAATCTTACTAAGACATTATTGGCATTTGTGTTTGAAGTATCGTTGTTCTTAAATATTGCAATAATGTGAACCGTATCACCCGGATTAACTTTAGTTGGCGTAACGGTATATTGTGTAACATATAGATCCTTGCGAGAAGCAACGATGGAGATGTATGCAATATTTGAGCTTGAATCACCGTGAGTATCGAAAACACGCAGTCCTACCTGTCCCTGGTACTCATTCATAAATACAACAGTTAACGTATCCGTAGTAGCATCCCCGAACAAGCCATCGCCGTTAGTGTCCCAACTGTATGCAACAACAGAATCACCGGGGTCCGGGTCATAAGAATAACTTCCATCAAGTAAAATTGGTTCGCCAACTCTTGCAGAATATACTCCGCTGCCACCCGGCGGAATTGCAACTGCCACAGGCGGATTATTAGAAGTATCCTGCACAGAAACTATAACAGATTCCAAATCATAAAGTGGACTCGGACTATCGTCTTTTACGCGAAGTGTGATTGTGTAAAATCCTGTTGAAGTATAACCAGGATTAGTTGGGTTGATGCCTACCGCATCCGGGGAATCCCAATTTAATCCGTTGGAAGCATCCCAGTCCCATTTCCATTCTATGATTGACTTACTAGGATCTTGATGGTAAGAATTGCCGCCGTAAACTTTAAAAGCAAAATTGGTTGGTTTGGCAGATACCGGATCTATTACTGCAACGGGCGGTGCTATAACAACACCCTGCGTTAGTATAAGTATTGCCAGCGCCGACGATAATGCAGGATATGATGAACTCCATGTATTTGCATTCCAGGAGCCATCGGGCTGCTGCTGCCATGAAGAATGAGTAAGCAAGTGATTAACATATTCAATATACCAGTTTCTCGCGCCGATGTGAGTAACGCCAGCACGATTATTAAGTATACGCATTCCCTTAGCAACCGCATACATTCCATAAAGATTTCCGCTAAGGTGTTCATAATAGCCGTTATTGTCCCACGCATCCAACCAGTGGGCATTCAAAAAATTAATTGATTTTTGAATATTTAATGAATCTGAAGTCCAACCGAGAAGTGCATAAGAAGCAATACCGGCTGCGGTTTTAGCAATGTTATCCCACTGATTGTAAGATTGATAACCAAAACCTCCGTCACTTGTGTCGTTACTTGCAACTAACCAATAGTGCAGTTCATTTTTGACCCATGGTTGTATCGTCATTCCCCAGCTTTTTTCAGCGGCTTCCATTGCCAGTGCGGACCATTGCACAGCCGAGTTATCTGATGAACCATAGTTTGATGTGTTGATGTTGTAACGCCAGCCGCCGCGCTGAGTACCTGATAAAGAGTCAGTTTGGCTGTATGCTATCTGATCAAGAGCATCAATCATAAAATCATAGAAGGTCTGACCGATATACACTCCTGAATTAATTGTATCTGTCATTGCGCCGGCTGCTGTTCCGTGAGCGCCTATAATTGCAAGAAGTCCTATTCCATTTGCATAATTATCGTAATTAGTATAAACGCCGAAACCATCACCGTCACTATCGGGATTACCTGCATACTGCATATCAATTGCATGTTGTGTGGAATTAGCGAATATATAATTAAGACCTAGATCGATATATTCTGCATATATGTTTGTATTAAAATCATTAGTGTGAAGATGACCATTTTCTTCAAAAGCAAGAAGCGCGGCGCCGGTTGCGCCTATGTTTCCATAGCTATCGTACCAGTGACCATCGCCATATTGATTTTTATAAAGATAAAGCAGCCCTTTTTCAATTGCCATATTTACCTGAATTTGCTGTGTTGGCAATGGATATACTTTTATAACCGATTCATCATAATCAACTCTGCCTCCGTTATCCCAAACAGTAAGTCTCATTGTATAAGGAGCAGCAGTTGCATATATGTGATCTGCGCCAATATAGTGGGGATCAGCTACTGCACCGCTGTCACTCGTGCCATCTCCATATTCAAGTTTGTAATTATATGGCGGAGTGCCGTTATGAACATTTCCCCAAACAGCAATAGGAACACCCGCCATAGCGTTAGCGAATGTTGAACTGAAGCTGTTACTTGGCATCGTATTAACATAATATGGAGGAGTTAGTGAAACTGGTGAAATTGCAACTGCATCGTACTCATTATAACTTTCTACTGCAGGTGAATTTATTGCAATTCTAATTTCGCTTACAGCGTAAACAGTCAAGGGAAAGTCAACTATAAAAATTCTTGCTTGCGAACCTGCAAAAGCTGCTGTACCCGACCACACTATATCCCATAAACCATTTAAAGGATTTTTAACATAAATAGTATCAACTGCACCCGGATTATAAGTTTCATAAATTCCGATTGATGAAATTGGACCGGGATTATTAAATTTTAGCTCAATCCATTCCCGCTGCCCGTCTGGTGTAGAATGAGCCCATGCCAATGGGTTATCTCCATAACTTGGATAAACATTAGGTTGACCAAGTATTTGGTATGCTGCCCAATTGACCGATGAATATTCGGAACTAAATCGAACAACAGTATCCGCAAAACGAACCGCACTTGCTTCATCAAGATCTTTAAGGTATTGATTGAGCCTGTCCTGTTCTGGTGAAATTGCCGGTTCGGTTTCAACGGGTGGGGGCGGCTGGTAATTTCTGAGCAGTTCGTCTGCTCTCTGTAAAAGTTTATCCTTCTGCTGTGCAAAAGAATCATTACTCATAAATAGAAGAGATACAATAGTTATGAGTAGAACAATTAGTACATTCCTTTTCATTCGAACCTCCTGATAGTTAATTAATAGCCGAGGGCATACGTTAAAGTTAACAACGAATAAGCGGTAACGAGTTCTTTGTTATTCTCCCACCACCGATTATTCATATTAACCCAATAGCCTTCGCCGTTTTGTATTGTTAATAATTTTTCAATTATGTCCTTTCGCCAGTTATGTTCAATACCGGCATCATCGGTAATAACTTCGACATCAGAAACCTCCAATGCCTTAGCCATCGTATGATAATAATAAAACAAACCCTGTTCCCCCATCTGTGGATTTTTATCAACCGTATAATTTTTCTTTACCCAATTGAAAGCTGCCTGAACGCGCTTGTCATCTTTTTTCACGTCGGCATATATAAAACTTTTTAAGCCAGCGTAGGTCATACTGCCGTATGATGTATAATCCCCCGCTTTGCTTTCGCTGGGGCTGTAAATGAATCCGCCGTCTGTACCAGCCCAGGTTTGATCGTTGGATTCTTTAAAATTCTGACATCTTTGTATATACTGAATTGCTTTATCCCAAAATAATTCCCGTGAAGAAGTTGAAGCAATTTGTGCTGTCTTAATATTTGTTCCACTGTATTCAAGCGGTTCGCCGGTTGATTCGGAAACCTTTCGATATTTCTCCGATTCCTTCAACGCTTCGAGCGACCATTCTAAGTTTGATAGATCGGACTCCATATTTTCATCGTATCCAATCCCTCCATACTGAGCATCCGAACTTGTTAATCCCTTATTTTCATCAATCTGCAGCGTGATTAGAAAATCACGCGCTCTTCTAATTGCTTCAGTATATTCGGGATTATCTGCGGCAGTCAATGCAATCAGCACGATGGCTGTATTGTATGCTTTAAAATCATCAATATAAATACCGCCGTCGGGCTGCTGAGATTTTAACAAAAATTGAATCCCTCTAATTACGGGCACAGAATTTATGTCATCGTAATTGAAAGGACTTTTAAGATAAGAGGCAACTACAAGCGCAGTAATTGCAGGATAGTGCCCCCACGAGCCGTCTTCCTGTTGATTAGCTTCAAGCCAGCCGAAGGCATTTCTCATCGCAAGCTGGCTTTCTTTCTCAAGAGATAAATCGTTCAGTTTTTGAGCCGCAGCCGATGAAATAATTATTGCAAAAAGGAGAAATGTTTTTAGCTTCATGTAAACCTCTTATTTGAAATCAATATTTAATGAGAGAATAAAATTTCGACCTGAAGAATAAATACCCGAGCCGTGTATTTTGTATAACTTGTCAAAAACATTTTCAATCGATAACACAAAATCTCCCCAACCTGCGAATTTATAACCGCCGCGAACATCCAAAACCGTGTATCCGGCTGTGCCACCTTCGCCTATTCGGCTATCGCTAATATCATTTGACGATAATCTTTTTTGAGGCAGAGAAAATTCAATTGAAGTGAGGAACCAGTAATCAGGTAAATCATAGTTGAGAGAAATTGCTCCTCTAAGCGGTGGTATTTTACTTAGCGGTTCATTGCCGCTCAAATTATCTCCGATAGTGTATGAAACGGCGGAACGAAGTGACAGGTTCGTTGTCGGAAAAAAGGAAGCCGAAAAATTAAAACCCTTTAGCTCGCCTTCTGCTGCATTTGATTTCATAAATATTTTAGTCCCATCTATTGATCCTACCTCTTCCCTAATTATATAGTCATATAAACGCATATAGTAAGATGAAAAGTAAAATGAAATATTTGACAGATTAGCTTTTATTCCCGCTTCATAGTTAATTGATTTTTCCGAATGGAGTCCGGGATTTGGAACTTCGACGCCAAAATTTGACACGAGTCCTATTGCCGAAAGATCATTTGCGTTTGGCGCTCTGAAGCCCTGAGATATTCCGCCATAAATATTCAAAATGTTTTTTATAACTTTAAAAGAAACATTCATACTACCGCATAATCCGCTTGACGATGCATCTATAGAGTTAACAGAAATATTTTTTATCTGCGTTTCCGGTGAAGCTGAAAAATTAAAGTGGGAATATCTAAGCCCGGCAATTAAAACAAGTATATCATTTTCATATTGATCCTGAGTGAACAGCGCTGATGTAAGGTAACGCGATTTGGGCGGAAAAGGTGATTGCCCTTTTGAGTTAACCAACTTACTGTGATCGAGTGTATCGCGCGAACTTGAAATTACATCGTAATAGCTCTCCAAACCATATGTTAAAATGTGATTTGAAAAAATTGAATTGAAAGTAACTCCCGCACCGCCGGTCAATGTGTTTAGTCTTTCCGATATTTCGATATTCTTATTCTTCATACCGATTATGTTACTCCCTTCAACCTGACGCTGAAGTGAGACGTCAATTTGATAATTGTGCAGCAATGATGAGTTTGAATTCTTTTTATACCTTGTGTAGAAAAGATGTCTCTGCTGGGGATCATAAACATTTTTAAAATCTTTCCCCGCAGCTATTCTATCATATCGGGAAATATTTCCTTGATTAACACTCTGTGCAAAAATGGATAAAGAAGAATTGTTTTCAGAATTAAAATTTAATTTTATAGTACCATCAAGTTCATCATATCCCGTGGGAGATTGATTAATATTGTTTCCGGCTGATAAGTCATTAAACTTTTTTAAACTTGTGCTGATAAATGCGCCGCCGCCATCCCACATGCTTTGTGCAAATAAGTTCTGCACTATTCCGCTATTCGAACTTGATAATGTTGTTGATGATGACAAAAAAGAATTTGAGCTTCCTGGATTTTTAGTGATAATATTTATAACTCCGCCCAATGCGTCGCTGCCGTACAAAACAGATCCGGGACCATAAACTAATTCTATTCTTTCTATACTTGCCGGATCAATTGTATTGAAATATTGCGTGGGTCCAGATCGATAAGTTGAATTGTTTAATCTAACGCCGTCTATAAGAATTAAGTTTTCCCTGCCTATCATCCCGCGCAAAATTGGTGAGCCGCTGCCGGCAGTTGTGCGCTGAAGCGCTACTTCCGGAACAGTTTTCATCATATCATTTGCAGAAAGCGGTGAAATCTTTTTCAGATGTCGGGCGCTTATAATTTTTACATCTTTGGGGACGTCAAAAACATTTATCTCATTCAGCGTTGCGCTAATTGTAATTTCCGGCAGCACATATTTCTTGGTTGAATCTTCTTCCCTTGTATTAATTTGGGCTGATAAAGCGCCTACCAAAAAAAAGAAGAAAAACAAAGTTTTCATTAGATATTAACCTCGACAGAAAAATTTATTCTTCTTCCGGCGGCAGGATAGTAATAAATAAAACCGGGCGTGCCGGAGGGATCAATGTAACCATTTGCATTAAACTTTTTATCAAAAATATTTTCCGAAGAGAGTGAAAAGTTAAATTGATAAAAACTATAGCGCAATGATGCATCAAAAGTAGTGAACGATGGAAGTTGTATTAAATTTTCATCGTCAATAAAAATCCCCGCTGTATGTTTCATCATCATTGATGCTGTAAAGTTTTTTACCACGTTATATGCAACACCTCCGTTGATGGACTGAGCCGGTATTCCTTTTAACTTTTTCCCTTCGTAAGATCCGTTTGCAGCTTTTGCTTCCTGATAAGAATAGTTAAAGAATGAAGAAATAAAATCAGAATAAAATATTTTAACTCCGGCTTCCAATCCTATGTGCGTACTTTTACCGATGTTTACATACTTAAACTGCATTATGTCAAAGTCAATTTCATCTTTCATCTTTATTTGATATGCTGATGTTGACACTTCGAATCGTAAATGTTTTCCAACCACAAAACCCTGGTACATACCGGCTTCTATATTTAAAGATTTTTGCGGCTGAAGAAGGTTGTTGGATAAAAGAATTTTGTAAGGTTCGAATGGCGCCGGGTAAGATCTTTGGTCAAATAGTTGATCCATCGTAGGAGCTTTAAAAGAGCCGCTAAGACTTGCATAAATACTGGCAATGTAATTTACATTATTAGCAAATCTGTAATTGAATCCTGCCTTCGGGCTCATAGCATTTTTTTTACTTGAAAATGATTTCTCTGCACCCGTAGTCAAACTTGAATAGGAATCATTTATTTGATCATATCTTCCCCCGAGACTAATTTTTAAATTATTTATCGGCGACATATTAAACTGAATAAATGCTGCTGCGGAAGTTCTTCTTCCTTCTCCGTTCTCATCCAGAGTGCCCCGCTGCGGACGCGCAATTTCATAAGCATTAATATCACCCGATAAAAAATTGTAGTAAGTGTTTGTAATTTTGCCGGTAGATATTTCGGCGCCAAGCAATAACTCCGAACCAAGAAAAGAATTTAATTTATAGTTTGAAAGCATACTGCCAAAATAGCGAGTGTACTGATATTCCCGGTTTTTTGTATCGGCAAAAAATGGTGATAACAAAAACGTGGTGATATCGTTAACTCGGTTATACTCTCCGCCGATAGCTGCATTTAATTCTAAAAAACTATTTGGAGTATATTCAATTTTAATATCCCCGCTATTAATTCTCGATGTTCTATTGTCGCTGCCGAAGAATGGTGAAGAAATATTTCTGTCGGCTTCTGTCTGTTCGCCGGTTAATACGCCCGGCTTATCTTCATTTTTCCAATTGTTAAGTAGAGAAGCAGATAAATTAAATTCATGGTTTTTAAATAATGGAATGATTCCTCCAAGAGAGTGCGCAACCTGTTTGGAATGACCCCTAAAACCTTCATACTGATTTCTATAAAAATATATGTTATAGTTTCCGCTGTTTAGTTTTCCGTTTGAAGATATTTGTCCGTTAAAATATTTATAGCTTCCAAATACTGTGCGAACAGTTGTGCTGTTGATGTTTGAGTTTTTTGTTCTGAGATTTACAACACCTCCAATAGCAGCGTCGCCGTATAATGATGAGATTCCTCCTTTAACAAATTCAACTGATTCGAGAGCCGAGAGCGGCATTATATTCCAATCAACTATTCCGGATTCGAATCTGTTTAAAGTACGTCCGTCGAGCATAAGCAAAATATAATCTGCTTCTCCGCCTCCATAAAATCCTCTTAATGTGGTCGTTGTACCTCCTCCCATGCCGTTAACACTGTAAGAATTTATTCCGGGGACAAGCGCCAACGATTTACTCAACTCGTATAGTGTAAATGCTTTTATTTCTTCTCCGGAAATTGTAGATACCGCACCTGTTGATAGTAAAAGATTTGACGAAACTTTGTCGGCAGTAACTATGATGTTGTCCAATGTAAATTTTGGGAGAGAATCAGATTGAGCGGCAATACAGCTGCACATTATTAAAAGAAATATAACTGTTGATTTGATGTTGTTCATTTTTTTCCTGTTTTTATTATAACTTCAACTTTGGTACCTTTTGGCGGAACTATCTTTTCATTTACAATAAAAAAATCATCGTATGCTCCGTCGGGTGAGGGATTATCGAGAATTGTAAAAGGATCGTGAAATGTTGTAATTAAGGATTTCTCTGCATCTGCAACAAATAAACCATCAATTACTTTTGAGCCGGTAAAAACCCAGTGCGTTTTTTTCATCACGCTGCTGTCTTTCAGGTTAAAAACTAAATCTTCACCCCGGTAAAATTGCATGTTGTCTTCTTTGTCTTTCCACTTTACAAAAACCTCAACTGAGTCACCTTTAGGAATTGAAGGATCACCCTGAAAACTTACACCACCACCATAGTTTAAACCGAGAAGTAAAAGAGAGACTTGCAGATGATAAGGAACTATATCAATAATTAGAACGCTCTCATGAACTTTCCCGCCGGGCGCACAGGCAAGCAGCTCAATAATTCCTTTATCCATGTTTATTTTCCCCGGCATGAGCAGTTCATTAGTGCGGCTGTTAAGTGTGATATTGCCGATTTGATATAAGCTATCGGATAATTGCTTTACAACTTGTTCTTTTATATCCGAATTACTCTGCGGTAAGGCTATTAAACTAAACAGAAAACAAAAGGTGATTATGTTCTTCAACGTATTATTACCTTTCTACAATTAATCTGATCATATTGTTGTTCACAGAATTATCGCTTAACAAAATGTTGATTTTGCAACTGTTAGAAAGTAAACAGAAAAATCTAATTAAGCAATTTTTTGGGAGGTGAAAACAAGAAATGACTCAAATGAGTAATGCCATGTGATTAACATCAAACTTAAAAATATTTTGAGTCAGCATGTCAAAATGAAAATCTTTTAATGGGAACAGCGATTCAAATCTATTCGGCTGTAACAGCCCTTTTCAATTCAACCGGTTTGCTTTTCCCCTTCATTCTTAAATTTAATATTTCTACAATCACAGAAAACGCCATTGCAAAATAAATATACCCTTTTGGTATATGCTGATTAAAACTTTCGGCAACAAGTGAAACGCCGATTAAAAGTAGAAAACTAAGAGCAAGCATTTTGATTGTTGGGTGTTTTTCCACATACCCGCTTATCGTTTTTGAAAAAACCATCATAAAACCTACGGCAATAACAACAGCCAAAATCATGATGATAAGTTCCTCCGCCATCCCAATAGCGGTGATGACGGAATCTAAGGAAAACACAATATCAAGAATCACTATTTGAATGATAGTTGATCTAAAAGTTGGTCTTGCTTTTGCATTTGTTCTTCCTTCTTCACCTTCAAGTTTGTCGTGTATTTCTTGTGTACTTTTTCCAATTAAAAATAAGCCGCCCACTAATAGAATTAAGTCCCTTCCTGAAAGCTCGAACGAAAAAATAGAAAACCATGGAGAAGTTAACTGCATTATTAAAGTCAAACTAAAGAGAAGCAAAATTCTCGTAATCATCGCAAGGGATAAGCCTAAGAGCCGGGCTTTATTTTGCAATTTCCCGGGAAGTTTACCGGAAAGAATGGAAATAAAGATAATGTTGTCAATACCTAGAACTATTTCCAGCACAGTAAGTGTAAGCAGCGCAATTAACGATTCGGGCTGAGTAATCCATTCCAATGATCTATCTCCGTTTTGTGGGGCGATAAAAATAAAGGCATTAAATATATTAAACTTTTTTTAAAATAAAAATGATTGGAGTACTAAAACATTTTAATATGTTTTATAAGTAAAAAAAGAAAGTTTATTTATTG
>MNYQ01000144.1 GCA_001873185.1 Ignavibacteria bacterium CG2_30_36_16 | reverse complement strand
TTTATTTTGGGCTTTTATTTATAACACAATTGGAATTCCTTTAGCCGCAATAGGATTGCTCAATCCAATGTTTGCAGCGCTTGCCATGTCACTCAGTTCCGTATCGGTTATTAGTAATTCACTCCGGCTCAGAAGTTATAAACCAAATAAATAATGAATCCAATCTAAAAGGCACTATTAACCGAAGTCATTGCGAGGGCAGCAGCACGAAGCAATCTCAACAAATGAATCAGATTGTTTTCCGTTAGTTAACGGATTTTTTATGTCAAAATATTTATGTGTTTACAATTTATAATTTTACATTGTACATTGTACATTGTACATTTTTAATTGCGGCTTGCCGCGCTATGTATTAGGTTTGCATTCCGGCTTTTGAAAAAAAATCGGTTACAAAAAAAACTTTTGTGTCAATTATACTTTTGTTAGAAAGTAAATGGAATGGAATTAATTCTAATTATAGCCTGGCTAGCAATAATAAATGGGGGTTTAGGCGGGCAATATATATTAAACTGGATGGGTAACCAACCTAAGTTCACTGGCGGCGAAGCAATAAATGTGTCACCCGGTGTGATGACCTGGTGGCGTGAATTATCAAAGCTTTTATGGGCTGTTATTGCCGTAATTATTGAGATATCGCGAGGCAAAGAGTTAAAATATTTTTGGCCAGGATGGCTTTCGCTTACAACAATAATAATTGCCGCATTTACAGGCGTTATTGAAAATATTGGTTTTTTTTATTTGCCACGGTTTTATTCGCCCCATCTCTATGCTCCCTATGTTAATGTTTATTTAGTGCTTCTTCCATTTTTCGGCAAGTTTATGTTTGATGCCGAACTTAGAAAAGAACATTGGATTGGCGTTATGTTAGTTGTCGGCGGTCTTGCAATTCCTCATCTACCATGGTTCTTCGGAGGTCATTCGGATAGTTCGCTTGACGGCAATGCAATTCTTTGGATTGTAATTATTAATCTTTGTTTATGTTCGCAGCAAATATTGAACAATAAAACAGTTCAAACGTCTTTGCCCCATGTTGGTCCTAATGCACTTGTAGCCTGGCGTGAAGTATGGAAGATGTTGTTCATCAGTAGTGCGCTGTTATTTTTCCCGTTGATTGGCAATGCAATGAAAGTTAATCTGCCTTCAGAAATTCCAACTACAGAATTTGAAGAAAGAGTTTTATCCAAACTTGATGAAGGCAATCAGCAGTTTTTGCTTAATTATTATGATAAGTCTGATGAAGAATATTTTTTGAAGAACAATTTAACTGAAGATGTAAAAGTTGAAATTGAAAAACTCTTTTCTTCAGTTGAATACAATAGATTCTTCGCACTATTCGACAGTAATATTTTGCCTGATAACTGGCTTCCGATATTATTTGTTATTGCAGCAGGTTTAACGGGATATGTTTACAGTTTCGGTTTTTTCAAACTTTCCAAATTCTCTGCGCATCTTTGGGTGCCTTACACAAATCTTTGGCTTGCATTCCTTCCGTTTGTAATGTTATTGTTCGGTAAAGATGTTACAATTTATCAAATACTTGGAGCTGTTGTTGTAACCGGCGGTTTGATAGTAGGTGTTTCCGATTACAGCCATAATAAAGTGGAGGAAATTGAGAAGAAGTATCAAGATTAATAGACATGCAGAGACACACATCCGTGCTTGTCTCTGCAATTTCTAATATTACATCTTCGGTAATCTTTCAAGGTAAGAGCTGTTGCTTAATATTGCAAAGGTTTCTGTGTTTCTTAGTTCATCCAGGTTGAAGCAGTTCATATAGCTCATCGAACTTTTTAATCCGTCCGAAATACTATCTATAGTATTTTTAACCGAACCTTTATATGCTACCATTGTTTCCTCGCCTTCAATAAATTCGTTGCGCATTTTAACTCCGAATGATGCCGAACCGCGGTACTTCTTCCACAACTGTCCGTTGTATTTTATCACTTCACCGGGCGTTTCCCTTGTACCGGAAAGCATTCTTCCTAGCATAACTGCATCGGCACCTAGAGCCATAGCTTTAGCAACATCACCGGCGCTTTTAATTCCGCCATCAGCTATAATTTTTATTTTTAATTTTTTTTCGCCCCGCGCAAAAAGAACGTCGAGGAGTGATGAAACCTGTCCTATTCCAATTCCCGTTTGAATACTCGTAGTGCAAACGCTTCCGCTGCCTATCCCAACACGCACTGCATCAGCGCCGCTATCTTCGAGCTGTTGAAGAGAAGCGCCGTGGGCAATATTGCCTACAATAATATTCACAGAGTATTTCTTTTTTATATCCTCTGTTTTTTTTAGTACTTCTTTATTGTTTGCGTTCGCTGTATCAATGCATATCAAATAGTTTTTGGCAGCGAGTTTTTCTATTAGTTCTTCACTACAGTTTAAGGCAACTGAAACCGAACGAATTTCGCCAAGATTTTCATCCTTTAGTATAAAATCAAGCGAAGAATCAAATCGGTTCAAAATTCCGATACAGCCGAGGTTTGTTAACTCCTTAGCCATCTCTATTCCTGTAACGGTGTCCATTGGGCTTGAAATGACCGGCAGAGATAATTTTACACCTAGAAAATCGCAAGAAGTCAAAGCTTCGTTGCGCGATCTAATTCTTGATATCTCTATGGGTATTAAACTGATATCATCATAGGTTAACGACTGGTGGTAGTTGTTCAATTCAATTTTAGAGTATACTTTCATTTATTTCCTTGAATTACATTTAGCGAATAAGATTTACAACAATGATTCAACTTCGTCTAAAAGTTTTTCCATCTTCTGCACAGTAGCAAGCACTGGTTCGGCTGAATTCATATCTACACCGGCGTAGTTCAATATTTTTAATGAATAGTCAGAAGAACCTGCTTGCAGGAATTTAAGGTAACGTTTGACCGCAGTTTTACCTTCTTCTTTTATGCTTTTTGCCAAAACTTCTGAAGCTGAAAAACCGGTTGCGTATTGATAAACATAAAAGTTGTAGTAAAAATGAGGAATGCGCGCCCACGTATACTCCTCTTCTTTATCAATCACCATTTCTGCTCCCCAGTATTTCTGATAAATTTCTTTGTACAGTTCATTCAATTCATTTTGAGTTAACGCTTCGCCCGCTTCAGTGCGCTTATAAACTAACATCTCAAATTCGGCAAACATCACCTGTCTAAAAAATGTTGAAGTAATATTATTCAAATATTTTTCCAGCAGCGTAAGTTTTTCTCCATTTGATGAGGCATGTTGAATTAAATAATCCAGCAAAAGAGATTCGTTAAATGTTGAGGCTACTTCGGCAAGAAAGATAGAATAATTTGCATATGGATAGGGCTGATTGTGCCCTGTATAATATGAATGCATGTTGTGCCCCATCTCGTGGGCGAGTGTAAAAACATCATTTAATAAATCCGTCCAATTAAGCAGCACATATGGATGAACTCCATAAGTTGTGCCTGAAGAATATGCGCCGCTTTTTTTTGCTGGAGTTTCATAAACGTCAATCCATCTGTTATCAAAAGCTTTTTTAACATTATTCAAATAATTTTTACCAAGAGGTTTGAGCGCATCAAGAATTAAATGTTTTGCTTTTTGGTATGTGTACTTATCTTCTTTTTCAGTTGAGAACAAAGTTACATAAACGTCATAGGGATGCAGTTCGTCAACATTAAGCACTCTCTTTTTAATTGCAGCCCAACGGTGAAGTGGAGCGAGATTTTGATTTACGGTTAGAACAAGATTATCGTAAACCGATTCCGGAATATTATTTTTATCGAGCGAGGCATTGCGGGCAGAATTATAATTTCTCGCACGTGCAGAAAAAATGTTCGACTTTAAATTTGAGTTAAAAAGGGAAGTTAATGTGTTTAAATAATCACCAAAAGGTTTGTAATAATTTTTGAAAACTTGCTCTCTCAAGTTCCTGTCCTTATTGTACATAGCCGCATAAAATCTCGCATGCGAAACCTCAAATTCATTACCAAGAGCATCTTTAACGGAAGGAAACTTCATATCGGCATTTGTAAACATCGAATAAATCCCGTAAGGGGCGGAAGTTATTTCGCCCGTCATGGCAAGTATTTCTTCAACTTCTTTTGAAAGAGTGTGCTTTTTTTCTCTAAGCAAATTGTCGAAAAAATGCCGGTAAATTTTCAAATCCTTATTTTTTTTAAGAAAAGAATTTATTCTTTTTTCAGGAATGAGGAGTAATTCAGGACGGATAAATGAACTTGATGCAAGCGCTTTAGATAATAAACTTTTTATCCTGTCGTTCATTCCCTGGTATTTAGATGCACGCATGTCGCTGTCCTTAGATAACATTGCGTAAAGATTTAGTCTCTCAAGTTTCATCCCAATTTGGTCATCAAACTGTAAACACTTTACGAGAAGATCATCATCGCTGGATAATTTGCCGTCAAAAGATTTATACATCGGGAGATTCTTCAGTACCCAATTATAATCTTTCTCCCATGTAACATCATCCACATAAATGTCTTTTAAATTCCATTTAAATCTCTCATCCATATCCTCCCTGCTTTTTGTTTCAGCTGAACCGGAATGGTTAAATAATTTTATGGCTCTATCTGTAAATAACATAACACCCCCATACTTAATTTTGTTTTTTGATTATCATAATTTTGATTTGATTATAAGTTTATAAGTATTCATTCCCTACTTTATCAGGTTCATTTTATGAACTTTATAATAATAACCTGCTTGTAATTTATAGAAATATATGCCGCTTGCCAAATGTGAGGCGTTAAAAGTAACTTTGTAGCGTCCCACTGATTTAATCTCATCCACCAATACAGCCACTTCATTTCCGAGTAGATCATAAACTTTTAATGTAATATGTGATTCTTTTGGCAACTGATAGATAATATTTGTGACAGGATTAAATGGATTAGGATAATTCAGTTCCAGATTAAAATATTCCGGTTTCACTTGCTCATCTTCTGCATAAGTTATTTCCGAAACTATTTCTTTTAACATTCCCGGAAATGTAAAACTTCCCCATCCAAGGTAACTTAAATCCAGCGTTGATGACGGCATAAAATGTTTCACTTCCCAGTTATCCGGCGCAATATAAACAGTATCGTTAATGGTAAGCAAAGGAATTGGAATAACCGGAAAAGGCCAGGGCGGAATTACGAGATAACTAATTCCGGCAGTAATAATAAACTTCTTACAGTTAAATGCGCCAATTGCAGTTTCGAGTTGTTCATCATTTAATCGCTTCCCTTTTAGTTCAAACCTCAGCGGAAGTTCGAGTGAGTCGTATGTTATAGTAGTATCGAATCTAAATATTTGATACGATGC
This sequence comes from Ignavibacteria bacterium CG2_30_36_16, assembly GCA_001873185.1. Taxonomy (GTDB): domain Bacteria; phylum Bacteroidota; class Ignavibacteria; order Ignavibacteriales; family Ignavibacteriaceae; genus CG2-30-36-16. The sequence goes on along the minus strand of MNYQ01000144.1, from coordinate 7,067 downwards.
ATTTACCGGATTTGCAAATTTATATATCGTGTACCAACCTTCGAATGAATTAAATAAATCGAAAAGACTGAGACCTCCGGGGAATAGGGAATCTCCGAGAAGTGAATCTAAAAGAATTGTGAGTGAATCGAAATCTGTTGCGCGGACATAAACACTTGCGTCATTGCCGGAAAAATTAATGAATGAAGAATCTGTGTAAGGGAGAAACGGAAGCAACGAAGCGCTTCCCGATTTGGATAACAGAATATTTGCATCAGCGCCATAGTAAAAGCCTGAAGTTGCAAATGTATCAACCTGGTAAAAAGTTAAAGAATCAACTTTGTTGTTTAAAGAATCGAGAGGTGAAACTTTGTAATTCCATCTAAATCCAGCTTGCGCAGGAAAATAATACTGCGCTTGTGGAAAAAGATCGATACACAGAAATAGAAAAGCGATAAATAAAAACTTCTTCATAGAAATCTCTGTAAAAATTAATTCGGAAATAAGTTACTGCGCAACAAAGTTAACTGTGCATAAATCATAATTACATCCACTTCTTTCTTTTGAACCAGATGACTAGCAAAGCAGCTATCATTCCCATAGTTATCAAAACAATAGGATAACCGAACTTCCAGTTTAACTCTGGCATATTTAAGCTGCTGATATTAGTATTAAAATTCATTCCGTATATTCCAACGATGAACGTAAGCGGAATAAATATTGTCGAAATAATGGTCAGCAGTTTCATTATCTCGTTCATTTTGCGGCTTGCACTCGAAAGGTAAACCTCCATTAAACCGTTTGTTATTTCCCTGTAATTTTCAATTAAGTCGAGTATCTGTTTAATATGGTCGTTAATATCGCGCAAGAAAGGGAACGTACTTTTTTTAAATACCGGAAAATTTTCCCTTTCAATCATAAATAAAATATCTCTTATGGGAACGGTGGCTCGTTTGAATTTTATTAGTTCCTTTCTCAGGTGATGAATTTCTTCAAGCGAAGTCTGGTTAGGCTTTTCAATAATTTCATCTTCAATGTCCTCGATTTTTTTGTCAATAAAATCGACAACGGAAAAATAGTTATCAACCATCGCATCTAGGAGCCTGCAAATTAAATAATCAATTCCTTGCTTTCTCAATCTGCCTTTGTTTTCCCTTAACCTTTCCCGGATGGAATTAAAATCATCGCCTTCTATTTCGTGAAAAGTTAATAGGATATTTTCTCTAAGAATAAAACTTATTTGCTCTTGTGCTACTTCAATACCTTCGTTCTGCATATAAAGCCTTTTGGCAACTATGAAGAGGTAGTTTTCGTAGTCTTCAATTTTGGGAGACGAACCCACATTTAAAATATCTTCGATAACCAAGGGGTGAATGTTAAATATTTCCCCAACCCTTCCGAGAGTATCAACAGCATGAAGTCCGCAGATGTTAATCCATATATTGTTCTTTTTGTTAATGTAATCATTAAGTTCTTCAACATTATTTAATTTTTTTTCATGAAATTCCGTCGCATCGTATTCGTATAAATTAATGCTTACGTCGCTAACTTTTTGCTCACCGGTGAATATAAAAGTTCCGGGCGAGCTGCCGGATTTTTTTCGAACTTTAATGTTTACAAGATTCATTTGAAAGCATAATAAAAAAATGTTGCGTGAATATAATTAAAAGGCGGAAGAAAATGAAGAATAGTTATTGCGCCGAAAGAGTAATTTTTAATTTCCCTGAAAAATCATTTAGTTTAATCTGAATGCTAAATGGTTGTTCATTCTCTATTGAAAATGACTTCCCCACATTAGTTTCGTCGATAATTGCTGTAAAAATTATTTTATTAAAACGATTATAAATTAAAACCTCCGCCTTGCCCGACGCATACTGATTCAGAGAAAATGAAAATCTTGAGAGATTACCTGTAAAAGCAGTATAGTCAATATTATTCGTGGATATATTTTCTGCATTTATTGCAAAGGAATAATAATTCTGATGATTTGTTTTTACAGGTTGATTTATATTGCCGGCAATATTATCCGGTTCTATTATTTCTTCTCTGCATCCGCAGATAATTAATACCGGGATTATGAGAAATGTCAAATATTTATAACTCATGATCTATTCCGTTTTAACTGAGCATTTATTCATCTTAAACTATTTCAAAATTAAAAACGCCAACTTTATAATATTGCAAATTTCCCGAACCATCGAATATAAAACTTGCCTATACTGCCCTGCTTGCGATGCTTGTCCAGGTCAAAGTTATGTAAAAATAGATATATCTCAAATACTTCGCTGAGTGCACGAAGCTGATTTTGCGCTTCTCTCAAATTGAATTGTACAATGCGCTATTTCAAATTTATCATTTACTTCTTTGCAGATATTTTTCAAAATTTCATCGGTTCCGTTTACAGTTGGAATTACAAGATGCGCTGTTAATGCCGTTTCGGTTGTGCTCATCCCCCATATGTGAATATCATGAACCTCTTCTACGCCGGGGATAGCCTCCAAATATTTTTTAACATCTTCTAACTGAATGCCGGAAGGAACGGCATCAACTGAAAGCATAAATGAATCGCGAAGCAGTCCCCATGTGCTAATTGTAATCACAACAACAATCAGTAAACTTACGGCAGGGTCAAGCCACAACCAGTTTGTTAAGTATATTAAAAAGCCGGCGGCTACTACTCCAAAAGAAACGCCCGCATCTGCTGTCATGTGTAAATATGCGCCTTTGATATTTATATCTTTTTCTTTCCCTTTAATAAATAATAAAGCGGTTGCAGCATTAATAATAACTCCAACCCCTGCAACAATCATCATTGTGGCTCCCTGCACCGGTTCGGGGTTAATCAATTTTCGAATTGCTTCGATGCTTATTCCGCCAACAGCAATCATTAACAATATCCCGTTAAATAGGGCTGCAAGTATTGTTGACTTACGTAAACCGTAAGTGGTTTTTGTTGTCGGACTTTTTTGTGCAAGCATTGCAGCTCCCCACGCAAGTATTAGCCCTAATACATCGCTAAAATTATGCCCTGCATCAGCAAGCAGCGCCATAGAGTTTACCATCAAACCAAAAACAACTTCTACAATTATGTATATTATGTTTAATGATATTCCGTAACCAAACGCCTTATTAAAAGATGCCGAAATATTGTTCGAATGATTATGAGAGTGTTCCATAAAATTCTTTAATAATTTGATACTGCTAATTAAAAAAATAAATTGAAATATGGAAGTGATAAGAAGTAAGAAGTCTTCTTTTGCAGTCCACAGGCTTCAGTTGGCAGTTGGCAAGTAGTTATTAAGATGAAGGGTTTCAGTGTGAAGCTATTCGATTTAAGATTTGAGGATAGTTAGAAAAATAATAGCGTCCGGAAAAAATATTAGTTGCAATTGGTAAAATAAATAAATACATTTTAGCAAGTAACTTTTAGAGAACATGGAGATGGGTTTAAAAACAAACACACAGTCCGTTTCCGTTAGCTAACGGATAACGGATTAGACAGAGTTAGAAACGAAATGAGAGCCGGACAGCCGGGAACGAAAAGGATGATGGAAATATACGGTGACAAATTAGTATGTATCCGTTACCGATATGATGGTGAAAAAAAAGTAAAATATAAGACTGTAGAAATAGTAATTGACAGCGGATTTTGGGAACCCAAAGCGAAAGGGGAAAATGAAGAAAGAAGAATTGAATTAAAAATAAACTATAACGAGATTGAATTAAGAGCGCAGGTAAAAGAAGCCGGCGGCATATGGAAGAATGAGAAGAAAGTATGGGAAATAGGATACAAGAAAGCAAAGAATTTAGGATTGGAAGATCGTATTGTTAGTAAATAAAGTTTTCTGATATAAGAAAATAAAGTTTTCTGTCATCAGAAAAAACAAAAATAGTTTTCTGATATAAGAAAATAGTTTTCTGCTATCAGAATAATTAATTAACGGACGCTTGGCGTCTAATTATATATGTTATAAAGCATAAAATAAATCATTATTAAACGGAGGTTACAATGAAAATCATTTATCTTACCATCATTTATGGTATACTGACTTTTTCGTTATTAGCACAAACTGCAGATAGCATTTCTACAACCACAAAGAATTTTTTTACTGAGGTTGAGAAATACTATAAAGAATATAAAGCTAATAAAAATGTAAATGAAAATTATTCAAAAATGGATGTGGTAAAACTCGTAAAAAAATTCTACAAAGCCAAAGCAGAAGATCCTATTGGTTTTAGAAATTATATCCGATATCTTGCTAAAATCAGAGAAGAAAAATTTCATGAAAGTAAGAGTATAGAAACAAAACCTGGTTGGAAGGTTCATCTATTTAAACAATTAATTTCTGAAAAAATGGGCAAAAATTTTGTTGAAATAATAGAAGTACCGTTTTATTTAAGGATAAAGGTGTTAAGCTTAAATCAAGCTTTTTACAATAGCAAAATCGATACACTTATTGTTGCACCAAAAACAGTAATCAAAGCAGAAATTCAAGAAATAATAAAGGGAGAAAAATTTTTTAAAAAGAGTAGCATTATAGAAATAAATATAATTAATCAATGGATGGCAGGTTCAGAAAAATTTTTTGAAGTTAATAAAGAATATTTTGTGCCCCTTGAGCCTTGGGAATGCTATGGAAATGAATGTGAAAGTATTCGTTTAAGTTTTTTGTCTGATAAAAATTACGGTATATACCCTATTGTAAATGAAATAATAAAAACAGATTATGATTTTTTTGGTTACGGAAACACAAATGATTGGTCAAATTTCAAAAAATCATTCCTTTCCAAATATATAATTAAATGAGGATGAATAAAATGAAATCAAATTATTATTTTAAATTCGCTTTTGTTTTTTTAGCTATTTTGATATCCGTAAACAATTCTTTTGCACAAGTTGCACAAGCGTTTCAAAGATTCACACCTGGCCCCCCATCTAAAGTTGAAGATTCATGGGATAGAAACGATCCAAATATTATATATTGGAATAATTATGTTAAACAAAATAAGCTGGATGTTCTAGAATTTAATATGAACTCACTTCCGTTCGAATTATTTTCTTATGGGACGCAGGTAAACCAACAGTATGATAATTGTATTAGTCAATGGAATCAAAATGGATGTATAAATATTAACAAAAACATACTTTATGGTTGTCCAGTGCAATTTTCTAAAGATGAAAATATATTTTTAAATAATACTCAATATGGTGCAACCGCTTTTGCTGTCAGTCAATCTGATGGGAAATATCAATTTGAAATTTATCCAAATTCCTCATTACATTATCCTCTTACCTCTCTATTATTAAATGATAGAGATGACTTTATCTATGATTGGACTATTGAAGAAGCTAATGCTGGGATGAATTATGTCCCATTCAAAGCCATCCTTTTACACGAAATGGGTCATTTAGTTGGCCTCGGACATAATTATGATCCGGATTTGCCAACTGTTATGTTAGCAACACGCCCCCACAATCAGTTTTTATTTTATTTAACAACTTCTGACATTCAGGGTATTCAAGAATTATGCAGTTTTAATGGTACTCCAACCGGGATTGAAGATTATATTTTTATATATCAATATCAGTCAACAATTAGCCCTAATACATATAATAGTGATTTTTCTGCAAATTTTATTGATGAATATCCTTATGGAAATTATTTAATAGATGGTATCCGCTGGAAGTTAAATGCATTACATGCTAATGGACAACTTGAAATTTCTGGCGGTCCTCAATATTTCTCAAATTTACCAAATAATTATTGTTGGCAAAGAGATTTAAACGGAAATGTAATTGGATTAGTTACCGCATACGGCACTGATAATGACGGCGTTTTTCACGAATCAACTGTAAATGTAGGTATTACAAATGTACCATTAAATACTACATCTGGGAGTTTGAGCAATAACGAAACTTGGTGCGGCTCAATAACGATAACCGGAGATGTTACGGTTCCAAGTGGAATTACTCTTACAATTTTACCTGGGGTAAATTTAGTTTTCCAAAATAATTCTTCATTAATAATAAGCGGAAATCTAATTTCAAATGGAATCTCATATTCAAAAACAACATTAGATTTTATTTCACAAAATTCTTCATATCAAAACGGTATTAAAGTAAATCCTGGTGGAAGCATTACTATTTCACATTCAATTTTAAAGAATGCGTACAGAGGAATTTATTTTAATGAAGCATATGGTTCCATTGATAATTGTGAATTTTATAATTGTTATTCCGGGATTCATCTTTACCGTACAAACTATACAAATGACGATCCCTTTATAACAAATAATTATTCGCATGATAATCAGTTTGGAATTGTTATGTATTATTCATCGCCGTATTTATCCGGGAATGAATTTAGTAACAATTGGCGCGGCGTAGGATGCGCCGATTACTCATCTGCATATTTGGGTTATGCTGGTTCTTTCGGTAATAATTATATTCATAATAATCAAATAGGTGTTTTTGCATACGGTTATTCCAATCCTTTTTTAGGGCGTTCAACATGTACAATTCAAGGTGGTAATAATCGAATAGAAAATAATTCGTACAAAGAGCTATACACACACACTTACTGTACTATTATTGCGGAAAATAATTGGTGGGGGAATAATCCACCAGTTCCTTCTCAATTTTATGTTGCAAGTAATTCAAGTTTGGATTATGATCCTTGGCTTACATCCGTCCCTCAATACATGCAATTAACAAATAGAGAAAATTCTCCAGAAGAATTACTATATAATGAAAAATTAGCTCCCCGCGTCAATATCGAAACCTCTACTGAAATAAACACAGATGCTGAATTAATTTTAACAGAAAATTCAGACTTAAAAAACGAAATTAAAAGCTCATTTAATTCCGAATGGCCACTCTATTGGAAGTTATTATATGCCCGCAACCTTATTGATGTTAAAAAATATAAATTTGCACAAAAGATTTGTAGAGATATAATTATAGATCATCCGGATTCAACTCTTTCTTACTATGCCCTTGACTTATTATGGCGTGCAAGTAGGAGGTATGATAAAGATTCGCTGACTATATTTTTAAATAACATTTCAAATGCGCAAATTAAAAAATC
>MNYQ01000097.1 GCA_001873185.1 Ignavibacteria bacterium CG2_30_36_16 | reverse complement strand
CGGCTGGGGTTTCAACAAACGATTTTTCTAAAATCAAATTTTTTGATGGATCCAATGGTGTAGCTGTTGGTCAAAAAATGGTTTTCTATACATCGGACGGAGGAGCCAATTGGAACTACGTGAATCTTCCCTGGTTGGATAAAGATTTAAAAGACGCTGACTTTGAAAGCGCTACACACGGATATGCAGTCGGTGATAAATATCTTCTCGAAACTTTTGACGGAGGTAGATCATGGACAGATATTGCTGATACTAATTTGATGAAAGGATTTACTCTTTATGATGTATCTGTGGATGATGATGGTTTCTTATGGATATGTTCTTCTAAAAGCAAAGTTTTCACCAACTCGCCTATAGTAGATGTTAGTGATGATATTGTATCTGTTGAATCGTTCGATTTATCTCAAAATTATCCCAATCCTTTTAATCCTGTCACACAAATTGAATTCAATATTACAAACAAATCGCATGTATCGTTAAAAGTTTATGATTTACTTGGAAGGGAAGTGGCTGTTCTCGTTAACGGAACAAGAAATAAGGGGAAGCACACCGTTTCGTTCGATGCAACTTCACTGTCAAGCGGAATCTATATTTACAGATTAAACACAGGCAGTATTACAGTAAGTAAAAAAATGACACTTTTAAAATAGGATCAAAAGAAAAGTTGATGATAAAATTAATTGCAATCATAATTCTCTTTATACCGCCGGTCTGTTTTTCGCAAGCAGTTCTTTCTACTGAACAGCAGACCGGTTTCGAATCAATATCTTCAGAAGAAATATTTAGCAACATTTCTTTTCTTGCGTCTGATAGTCTGAAAGGACGCGCTACAGGCAGCGATGAAAACCTCATTGCAGGGATGTTCATAGCTCGAAAATTTTATGAATACGGTCTTGAACCTATTAACTCGACTGCAAGCAAATATCCCCATAAAGAAGAACTTTTAAACGAAAGTTTAGATATAAAAAACTCAAATATTTATAATGGATATTTTCAAAAATTTAATCTTAAAAAATCATCTCTAAGCAACAGAAATTATTTAAGCATAAATGAAAAAAGGAACGAAACTGAAAAAACTATAAATTATGATTTCGGGATCGATTTTCTTCTTCAATATAACAGCGCTAAAAATATAAAAGTTACAGCTACGTTAGTGTTTGTCGGTTATGGAATTGTGGACGAAGCGAATGGTTACAATGATTATAAGAATAGCGACGGTTCCATAATTGATGTAAGAAATAAAATAGTGGTTATCGTTGACGGCTATCCGCAGGAAAATGACACGACCTCAATCTTCAACAAAAAAAGAAAAGCGGCTTATATTAATCCACGAACAAAAAGCGAAGCTGCTCTTGAAAGAGGCGCCCTTGCCGTTATACTAATCAGTTCTCCGATAAAGACCGATCCGCCGATTAGTATTAAATACGAAAAACTCACAAATTCATTTGAGAGAGAATTTTTTCATCTCCCCGAATTGGAAAGAGAAAGTTTACCGGTAATTTATGCATCGAAATCTTTCACTTCTGAATTGTTTAATAATACTGGAATTAAATTATTAGAAAAAATTAAACATATTGATAGCACATTAACGCCGGCATCGTTTACAATTGAGAATAAGTCTGTTTCTTTTGAAATTAATTTTGATCAATCTTTGGTGCCGACACAAAATGTTTTAGGATTTATTGAAGGGAGCGATCCAGAATTAAAAGAAGAAGTAGTAGTGATAGGCGCTCATTATGATCACATTGGGCTGGGAAATTATGGAGCAATGGACTCTTCGCAAAAAGGAGAAATACACAACGGAGCCGATGATAATGCATCGGGAACCTGCGGATTGATAGAACTTGCGGAAGCATTCTCAAAGGCTAAACCAAAGCGCAGCGTGTTATTCATTGCGTTTAGCGCCGAAGAAAACGGTATTCTCGGTTCAAGGTATTACGCCTATGTGCAGCCGGTAAAACCGCTTGATAAAACTGTTGCCATGCTAAACCTTGATATGATAGGACGGAATGAGCCCGAACTTTTATGGATTGGGGGAGCCTTTTATGGTGATGATATAAAGTCGATTGTTGAAGAAGCAAATGAAAATATAGGATTTGAACTTCTTTACAATGTTGGGCTTCTTAACTTTGCAAGCGATCAAGGACCTTTCTTGAAGAAAGAAATTCCATCAATATTTTTCTTTGCCGGTCTGCATGATGATTATCATACGCCCGGCGATGATATAGAAAAATTGGACATAAAAAAAATTGAGAAAGTTTCAAAGCTGGCATATCTAACGGGAAGAATAATTGGCGATACAAAAATCTATCCTAAATACAGAGCGCTTTCTATGGATGAAAAAACTGCTCTCGTTAAAGAATCTTTAGAACGTCAGCGCAAAATCAGAATCGAAACAGAAAAAACAACAATTAATTAAACGGCATTAAAATGAAAATAACTTTACAAAATATTTTATTCGGTCTTATCCTTGGTCTATTCGTTTATTTAAATTCTTTCTCCTTTGCTTCAGGTGATTTTGAAGAAGGAAAAGTTTATCGTCACAAACTTGATAACGGTTTGATTGTTTTAACAATGGAACGTCATATTGCTCCTTTAATTTATCATCAACTTACATACAAAGTCGGTTCTCGTAATGAACAATTAGGGATAACGGGAATTTCTCACGTTGTCGAACACATGATGTTTAAAGGAACGCCCCGATACGGAAAAGGTGAGGCATCAAAAACAATTTCCAACAACAGCGGAATTTTTAATGCATTTACAAGCAACGATATGACGAGTTACTATGAATATCTTCCAGCAAATAAAATTGAAGTTGCCATGGATATTGAATCGGATAGAATGCAAAACTCATCATTCAATCCTGATGAATTTGATTCCGAGATTGAAGTTATTAAGCAGGAAAGAAGGATGCGCAGTGAGAGTAAAGCAGGAGGAATACTTAATGAAGCGATGAATTCAGTTGCATACGATTCTCACCCGAACCGGGATCCGGTAATCGGCTGGCCTTCAGATATTGATAACCTGACACGCGACCAAGCTTATAGTTATTATAAAAATTATTATACTCCTAATAATTCATTTCTAATTTTAGTTGGTGATTTTAATACCGACGAAATTTTAGAACTCGTAAAAAAGTATTACGGCGATATTCCTTCGGGTCCCAAAGTAAAAGATATCTTTTCTTATGAGCAGCCGCAAAAAGTAAGAAAAACTTTTACACTTTACCATGCTGATAATACAAGCCCATCATTGCGAATGGCATTTCATGTACCTAATTATCAAGATTCTGCCGCCGCTGCATTGCGTATGGCGGGAATGATTTTATGCGAACGCAGCCGCGATGCACGTTTATACAAGCGTTTGGTTGAAACCGAAAAAATTGCAACAGTAGCTGCAGGCGGATTTGGAATGGCGAAGGATCCGGGTTTATTTCAGATAACAGTAGGATGCCGCCCCGACAGCAGCCTGGAACGTGCCGAAGCAATGGTGTGGGAAGAAATTAGAAAAATGCAGAACGAACTTGTAACCGATCACGAACTTCAAAAAGTAAAAAACCGTTACGTGTTTAATCAGGTTACAAGTTATCAAAAAAATGCGGACATCGGAACAAGAATGAGTCGTTACGAAGCTTATTTTGGTTATGAATTTCTTGACGAATTTGATAAACGAGTGCTTGCAGTTTCAAAAGAAGATATTCAATCAGCAGTTGCCAAATATTTTCAGCCGGAAATGGTAACCGTCGCCTTTAGTTATCCCAAACCGGGCGCAGTTAAAGATTCTACTGCCGGCGATGATGCTGAAAAAAAGGACGATACAGAAACAATGAATGAGACGTATCCCGGTTTATTTTTCTTTACTTCGCCAAATGATGCGCAGCTAATAATGGATGCAATTGATTTGATCTCTGATGATGATATAATCAAACCTAAACCAATTGCTCCGATGATTAAAACACTCAAGCTTGATAATGGAATTACTTTACATGCAGTTGAAAATCATCTTACACCGACAATCAGCATAGCGGGAATAATAGAAACTGGATTAATTCAGGAATCACTCGAAGGGCAGCAGCCGGGAATCGCACCATTATTAACAGATGTTATAAACCGCGGTACGCAAAAATTATCTTACGAAGAAATTAGTGAAAGAATGGCTTTCGTTCCTTTTTCGTTCAACGTTAGCGGTAGTTATAACGGTTTTTTCTTTTCAGGTTTTTCGCTTCTCAAAGATGCTGATGAGATGATGAATGTGGGATTTGATCTTCTAACAGAACCGGGACTTAGAAATGATGATATTGAAAAACTTCGACCGAGACATATAATCTCCGCTAAGAACCGATTTAAGCAAACTTCCATGAAGGCATTTTATTACATGTATGATAAATTATTCGAAGGTCATCCCTACACTCAATATAACAGCACAGTAGAATCGTTAAAAAGTATAACCAAAGAAAATCTTGCTGATCTTCATAAAAAATATTTCAGACCGGATAGAGTAAGTTTGCTGATGGTTGGCGATATGACGATTGACGAAATGAAAGCGCTTGCAAACAAACATTTCGGAAATTGGAAAAATCAAATTGAAGCTCCGAAAATAATTGATACTCCTCCGGTTAATGGATTTAAAATAAAAGAGATTAAAGTCTTTCCGGAGAAAGATTATACGGAGTGCACAATTAACATAGGGTTTAGTCCTTTCAATAATATTAATTCCGACGAGGATGAAATTGTCGCAGTACTTAATTATATTCTTGCAGGCAGCGCATTAACTTCCCGGATGGGTATTGAACTGCGCGATAAACAAGGTCTGATTTATGGTATCAAAAGTGAATTGTGGAAACGGAGCGATAAAATAGGTTACTGGAAATTTAATACGAAAACCGGACCGCAAAATGTAGAAAAAGTAATTACAGGAATCTTCAAAGAAATCAAAAAATTATTTGATGATGGAATTACTGATACTGAACTTGAAAGCGCAAAAAATCGACAACTCGGTCTGCTGCCGTTTTATGTAGAAACCCCTGACGATGCAGCGCAGATTGCATTTGATGCAATGAAAGAGAAAGAACCTTTCGACCATTTCGACCATAAAGCCGAAAGGATTTTAAAAATTACTAAAGATGATATAATGCGTATCGCCAAAAAATATTTAACGATTGATAATTTCATAATCGTTGTGGATGGTCCCATCGAAGAAAATTCGTTAGATCATTTAACAGGCAAATTATAGATTTTACATGATTATAATTATACTCTATTCATAAACAAATGAAAGGAACAGATTATGAGTCTCTATACAAACAAAACAGCTCTTATAATCTCTATCGTTCTACTGTCTGCGGTTTTCGCTCTTGCTCAAGTTGCTCCGGATTTTAATTGGAGTAAAAGTATCGGCGGAACCGGTAAAGATTATGGACGTTCACTAATTGTGGACAATGCAGGCAACATTTATACAACCGGTTATTACCAAAACACTGCCAATTTTGGAAACGGAGTTACACTAACAAGTTTTGGTAATTACGATTTTTATATAGCCAAGTTTGATAGTGTGGGAAACGCTAAATGGGCAAAAGGCGGCGGCGGAACTTTAACCGATAGAGGGCAAGGCGTGGTTATTGCTCCGGATGGAAATTTACTTGTAACCGGGCATTTTTATGGTACTGCCACTTTTAATGACTCGAGTTTAACAAGCGGCGGTAACCTCGATATGATGACGATGAAATACGATACATCCGGAAATATTTTATGGATTAGACAGGCTGCAAGTGTTTCACAATTAGCGCCATATGCAATTGCAGTTGATGCAAACGGCAACTCTGCGGTTGCTTGCTACTTCGGAAGTTCAACAGCACTTACTGCCACTTTTGGAGGAGTTACATTAACAACCAATGGAAACAGAGACGCTGCGCTTGTTAAATACGACCCTAATGGAAACGTGCTTTGGGCAGTAAATATGGGGGGTGTAAACAGCTCGGAAGAATCGAACGATGTTTGCTTTGATCCATTGGGAAATGTTTACGTTACTGGAATGTTTAATATTACTGCTAACTTCGGATCTACAGTTTTAACAAGCAACGGACTTACAGATGTTTTTATTGCTAAGTTTGATCCCAACGGAAATCTTCTTTGGGCTAAAAATGCCGGCGGAGGAAGAAATGATGAAGGGCAGGGAATAACTTATTCTCCGGCAGGATATATTTATGTTGTTGGTGTTTTTGATAGCGCCGCTACATTCGGAGCAGTTAATCTTGTAAGCACTACCGGTCTTGCTGGTGATCAGGAAATTTTCTTTGCTAAGTTGGACCTTAATGGTAATTTTCTTGCTGCTCAAAAAGCCGGAGGCGCAGGCGACGATAATGCAAATAAAATAGTTGCTGATGCAGCTGGTAACCTTTACGTAATTGGCGAATTTGAAGGCACTGCGACGTTTGATACTCATCAGTTAACAAGCGCAGGGCTTAAAGATATTGCAATGGTAAAGCTTGGCTCAAATGATCAAATTCTTTGGGTGAAGCAAGCAGGCGGCGCCGGAACAGAGAATGGTAACGGTGTAGCGTTTGACCTTGGCGGCAATTTTTACGGCACAGGCTATTTTCAACAAGTTGCTTCCTTCGGAACAACACAATTAACTTCCGCAGGTTCGGAAGATATTTTCATAACCAAAATAGGTAACCAGCCTGTCCCGGTTGAACTATCTGCTTTTAATGCTGCAGTTTCGGGCAGCAGTGTTGAAATTTCCTGGATGACAGCAACGGAAACAAATAATTTTGGATTTGATATTGAGAGAAAAATTGTTGATGGTTCGTTCGTTTCGTCAGCTTTTATTAAAGGTAACGGCACAAAAACGACTCCGTCATCATATTCTTATATTGATGAAAACTTGAGTGCAGGAAAATATCTTTACCGATTGAAACAAATTGATCTTGATGGTTCTTTTACATATTCAAAATCAATTGAAGTTGAGATTAACCAACCTGAAAAATTTGTACTTAATCAAAATTTTCCTAATCCGTTTAATCCTTCGACAGCTATAAGTTTTGAGATGCCAGTTGAAGCCAATGTGAGTTTAACAATATTTAATTCACTCGGCGAAGAGGTGATTAAAATTGTAAAAGGAACTTTAACTCCCGGTAATCACATCATTAATTTTGATGCTGGTAATCTTTCCAGCGGTATCTATATTTATAAACTAAATGCAACCGGCAAGAACGGTGAACTATTCTCTATCTCAAAAAAAATGACGCTTATCAGATAACAAACCTTGGGGAGATGTTTCGGCATCTCCCTTTTTTATGTTAGGATTTCACAATGAAAAATAAGATACGGTTAATCTTCCAGTTTTTAATACTCGGCTTAATTGGTTATGTAGCGGTACGTCCGCTGTTCGATACTGCTTATGTCGCAGATTTCGAAGCATACTGTCCATTCGGCGGTTTAGCATCTCTCGGCAGTAAATTAAACCAGGGCACAATGTCCTGCCAGATGAGCGAAGTACAATTGATGATGGGTATTGGATTAATTGTTGGTATAATTATCATCGGCAAATTGTTTTGCTCTTACATTTGTCCAATTGGTACAGTAACGGAATGGATTGGCAAATTGGGTGAAAAATTAAAAATAAGATTTGATATGCCCAACTTGTTAGACCGACCGATGAGAACATTAAAATATGCTCTTTTGTTCATCACCCTATATTTTACGATGACAACAAGCGAACTTTTCTGTAAAGAATTTGATCCCTATTTCGCATCGGTAAATTTGTTTAGTAACGCAGATATAACCATTTGGTTTGCGATATCAGCATTTGTAATAACTATTCTGGGTTCTCTATTTTTTAGATTATTCTGGTGTAAATATTTATGTCCGCTCGGTGCAATTAGCAATATATTCCTAAACATAATTCCGGCGGCTATAATCATTTTAGCATTCGTGATAGTTAATCTCTTTGGTGCTGAGTTAAGTTATGTTTGGTTTATTGGAGCACTCGTACTGCTCGGTCTTGTTACCGAGGTAGGCTTCAAACGCAGTTTCCTGATGCCGTATCCCAAAATTACACGTGATGAAATTAAATGCACCGATTGCGGTTTCTGTAACGATGAATGTCCTCAGGGAATTAAAATATCCGAGTTCAAAGTTGTTAACCATATTGATTGTAATTTATGTATGGATTGTGTTTATGCGTGTCCTCATAAAAACATTTTAACGGTTGGCAAGAAAAAGAATTTCAAATATCTTGCACCGGTTGCCGTAACATTATTGATCCTGCTTAGTCTTGGTGCATCAACGCAGGTTGAGTTTAAAACTATTAGCGAACGATGGAATAATTTTGACCAGGATTACAATTATGCGGTTTACGAGCAGACAGGTTTAAAAAATGTTAAGTGTTACGGCAGCGCAATGTCGTTAAAGAATACGCTCGATAAAGTTGAAGGTGTTTACGGACTTGATGCCTATGCAAGTTCTCATACAGTTGTAATCTATTACGATTCCAAAGTAATTACCCAAAAGAAAGTAAAAGAATCATTATTCACACCCACAAAAATGCAACTACATATAGCGAAACCTGGCTCAATTGATTCTCTTGCTGAATGGAAAGTTGGCATTTATGGGTTATTCGATTTGTATGATTTCAACAATCTTTTTTATGCTCTCAAAGACAATGAATCAATTTATGGTTTTGAAACTCATTACGGAGAGCCTGTAATTACTTCCATTTTTTATGATGCTTCAAAAACTAATGTTGATGAAATGATAATGCAAATAGAAAGGGAAGTGGTAATAGCCAAAAAGCCCGCTGGTGAGGAAGAGATTGAAATAGACTTTAAGGTCGACGGAAAAGGTGAGAAAAAAGGTTATTTACAACTTGCAGATTACCGTCACCGTATTTTCCGTACTTATGACAGAATGTTCAATGACTATCTTCAATATAACGCTGCAGAGTTAGCCGTACTATCATTTCCAATGCCCGAAGCCGGCACTCCGTCTTTGAGAAGATATTTCAGTTCACTAACAAGTCATCTATCGGCTGATGAGGGTGTCGTTCGTTTGTCCACAAGGTGGGCTGATAGACCCATGGCTTATGTATTCTTTGTGAAAGAGAAAACAAGTGCAGAAAAAATTAAAGAAGCGCTTGTAAAACCAATGTTAACTGTTTTTATAAATGAAACAGAAACTACTGATATAAAAAATCCCTTTAAAATAAATCCTGAAGGCACAGTGACAAATGCGGATGATCTCGATTTGGACACAAATGAAGATATTAATCCAATTTTGAATTAAGCTAATTTTATTTTCAAAAACAAAATTTAAAATAGGCGGCTTCAATCGAAGCCGTCTTTTTTCTCACGAAGTAATCAATAGATTTTGGAGAAAATGAAAAAGATTGCTTTCCCGCATGCGGGATTAACTAACGGACAATAACTTTAATTAATAGAACCTTTTTAGACCGGACCCATTAATTATTTAGCATTCATCCATCCATTTTCATTACTCAAATTAAATTTTACACGAGAATTCTTTCAATTTGAGGCGATCGCACAAATTAGATGACAAGTTTAATATTGTTCGTCATGTCGCACATTTTGACATATCTGTAAGGATGGTGTCTTTGTGTCAGATTCTGCGCCCGCTTATTTTGTCGCATGCAGATTACAAATAATCTCCCAACATTAAGTAATAGAATAGTTTAGCGGAATATTCCGTTCTTGGCATAATGCTTGTGTGAAATATAGCGATTAATACAGACATTCCCGCATGCGGGATTAACTAACGGACAATAAAATTTTAATTTATAGGAGATAACAAAAAATGACAGTAATAAAATTTGAACCTT
Organism: Ignavibacteria bacterium CG2_30_36_16; assembly: GCA_001873185.1. GTDB lineage: Bacteria > Bacteroidota > Ignavibacteria > Ignavibacteriales > Ignavibacteriaceae > CG2-30-36-16. The sequence goes on along the minus strand of MNYQ01000097.1, from coordinate 2,749 downwards.
TCAAAGATTTGGAATCTTTAAGCAGTAAAATGCAAAAATTTTTTGATGATTACCCTGCAGCCGGAACCGAATATGCCTCCACATTTCATCCCAAGATTGATATCACCGAAAGTGAAAAAAGTATATCTATTGAAGCAGAACTTCCCGGCGTTAAAAAGGAAGATGTTAAGCTTCAAATTGAAGATAACATTTTAACAATATCCGGAGAAAAGAAAAATGCGCCGTCCGGCGAAAAAAATTATTTCAGAAGCGAGAGATGCTTCGGAAATTTTTCACGTAGATTCACTATTCCGGCTGATGTTGATATCCAATCCGTTTCAGCCGAATTTACTGATGGCATATTAAACATTAACATAGAAAAAAGAATTGAAAAACATGCTAAGGAAAGAACAATTGAAATTAAATAATTTAATGAGCAGCATAGCTGCTCTCCACTTTAATATATCTGGAAGGAGCTTATCATAATGGGTAAGATTATTGGAATAGATTTAGGAACTACGAACTCTTGTGTTGCAGTAATGGAAGGCAACGAACCGGTTGTAATTCCCAACTCGGAAGGGGGGAGAACTACTCCCTCGGTTGTGGCATTTGCTAAAAATGGCGATAGATTAGTTGGACAACCGGCAAAAAGACAGGCTATAACTAATCCGAAAAATACAATCTTCTCAATCAAAAGATTTATGGGAAGAGTGCACACCGAAGTAACTCAAGAAATTACAGAAGTACCTTATGAAGTCATGTCCGGTGATAATGGAAGCGCACGTGTAAAAATTGGTGATAGAATTTATTCACCTCCGGAAATAAGCGCGATGATTCTTCAAAAAATGAAAAAAACTGCGGAAGAGTATCTCGGACAGGAAGTTACTGAAGCTGTTATAACCGTACCGGCTTATTTTAACGACTCTCAGCGTCAGGCTACAAAAGACGCTGGTGAAATTGCTGGATTAAAAGTTAGAAGAATAATTAATGAACCAACCGCTGCAGCGCTTGCTTATGGGCTTGATAAAAAAACATCCGACCATACAGTTGCAATTTATGATCTCGGCGGCGGAACATTCGATATTTCAGTTCTTCAGCTTGGCGATGGAGTGTTTGAAGTCAAATCTACAAATGGCGACACACATCTCGGCGGCGATGATTTTGATCAGAGAGTAATTAATTTCCTTGCAGATGAATTCAAGCGGGCTGAAGGTATAGATTTACGCAACGACCCGATGGCGCTTCAACGATTAAAAGAAGCTGCAGAAAAAGCGAAGGTTGAATTATCATCATCTTCATCGACCGATGTAAATCTGCCTTTTATTACGGCTACTCAAGATGGACCTAAACACTTAAATATTACATTAAGCCGCTCAAAATTTGAACAGCTTATAGATGACTTAGTGCAAAAGACAAGGATACCTTGTGAGAATGCTATAAAGGATGCCGGAGTTTCAGCGTCGGATATTAATGAAGTTATTCTCGTCGGCGGTTCCACTAGAATTCCGATGGTGCAGGAACTTGTCAAGAAAATATTTGGAAAAGAACCTCACCGTGGAGTTAATCCGGATGAAGTTGTTGCAATCGGAGCTGCTATACAGGGCGGAGTTCTTGCAGGTGATGTTAAAGATGTTCTATTGCTAGACGTTACCCCGCTTGCGCTTGGCATTGAAACGCTTGGCGGTGTGATGACTAAATTAATAGAAGCCAACACAACAATACCTACAAAGAAAAGCGAAGTATTTTCAACAGCATCCGATAATCAGCCTTCTGTTGAAATACATGTTCTGCAGGGTGAGCGTCCTATGGCAGCAGATAACAGATCGCTCGGTCGTTTTCATCTTGACGGCATTCCACCGGCGCCGCGAGGCATTCCTCAGGTTGAAGTTACGTTCGATATTGATGCGAACGGTATTCTTCATGTGGCAGCAAAGGATAAAGCAACAAGTAAAGAACAAAGCATCAGAATTACATCTTCCAGCGGCTTATCAACAGATGAAGTTGAAAAAATGAAAAAAGACGCTAAAGAGCACGCTGCAGACGATAAGAAGAAAAGAGAATCAGTTGACGTACGCAACCAGGCTGACAGCCTTGTCTTTCAAACTAAAAAGCAGATGGAAGAGATGAAAGATAAACTGCCGGGCGACGCTAAATCCAAACTTGAAGCAGAAATTAAAAGGGTTGAAGATGCATTAGCATCAAATAATTCAGATCAAATAAAATCTGCAACTGAAGCTTTGAATAAAGTTTGGAACGAAGTAGCTTCGCAGCTTTACTCGCAGCCAGGAGCACAAGATGCTGGGCAGCAAGGCGGCGCACAGCAAGGTCCTACAGGCGAACAACCTAAGGACAGTTCTAAGGATGATGTGCAGGATGCGAGTTACGAAGTAGTTGACGATGAAGATAAAGATAAAAAAAATAAATAAATCACGTTATAAGCGGCTCCTAAGTGAGCCGCTAAATTTTCTTGATGAAAAAGTTTTGAAATGAATGAAAAAATATAGAGGTAAAATATGAGTGACAATAAGGAATTATTAAACATAAAAGAAAACCAAAACAAAGGTTGGGACACTGTTCTCGAAACCGAAACCAGTTTTGCTCCACTTGTTGATATTTATGAAACCGAAGATGACTTTATGTTAACCGCAAATATGCCGGGTGTAAAAAGGGAAGACATACAGGTTAAATTAGAAGAAGGCGCTTTAGTTATTTTTGGTAAGATTAATTTTAATGATGCAATAAAAAGGAAGTACATTCTGAACGAGAATGA
>MNYQ01000025.1 GCA_001873185.1 Ignavibacteria bacterium CG2_30_36_16 | reverse complement strand
ACCTCAGGTTCTTTCATTGCATTCATAATTAATTGTTTACCTATTTCCTCATCCCAAAAACTAACAAACCACCTGGCGCCGTTTGGGAAGTTGAAACCGTCTTTAACCATTTTGCCGCCATGTAACCAGCTTAACGAGTAAAGACTTATTTCATCATGTAGTTCATTCCATCCCATCCATTTATGAAAAGTTCCTATAAGGTAATGCTGATAATCGAACGGAACAGTTTGAGTATTTTCAGTTAAACTAAAATGTAATCTCATTTCATCTCCTGCTTATTTTAATTCTTATTTACAACGCGTTGTTTTAAAATTCGTGTCTGATTTCATTAAACAAGTAATAACCCTATTCCAAGAAAGTAAGTTAACGTTTTTCAATTGGGCATCTCATCCAAACCAAAAGTGTTTTTATGCCTCATACAATATTACTTCTTCTTGAATACTATTAATCATTAAATTTTTAACTCTAACAAGCTCATCGAAATTGAATTTATTAAAAAAATATTTTATCTAAAATTCTAAAACAAAAAACAGGGAAAGTGGCGTAAGCATTTTATTTTGAATAGATAAAAAAAATAAATCAACAATCAAACACCACTTTTCTGATGATTAAAAATAAACAAAAAATCGGTTTCAAAACATCACAGATAAATTATTCTTTTAATTACACTACGCTATAGAGTATTTGCTAAAGGTTCATACATAACACAAAATGGTAATGCCGGATCTTAAAATTATCATTATCAATGAAATGGCGAAGTTGTCCGTTAGCTAACGGATGAGGGGCTTTGGTCGAGCACAAAACTTTTTAGCTGCCCGTTTGTTGTATCAGAAGAAAATTCCTAATGACAAATCTGGGATAATTATTTACTTTCGTAAGATTTTTTTATTATTATGGTTCTAATTCAAGGTAAAACTATTATATTTACCTTGTAAAAGAACCGAGACAAAACAAATGGATGCTATCGTAAAAATATTTAGAGCAAACAAAGGATACGCACGTATGAGCGAACTTAAAAACGCTCATATCCATACGCGTAATATTGCCCGTGCTGTAAATGAAGGCACAATTGAAAAAGTCAAACCCGGTCTATACAAACTCGTCAACTATCCCTGGGATGAGCACGGAGGCTTTGCCGACGTATGCAATTCAAATAAGAAAGCTGTCATTTGCCTTCTCTCTGCAGCGGATTATCATCAGCTTACAACATTCAATCCTTCGGAAATTTATGTTGCGGTTCCCAACAACACGGATAAATTTATTCTTCAGTACCCGCCTATAAAAGTCTATTACTTCGGCGATAATTATTATGAACCCGGTATCGAAACACTCGAAACAAAAAGCGGAACAGTTAGAATGTATAATAAAGAAAAAACCATAGGAGATCTTTTCCGTTACATGAACAAACTTGGTGAAGATATAGCTGTTGAATCTCTAAAAGAATACCTTAAGAACCGTAAGGGCAGAAACATATCTAAGCTTCTTGAGTACTCTGAAATTTGCGGCGTTAAGAAAAAAATTGAACCTATGGCAAAGGCTCTCCTGGCATGAAGCAGAAAAAAGAACTTGAAAATATTTCTGCTTCCGTTAAAGAAAGACTTAGAAATATTTCAATCCAAACCGGTAAAGTATACCAAAGCATTTTACGCCAGTATATACAGGAACGTTTTCTATTTCGTCTATCAAAATCTATATACTCAAATAATCTCATTCTAAAAGGCGCATTGCTTTTTGTTGCACATGATATTAGCCGCAATCGTCCGACTAAAGATATTGACTTCCTTGCTTCATCTTTAACAAATGAGAAAGATGCGATAGCCGGAATTATAGCAGACATTCTAAATATTAATTATGAAGATGGCTTGCGTTTCGATGCGTCTAATATTGATTCCGAGAATATTGTAGAAGGCGGAGATTATCACGGTGTCAGGATTAAGTTTTATGCTTATCTCGAAAACACTAAAGAAAGAGTTCAATTAGATATTGGCTTCGGTGATAAAATTACCGGCGGTCCTATAGAGATTGATTTCCCGGTATTGCTCAATTTTCCCGCGCCTCGCTTAAAAGTATATTCTGTTGAAAGTGCAATTGCAGAAAAGTTTGAAGCTATAGTTTCACTTCAACTTGAAACAAGCCGGATGAAAGATTTTTATGATATCCTCTTCTTTGCAGAAAATTATCAGTTCAAAAAAAATATACTTAAACAGGCTATTATAACAACCTTTGAACATCGCGATACCGATATTGGACTTCGTAAAGAAATTTATAAAGAAGCGTTCAAAAACAATCCTCAAAAGCAAACTCAGTGGTCATCTTTTCTTGAAAGAAATAAGCTAACCTCTGAAAACAATTTTTCAACTGTAGTAGATAAAATAAATTCATTCTTCGAACCGGTTTTTTCTAATACAAAATCTAACTGGAATCCTAAGAAATTTATTTGGAAATGAAATGTTTATAGAACCCTAAATTTGTCAATAGCCAAAAATTTCTAATGACCGCCATTAGAAAAAAATGGGCTGAGTTGTTTATAATATTAAAGACAAGTTATAGTTTGTCATTAGAAAAGTGATGATTTTTTTACCTAAGAAAAGCATACAAATAATATGTAACTCATGTTACGCAAAACCGTCATTCTGAATCCGTTGGCTAACGGAAAGAATCTCAATGTTGTAAATTAGTACTATTTCGAGATATTTCGTCCGTTAATTAACGGATTATAGGTTCATACATCACATAAAATGATAATGCACGAATCTTAAAATTATCATTATCAATGGAACGACGAAGTTGTCCATTAGCTAACGGATGAGGGGCTTTGGTCGAGCACAAAACTTTTTAGCTGCCCGTTTGTTGTATCAGAAGAAAATTCCTAATGATAAATCCGGGTTTAAACATCATCATTTGATCCATTAGCTTTTTTCACAAGCTGGGTCTTGGGAAAAATGTAGAAGATTAAGTTATTTGCTTCTCCAGCGTGGTGAGATTAGCAAAAAATGATTTGTCGAATATTTTTAAAATTAGTATTTTATAAATGATAAAAATGTTATGGTTTTATGTTTAGGGGTTGCCAATTATAAATATACTTCGATACGACTCAAGAAAAAGCAATTTGACTAATTGAAAAAGATCCATTAAAAATGAATTATTCAAACTAACTATAGGGAAATAGAATGAAAAAACATGTTTTCTTTGCCGCTCTGTTCATTACAATTATTTTACTTTCAATCCGGAGTTTTGCACAAGACTCAACTTTGATAAAACTTGATAAACATTTCGCACTTCAATTCCAGCTCGGTGATAATTTTAAGTTAACTAATTTTAATGGGTATACTTTTTCAGGGAAATATCATCTTTCTAAATTTGCAATTCGCGTGGGCGCTGAAGTGGGGAGCTTCAATAGGCAAAACAATCGGACAGCTTTTAATGCCGATACCCTGCTTTCAAACAATACGTTTGAATATCATAGTATAAATATTCGAATTAACTTGCAGGGTCTATATTATTTAAGTGTTTATAAAGATATAGCAGCATATGTTGGCGGTGGTCCTTTTTTCGCATTTAATAAACTGAATAAAGCAGTTTTTTATAACCCGAATACACTTGACAAAACAACCGAAAAAGAAAATGCTACTGAAATAGGATTAACTGCATTAATCGGTGTTGAGTGGTTTGTTAAAGAAAATATAGGGCTTTCGGCAGAGTATGGAATTGATTTTTCTAACTTTCACAGTACTTCCGATTCTTTCTCGGAGCAATACAATGGAGAAAATACTTTTAAAACCTTTCGTAATTCAGAATTTAAAATATTTCAAGTATACGCAAACAGCGCTAAACTTGGAATAGTAATATATTTCTAATCATTCACCCGTCCGGCAAATTAACACGGGCGGATATTTTTTATTAATTAAAAATCATACCCAGCCGCGCAGTTTACATGCTTCGGCAACTCGCGCAACCCCTACTACCATTGCCGCGAGACGCGGATGCACGTTCTTTTCCTTTTGTGCTTCGTGAACTGTTTTATAAGCTTGTGTTAATTTCTGATCAAGGGTTTTATGCACAACGTCTTCCTCCCAGAAGAAGGAATATTTATCCTGTACCATCTCGAAATAAGATACCGTTACACCGCCGGCGCTCGCTAAAATATCAGGGATTACGTGAACTCCGTTTTTACTTAAAATTATATCCGCTTCGGGTGTGGTCGGTCCGTTTGCCAGTTCGCAAAGTATTTTTGCTTTTATTTTATCAGCATTGCTACTTGATATTGCGTTTTCGAGTGCGGCAGGATATAAAACTTCTACATCAAGCTCAAGCAAATTTTCATGTGGAATTTCTTTTGCGCCGGGAAATCCTTTAACACTGCCTGTTTTCAATTTGTGCATAACCAATTCTTTTGCATCAAATCCCTCTGCATTGTAAATTGCTGCACGCGAGTCGCTTACTGCAATCAATTTGCCGCCGCCTAATAATTCTTCGTGAAGCAGAGCAGCGCGCTGTCCAGCATTTCCGAATCCTTGAATTGCAAATTTACCCGTCGGGTCTATATTTAATTGTTTGCACGCTTCTCTAACCGTAATAACACCGCCTCTTGCAGTTGCATCACGGCGTCCTTCTGTTCCCCCTATTTGAGTTGGTTTATCGGTTAACACTCCCGGTTGATGACGATTAATAATAGTTTCATATTCATCCATCATCCACGCCATTGTTTGAGGATTTGTGTAAACATCCGGAGCGGGCACATCCTGATCAGCCCCGATTAAAGGCGCTATTGCACGAATGTAGGCGCGCGATATTCTTTCAAGTTCATGTTCACTCATCCTTTTAGGATCGAAACAAACGCCCCCTTTACCACCGCCAAGCGGGAGGTCGAGCACTGCTGTTTTCCATGTCATCCAGCAGGCAAGCGCACGTATTGTGTCTACAGTTTCATCTTTATGAAACCTTATGCCTCCTTTAGCAGGACCTCTTGCATAATTATATTGAATGCGGTAACCCTGGAAAATTTTTACCTTACCGTCATCCATTCTAACATGCATCGTAAAATTATATTCCCGCTGTGGATGAATTAATAACTCAATAGTTGCTTCGTCAAGGTTTAATATTTTTGCAGCTTCCTGAATTTGCTGTCGAGCTACACGAAAAGAATTGTATGACTCCATTAATTTTTTCCTTCGGAATAATTATCATCTTTTTCCGTTTTGTCCGATTGACTAATCGGGGGATCAAGCAAAATACGGTACCAGCAGTTTTTACAGGTCAAAGCCCGATCAACTTTTAATAGCACCTGCTGCCAAGGACTGAGTTTATGCCCGCAGTGCGGACATGATTCATATATTTCCGGTTTGTTTTTTTCTTTATTATTGGACATTTGTTGTCTCTGGTTTAAATATTGCTCCTTTATTTTTATGCCCATCCATCTTTACGATTAAGGGTGAATTAAAGCGGAGTAGTTTTGTATATTTTTTCTCATTAAAAGGAGTTACATCAAGCAGCCATTTCCAATCTATAAATCCTTCACTCTTATAACTGTTGACCGTAAAGTACCCAACCATAAAGGAGGTAATGTTTTGGAAAAAATGAGAACCCTGCGAGGGAGTAACGCTCATGTCTTTTAAGCCGGCTTCAATTATTGCTTTTGCGCCAGCTATCTGTTCCCAGTTTACCGGGATACCTAACCAGGGATCAAGCGTTCCCCACCTACCGAGACCTATTAATAAGTAATGGCGTTTCTCATTAATTAGCTGGTTGTTAAACGCACTTACTTCTTTGGCAATCTCTAAAGTATTAGCCCTCTTAAATTTTTTTTCATCAACCAAAACAATGTCATAAATGTCATTAATAACCCCATTCCCAAGCACCTGAACGCTATGGCAAATAAGATCTTCAAATTTAACATTTTCAATGTTTACTTCTTCTACTTCGCGATTAATTACAAGCGGACGCATTTGCAACAGCCCGAACTCCATCGGTTTTTCTTTTGCGCCGGACATATTAACCGCAAATTCAATTTCCACGGGCGTGCCCATTCCCCAGTTCCCCATATCAAGAAGAAGATCAAGAATTTCGGGAAGCGGGAATAAACTTTGTTTTAATACCGGACCGAAAGTAATTACGCGCTGCCCTAACCGGGAGATTCCATCTGTAATTGTTCCATTCTCCGGCGAATAGGTCGCCGCGATATATTTTAGGGTGCCGTCTTGTTCTGCCACGCTCAAACTATACTGTTTAATCTGCATATCGTGTGTTGCATATCCGAAATCAGAATTATTTTTTAACTCAAGCACATAAAATTCCTTTTGACTGGAATCGAGCGATTCTTTAACTGAGTGAAATTGAATTAAGTCTTTCGAATATTTTGGGCAAAACCTAACTGTGTTCCCTCCGTCAACAACCGTTTTACCGAGTCCGAGCGCAACTGAAACAATTCCATCAGTAGATTTTTGAGGCGGCAGGGGATAAAAATTATATGATTTTGCTACGCCCGAAAAATCTGGATAAAACCTATCTTCAAACCTGCTGCCTATCATCTTTTGAATGATTACCGCCATCTTTTCTTCTTCAAGACGGTAAGTTGTTATTTTGATATAATCTTTTGCGCTCCGATAAAATGTTGAAGCATAAACTCGCTTAATAGCATTTAGAAGATCATTCAACCGGATGAGAGAATTTGGATGATTATTAGGCAGCATGTATGTTTCATATACTCCGGCAAAAGGATGATACTGAGAATCTTCAAGGAGGCTTGAAGAACGAATTGCAAGAGGCGCATGGACGAGATTTAAGAATGCTGCAAGTTCGCCTAAAATATCTTCGGGAAACTTTTCTGCTTCAACAAATCTTTTCGTTATTTCTTCGTCATCCGGGCATTCCATTGCAAAGGCTCGCAGATTATTTTCTTCAAGAAATGTATCAAACACATCGGTTCCTATCACTACGGCTGGCGGAACATAAATTTGAATATTATTGAATTGGTCCCGTACGTTATAATTATTAATTAGTGTATTAACAAATCCCAAACCTCTTGCTTTACCTCCGAGTGAGCCGCCGCCGATGCGGGCAAAGCTGCTTTCGGGGTCGTAAGTTTCTTTTACAAAATCTGTAATGATCCCCCTCTGACGGAGTTGTACATAAGAATTCAGCGAATCTATCAAATCTTTTCTGAGCGCCTCTAAGTTAGGGTAATCGTTTATTCTGCGCGGGCGTAGTTTGTGTGCAAGCCAGAACTCTGTTCTTGCTTTTAGCCAGTTGGAAAAATGATTTCTCGCTGCATGATAAAGAATACTTTCTTCGGGAACTTCTTTAAGATTTTCTCCAAGACCTTTGAGATCACTCGCCCTGCCAACTTCAGTTCCTTCTTGATCTCTGAAAACAAAATCTCCGAAACTGAAATAGTGATTCATAAATTGTCTTAATTCGTTTAGCAGCAGATGTGAATCCTTTAATACAAAAGATGCACCGGCACTTAGAGCCTTAGCTTCATTGTTTTCCATATCCGACATTAGCAAAACCGGAACATCGGAATGCCTGCGTTTTACATTTATTGCAAATTCAATTCCTGCATCCGGATCTTGCATGCCGTTTCGTGGAAAGTCGATGTCGGAAATTATACCAAGTGTAAACTCTTCATACTTCTCGAAATAATTCCATGCTTCTTCGTAGGTTGAACAAAGAAGGATTTTTGGGCGCGCTCGCATTCGTAAAAACTTATGTGTAAGGTTTATCCCTTCCGAAATTAACCTTTGAGATTGTTTTAAAATTTCTGTGTAGATGATCGGGAGAAAAGATGAATAGTATCTTACGTTATCTTCAATAGTTATTATGGTTTGAACGCCTACCATCCGCGTGTCGTTTTCAACATTCATCCTGTCTTCAAGATATTTTATTATTGCTATGATTATTCTGAAATCTCCCTGCCATACGAATATTTTATCAAATACTTCGGCATCTTTTGTAAGAAGCAGGTTGTTTAATTCTTTATTATCATGCGCTAAAAGAACGATGGGAATGTTGAGATTAAGGCTTTTAATTTTTTTTGCAAAAGTTACGGCATGCATATCCTCAATGTGAAGTGTAGTAACAATCAGGTCAAAATGTTTTTCTTCGTTTACAAGATTAGCGGCATCTTTGCCGCTCGAAACGCGCGTAAGTTCCGGTGAATGGCTTAGGTTTAACCCCTGATATTCATTCCTAATTAGTTCATAAAGTCTTCCGTCTTCTTCAAAAAGATATAAATCATATAAACTTGAGACGAGAAGTATATCTCTAATTCTAAGCCGCATTAAATTTTGGAATCCCTGGAAACGGTTGCCGTAACCGTGCTCTACCCAGAGATCCTCAAGACTACTTTTTATTTCAGTAAAATTTCTCATCAGATATAATTTGTTTTATTGTTAATGATGAGATCCGATTGTAATATATGATTTTTTTATTCATCAACCGGAATTAAGAAATATTGAACTACCTAAAGGTAAAGAATTTTTTTATAAACTTCACCGGCAGATAAAAAGAGAGGCTGCCTCAACGTTTTTTTATAATCCGGAGCAAATCGAACAAACTTGCTGCCGGACTAAAAAATATTCTTAGTTGTAAACTTCAGAATACCAATAAAAAATTTTTTGAGACAGCCGCTAAATCATGGGGGCAAAAAATCAAACAATTCCTTGATCGATCATTGCATCTGCCACTTTTAAGAATCCGCCTATGTTAGCGCCGTTAACATAGTTCCCAGGCGTTCCGAATCGATCTGCCATTTCAACGCATCTGCCGTGAATTGCTTTCATGATCATGCGCAAACGGTTATCAACTTCTTCACGTATCCATGGGAGTCGCATGCTATTCTGAGTCATTTCAAGCCCGGATACTGCAACGCCGCCTGCATTTGCCGCTTTGCCCGGTCCATAAAGAATTTTATTTTCTAAGAATAGTTTAACTCCCTCAATGGTTGTAGGCATATTTGCACCTTCACTTACAACATAAACGCCATTTTTAATCAGGTTCTGAGCGTCTTTTCCGTTTATTTCATTCTGCGTAGCACTCGGGAAAGCGCACTGTGCTTTATGATTCCATAAAGGATTATAAGATAAATTTGGATCAATCGGAAAATATACCGCGCTTTTATATTCATCAGTATATTCTTTAATTCTTCCGCGTCGAACGTTCTTTAATACTTTTACGAATTCAAGCTTTTCGCGGTTAAATCCTTCCTCATCATAAATATATCCATTAGAATCGGAGAAGGTTACCGGTAATGCTCCAAGTTCAAGAAGTTTTTCAGCAGTATACTGAGCAACATTACCGCTGCCGGAAACGAGGCAAACTTTTCCCTCAAGAGTTTCGTTTTTGGTAGACAACATTTCGGCGGCAAAGTAAACCGCGCCGTATCCGGTTGCTTCGGGACGAATAAGCGAACCGCCCCAGTTTAAACCTTTGCCGGTCAAGACTCCGGTAAATTCATTCTTTAGTTTTTTATACTGTCCGAACAAATAACCAATTTCTCTTCCGCCCACGCCTATATCGCCGGCAGGTACATCTGTATTATGACCTATATGTCGGTAAAGTTCATTCATAAAAGCGTGGCAGAAGCGCATTACTTTTAGATCGCTTTTCCCTTTCGGGTCAAAATCGGAGCCGCCTTTTCCCCCTCCCATGGGTAGTGTAGTTAAACTGTTTTTGAATACCTGTTCGAATGCTAAAAATTTTAAAATACCAAGATTAACGGATGGGTGAAATCGCAAACCGCCTTTGTAAGGACCAATAGCGCTGTTCATTTCTATACGAAAGCCGCGGTTAATATGAATTTCTCCCTGCTCATCAACCCAGGGCACCCGGAAAGTAATAGTTCTTTCCGGTTCAATAATTCTTTCAAGAATTTTTGCTGCCCGGTATTCTGGATGCCGCTCAAAAACAAGCGAAAGTGACTCTGCTACTTCTTCAACTGCTTGATGAAATTCTGGCTCTACAGGGTTCTTCGCCTTTACTTCCGCCATTAAATCTTTTATGTAATCGGACATGATAAAGTCTCCTAAATAAGTGATAGTTGTGTGTTGTTTAATGATGTTAATGTGATATTAATCTTCATCTTCACTTTGAAAATTGAAATTATCAAACTTGCTTTGCAGGTGTTTGCTCACATATTTTTTGCCTGCGCCAACAACTTTTACAGCTTCTACTAACTCATCCGCAATATCCGTTTTCCTCACAAAACCGCAAGCGCCCAATTCAAAAGCTTTATTAACAATTTGATTTTCATATTGGCGGCTAATAATAATTACTTTAAGCTGCGGGCAGCTAATTTTAATTTCCTTCAATATTTCAATTCCTGCTTTTTCATGGAAATTGAAATCAAGGATAATTATATCGAAATTGAAAAGGTTGAGAGTCCGGAATAAATCAGAGTAAGTTTTCGCTTCGCCTGTTATGCGAAAATCGTTTTCTTCGGAAAAAAGGAGTTTGATTGATGAACGTATCATCGCCGATTCTTCGGCAACTATTATTGTTAACATATTTACCTTTTAATCTGAATTGAATTTATAATAAGTATTTGCTTTGCAGTAGAGTAATTTCTCTGAATATTATGCGGGGATATTTCGCCGTTGATGTAAGGAATTTTATTACAAAGTGAAGTAATTATAATTGGGTTCTACCGAAAAAGGATATACTTTTGATTGCAATCCCGATATATCAGGCGAAGCAATCTTTTGGTCTTTAGCGAATGTTCCTTAGCGAATACAAATGATTAACCCGGATTTATCATTAGGAATTTTCTTCTGAGACAACAAACGGGCAGCTAAAAAGTTTTGTGCTCAACCAAAGCCCCGCATCCGTTAGCTAACGGACTGTATCGGGTTATAACTGCGATTTGAGTTCTGATGGGGTAATGGAAGACGCTCGAATACTTCATTTGTTTTTGTCTTATCTATTAACTTTTTCCTTAAAACCATTTCGCCCCAAGGCGTAATTTCTTTGTCGGTGAACTCCATTTTTTCCATTTTATTTCTAATGGCGGTCATTAGAAATTTTGGGCTATTGACAAATCTATGATAAAGGCATAAATTTAAAATAAAGGTATACATATGAAAATATTTTTTATCTTAAAAGTTTACGTAAAGAGGAATGAACCATGAAAAGCACAATCATAATTTTTATTTCCTTTTTTACTCTACTGAGTATCAATATTTCAGCCCAAAAATTTCAAATCAATCACGTGCCGTCTGATAGGTTTATTATTGACAAAATCGGTAAAGAAATCTATTACCGAAATGCCTGGCCTCAATTCTTTTTCAAAAAGAACCTTTACACACAAAAAATAGATTCAACCAATTTTGTTTTCGTTGGTCCGTCATTCGCAAATCAAAGGCACAAGTATCTTTATTATGATTATACCGGGGCTAAAATGACAGACCTTGAGAATGATACTACGTATTATATTTTTTATTACAATAAAAACTCGAACCAAAAAATCTCAATTCAAGGTTTTGAATCAACCTCATTCTTGTTTTCACCAAATGATTCATTAGTATTATTCATGTCAAGGAGTTCACCTTACTGGTTAGAAGCCTTTAGATTTTCAGACAGTACTTTTTATTTATGTCCTGCCCAAACTCTCGATGATGCGCGGATAGAGTGGAGTAGTGATTCAACTCTTATATTTAAAAGTCACGACACTGAGATACTGGAATGTTATCTCTATTCAGGTAGAATAGATACTTTAGTAAAAACCGGACAATACCAACACATTATGGGCTATTCTTATAATCTGCGGCAAAATATACTCGCATATAGTTATGGTAATGATTATCCTCATAATAAACTTTATTTTTACTATAAGAATGGAGATTCGACAAGAATAATATTTGATCAAGGAATAGATCCGGTATGTCAAGAAAATGGACTTACATATCTTAAATGGGATGATGAAGGCAATAACCTGGCTGTAATTAGCGATCTTTTAACAAATCCCGGGAGCGGAATTATGAGGTATAGTTTTAAAGAAGATAATATTCATGAGTATCTGCGGTGTGATGATTCTGGAGTTAAATCATATATTCAGTGGTGGAATACCGATACGGTAATTTATTGTAATCATAGTTATTGGAATATAGACGGATTCTATCTCGATAAACCAATTGGAGTGAAAGAAGAAAAAGAAAATAAGACAGAATTGATAAATTCAATTCCTTACCCGAATCCGTTCAACAGCAATACTTCTATTAATTTAGGAAAAAACATCACTCAAGTTGAAGTTAAAGTTTATAACATACTCGGGGAGATGGTAAATAAATTTAAAGTTAATGATAACAAGATAAACTGGAATGGCAAAGATAGGTACGGGAAAGAAGTTAACTCCGGTATTTATTTTATTACATACAAAACAGAAAACAATGAAGAAAAAAAAACCTACATAAACAAAGTCATATATTTAAAATGAAAG
>MNYQ01000214.1 GCA_001873185.1 Ignavibacteria bacterium CG2_30_36_16 | reverse complement strand
TTTTTTGTCTCAAGCGGTCAACTTGAGTAACCTTAGTAACCACACTTGCCGTAATAAATATAACCTTATTCCCTTATTTGGGGAATAATAAGCTAATAAGGTTGTCCGAAGGACTCTATGGAGAAAATGTTTACCTCTGCCTATGTTACTAAGGTAATTTATCGTTTTACATTTTTCTACAGATTTTGATTATTCCAATTTTTGAAAATAGCTCTATTTTATTGCTTACGAATGGGTTTATTCAGGATTTAATATTTATGATTCTTCTAATTAATTGTATTTGTTTTGCTAATAACCGGACAGCAGTGATTTAAAATATCTTGACATAAAAAACAAAGATTTAAATGGCAATACTATAAGTGTATCTTCTAAAAAAGGTTAGAAATTATAATCGAAAAATTAGGTTGACGCATATGTTTAGCTAACGGACAATCTCTCAACACAATTATTTGACTCTGCTTATAACGCCCCGCAGTAGCTGGTCAAGGTTAGGGAATTTATCCGGGGATTTAAAACACAAGCCGGCACAACTTCGCATTAGAAAGTATGTGCCGGCTCGAACAATAACAAAGATTGCAGAATAACTTAAATATAAGAATCCAGTTGATACAAAGGTTCTATTTCCCATTCGTCTTCAACTGTTCCAACACAGTGTGAACATTTGGGAACTGTGAACACAACTTTTTCTTCGTTTGGCGTTGCACGAACAAAATTAAGTATCGTTCTGCAACTTGCGCATTGAACTATATGAGAAGTTATTGTTTTTGCGCTGCAATCAGGGCAAATGAAACCCAACTCTCCGGGCGACTCTTGCGGGTTAACCAGAAAGATAGCGTTACATTTAGAATTGTTACATTTGGCAAAGTGCCACTTAACGGTATCTCTATTTACGATAACGAACTCCCTCATACTATGAATGAACGGTTCAAACATAATCAGTTAATTATAAAAAGTCTATTGAAAAAAAATTCTCTTAAAGTTTCTATCGGTTAGATTGAATCAAAGCAGGAATTTTATAAATTGAATGCCTCAATTTATCTTCTTATTGAGCTAAATGTAGTACATAATAGTTTCCATGAAAAAAATTTCAATAAATAACACGTTCGGGAGTATATATGGATAAAATAAAGGCTTTTAAAGCTTATGATATTAGAGGAAAAGTACCGTCGGAATTAAACCCCGATATGGCTTATAAAATTGGGCTTACCTACGCTTCTTACCTTAAAGCGCGCTCAATTGTTATCGGTTACGATATCCGAAAATCATCAGAAGCGCTGGCTGAATCGTTGCGCAAAGGATTAAATGACGGTGGCGCTGATGTAATTGATATAGGGTTGTGCGGCACTGAAATGATTTACTTTGCAACTCCTTTCTTCCAAGCGGATGGAGGAATCATGATTACTGCAAGCCATAATCCGCCCGAGTACAACGGAATGAAATTCGTAAAAAAAGATTCCGTTCCGGTGGGTTATAATTCGGGGCTTAACGAAATTGAGAGAATGATTCTCAGCAATGAACTTCCTCAACCAGTGAGCAATAAAGGAGGCTATGCTCAAAAAGATATTATGAATAGTTTCATTATTAATCTTCGTAAGTTTTACGATCCTTCCAAAATAAAACCTTTAAAAGTAGTTGTGAATGCAGGCAACGGCTGTGCTGGATTAGCTTTAAACGCTCTCGAAAAGGACCTGCCGATCGAAATGATTAAAATATTTAATGAACCTGACAGCGAATTTCCCAACGGAGTTCCAAATCCTTTGCTTATGGAAAACAGACAACCCACGCTGGATGCCGTGCTTAAAAACAAAGCCGACCTTGGAGTTGCCTGGGATGGCGACTACGACCGCTGCTTTTTCTTTGATGAAAAAGGAAATTTTATTGAAGGCTATTACATTGTTGGCATTCTTGCAAAATCTATATTGAAAAAAAATCCAGGCGAAAATATTGTCCACGATCCGCGCCTTGTTTGGAACACTCTCGAAGTCGTTTCCGAATACGGAGGCAATGCAGTGCAATCGGTAAGCGGGCATGCATACATTAAACAAAAGATGAGAGAAGTTAACGCCATTTACGGCGGCGAAATGTCTGCGCATCATTACTTTAGAGATAATGCATATTCAGACAGTGGAATGATCCCTTTTCTTCTCGTTCTTCAACTAATTTCGGAAGACAACAAACCGCTTTCAAAATTTGTTGATGAGATGATAAATGCCTACCCGTGCAGCGGTGAAATTAACAGCGAAATAACAGACCCCGCCGGGAAAATAAAAGAAATAGATGCACGTTTTACCGGAGGCAAAAAAGATTATACGGACGGTTTAAGCGTCGAATATGATAATTGGAGATTTAATTTAAGAATGTCCAACACCGAACCAATTATCCGGTTGAATGTTGAATCGAGAGGTGATATTAAACTGATGGAAGAAAAAACGAAAGAATTACTTGATTTAATTAGAAACTAAATTTCTAAGACCTTCGAGGCAGCGAGTCTCGAAGGTATAGTTTTAAAAATTAATTTCCATTAGCGATTATTTCAAAATCTAATTTTAAGTTCTCCCACAAAAGAGCAATTTTGGCTGTGCGTTCCCCGGTTTTTGTAATTGTGTAAGAAAGCCACTCGTGGAATTCATTTTTCGTAGGTTTAACTTTTATCCGTAAAGCGTCCTGTGATTCATTGTACTCGAATGCGCCCCACTGGTTTGCCTCTTTATTCAATATCAAGGTCCATTCTTCTTTGCCTGGCAATGCAAAAAAGCTGTAAGAACCAGCCTTTATTTTTTTTCCTTCTATAATTACATCACCGCCGAAAATTATTTTCGTGGCTTCATTTGCTCCGGCGCGCCAAACAATATTATATGGCACAAGATCACCCCAGATGGTTCGTCCTTTAACGCCGGGACGGCTGTAGATAATTTCTATATCTGTAAGCCCAACTGTTTGCCTTACCGCTGCCATCGGGCTTATCCGCACTTTTTTCTCTTTGTCCTGTGCATTAATTGTTCCTGCAGCAGATACTAACAGCAAAAGGAAAGGCAAAAACTTTCCCAAAAATTTTGCTCTGAAGTTCATCAATCCGCTCCTAATATTTTTTTGTTCATGATTAGCATATAGTAATTTAGTAAATTATAATTAAATATCATTTCAAATAGTACAAAGAGGTTCAGGAAAATTTAGGTGAAAATTTTACCCGCAAATCGAATGATTTAATAATCAGATATTCTTTTATTAACTTCTCATAGCGGCAAACAATTACGTTGCTATTTTATTCTTACTGATTTCTTCTTTTTACTTGAATGCTTTCAACTGACTTACTACAGTATCAATCTCATCTTTTACATTATAGAAGTGCGGCGAAAAGCGAACCATCCCTTCGCGCACAGCACAGTGTATATTTTTATTTTTTAATGTTTCAAAAATCTGATTTGCCTCATTGTGTTTAAAGCTTATAATCCCCGCAATGTTTTTCCCTTCCAAACCTTTTAATATCGGATTGAAGTTTAACTCATCTAATTTATTGATGAAATAAATTGAGTTATTGAGGACTGCATTTTCTATTAGCTTCAATCCAACTTCAAAAAATATTTTTAATGATTCATTTAGAACATAAATTCCAAACGCATTTAATGTGCCCGGCTGAAATCGTTCTGCGTTGGGGCGGAATTTTAATTCGTATTCAAGCAGATCCCATGCATTTTCAACAGAAAGCCAGCCTGCATAAGCCGGATGAATGTTTTGCATAAGCTTATCATCAACATAAATAAAACCTAAACCCATTATTCCGAGAAGCCATTTTTGACTGCCGCACGAGAGAAAATTTACCCTGCATTTTTTAACATCAAGCTGAACAGCGCCCAGCCCCTGAATTGCATCTATGCAGAATATAATATTTTTTTCTTCACAAAATTTACCGATGGCTTCAATGTCAATTCTATAGCCAGTTAAAAATTGAACAAGACTTACCGAGATTAACTTTGTCTTTTCTGTAACTGCTTCCATTATTTTTTCGGCTGCTATTATTCCGTTTTCCGATTTTACTATTTTAATATTTACACCCTTCTCTTTTAGATTGAGGAAAGGATAAACATTTGCGGGAAATTCAAGATCGTTTAAAATTATCTCATCTCCTTCATTCCACTTTAACCCCTGTGCAAGTATGTTTAAACCGTTTGTTGTATTATCAGTAAACGCAATGTTGTTTGCCGAACAATTAATCATCTTACCAAGAGAAGATTTTGTTTCGGCTGCGGTTTTTACAAAATCTTCATAACCGTCAATTTCGCCAGTTGTCTTTTCTTTTATTTGATCTTCGAGCACCTTCAATACTCTTGTTGAAAATGTGCCTGTTGAGGCATGGTTAAAATATATCTTTCCTTCTTTGATGTGAGGGAATAAACTTCTTGCTTCGGTAATTGTCATTTTATATTACTCTTAACTTTTTTGCAGACAAATTTTATAATAAAGTATGATGAATCAAAGATGAGTCTACTATAAAAAGGTTCTTTTGAAAAATGTCATTGCGATCCCGCATTGCGGGAGAAGCAATCTTCCGAATTTAGCGCAAAATCAAAAGATTGCTTCGTCACTCCGTTCTTCGCAATGACGGAAATACCTTTTTAAAGTGAACTCAAAGATGATTTAATAAAAAGTTGTTTTGTTTATAATTCTAATAATATTTATGTTTTCGGTTAGTAAGATTAAAATTTTTAACGTAGTTATCTAAATAACAACGGAAGGTTAAAACATGAGAAAATCCCCCGGTAATTATCCCCGCCCCAATGAACACAAAAATTTAACTCCCGAAGAACTGAGATGGAAATGCAACAATGATGTTTTTGAATTTGACTCGACGAGTGACCTTGACCCGATTGAAGGCATCGTTGGACAGGAACGTGCATTAAAAGCAATTAAACTCGGAGTTGATTTACGCAGCCCCGGATACAATATTTATATTGCGGGACTTTCCGGCACCGGCAAAACAACCACAGTAAAAAAGATGCTTGAAAAGATCAGCAGTAACTGTCCGTCTCTTTACGATTATGCATATGTTAATAATTTTAAAGAAGAAGACATGCCTGTCTTATTAAAATTTAATACCGGATCGGCGAAAGAATTTAAATACAATTTAGCTTCGGCTATTGAACTGTTAAAAAAAAGAATCCCTTTAGCCCTGGAAGCCGAAACATATTCTAACAAGAAGAAAAAAATTATCAGCCAGTACAGTGAGAAGGAGCAGGAGCTACTTAACAGTTTTAATGAAAAATTAGAAAAAGAAAATTTTTCACTCGGACATGTAAAAGTGGGCGATACTTCGCGTCCGGATGTTTTTCCAGTAATCGGCGGCAAAGCTGTACCGATTCAAATGATTGAAGAAAAAGTTCAGGAAAAAGTTATTACTAAAGATCAAGCTTCGGACATTGTAAAAAGATACACACATCATCAGGAGGAACTTCAGAAAATATTCCGTAAAGGATTAAAAATTAGCCAGGAGTTTCAGGAAAAACTTGTCAAATTAGAACGGGAGAATGTTGAGTCGGTAGTAAGCGGAGTTATTTTCAATTTAAAGGAAAAATATGAGGATGAAAAAATAATTGAATATCTCGACCATGTTCTTGAAAATATTTTAGATAACATACAAATATTCAAAGGATTAAATCCTGAAGCAGCAACAACACCCGAGGGATTTATAATTGATTATTTCCGTGTTTATGACGTTAACATTATTCTTGATAATACCGGGCTTAAACAGTGTCCCGTACTCATTGAAACAAACCCGACATACACTAACATCTTCGGAACGGTAGAAAAAATAAACGACGGCAAAGGCGGCTGGTACACAGATTTCACAAAAATAAAATGCGGCTCGCTGCTTCGTGCAAACGGCGGTTATCTTGTACTTAATGTAAACCATCTTTTTGAAGAACCGGCTGTTTGGCGGACATTAAAAAGAGTTCTCACTTACCGTCAACTCGAAATTCAGGACCCCGGCAGTTATTTTCAGTTCACAGCCTCAACCATAAAACCCGAACCGATTGATATCGACACAAAAATAATTCTCGTCGGCAGCCAGCAGATTTACAGTATGCTTGCGAACTATGAATATGATTTTAAAAAAATATTCAAAGTAAAAGCTGATTTTGATTATGAAATAAAAAGAAGCCCTGCTGTTTTGGTTCAATATGCACGGGTTGTAAAAAAACTTATTAAAGAAGAAAATCTTTGTGAGTTTGACAGAAGCGCGATTGCATATTTGATTGAACTTTCCGCTCGATTTGCAGGACAAAAGAACAAACTCTCGACCCGTTTTTCTCAAATTGCTGACGTAGCGCGCGAGGCAAACTTTTGGGCGCTTGACGATGGTTTTGATGTTGTAAACGCAGCACACATTCGAAAAGCTTATAACTATGCTAAAGAGCGGCACGGTATGCTTGAATCGAAGGTAAACGACATGATTGAAGAGAAGAGCGTTATGATTGATACTACCGGCGAACGTATCGGGCAAATAAATGGTCTGGCAGTTTACGATGCAGATTTTTATGCATTCGGAAGACCGACACGAATTACCTCTACAGTTTCACTCGGCAACGGCACAATCATAAACGTTGAACGTGAAGCCGGCATGAGCGGTAAATATTATAACAAAGGAATGTTGATTATTACAGGATATTTTAAAGAAACATTCGGACAGGATATGCCACTGTCTTTCAATGCAAACATTGTTTTCGAACAGTCATATTCCACCGTTGACGGCGATAGTGCCTCGTGTGCAGAAATATTTGCTCTTCTTTCAACGCTTGCAGAGTTACCAATTAAACAGGGCATTGCAGTGACGGGTTCGCTAAACCAAAAAGGGGATGTTCAACCTATAGGCGGAGTTAATGAAAAGATTGAAGGATTTTACGATGTTTGCAAAATGCAGGGGTTTACTAAAAAGCAGGGCGTTATTATTCCGGTTCAGAATGTTAAAGATTTAATGCTTCGTGAAGATGTTATCGAGTCGGTTAAAAAAGGAGAATTTACAATTTATCCTATGGAACGAATAGAAGAAGGGATTGAAATTCTTACCGGTGTAAAAGCAGGTATACGCACTGATAACAAATATGAAACTAACACGGTCTTTTATCTTGTAGAGAAAAAAATTAAAGAGTTATTCCGTAAGTCGAAAGCAGCACGTACACCAATGAAAAGACCAAAGACAAAGAAAACAGTAATAAAGAGAACCGCAGCAAAGAAAAAATGAATAAACAACTGACAGATATATTTGCAAAAACAAAAATACTTTGCACACTGGGACCAGCATCCAACAGCAAAGAAATGATTTCCCGATTAATACTTTCGGGGGTGGATGGCGTACGGTTAAATTTTTCTCACGGCAATTATGAATTTTACGGGGAGTTATTTAAAAACATTAACGCTGCATGTTCTGACGAAAATACTCCTCTCGCTGTTTTAATGGATTTGCAAGGACCCAAAATAAGAGTCGGCGAACTTGAAACTCCTGAAATTGAATTAACAACAGGACAAACAGTTGAAATAACAACCGATGACGTCATTGGTACAAAAAAGAAAATATCTACTTCATATAAGCCCCTTGCAGAGGATGCAAAAGTAGGCGATGCTATACTTATAGACGATGGATTAATTAGGCTGCGCATAATCGAAAAACATAAAATCTCGGTTAAATGCTTTATTGAGAACGGAGGTCAATTAAAACCGAGGAAAGGGATGAACCTGCCTGGAATGAGGCTCTCAACGCCTTCCGTTACTGAAAAAGATTTTAGAGATTTAGAGTTCGCACTAAATTATCGCGTTGATTATATAGCTTTGTCTTTTGTGAGAAGCGCCGCCGATATGACAAACCTGCGTGAGTGGCTTAGGCAGCGAAACTTCATAAAACCAATAATAGCCAAGATCGAAAAAAAAGAAGCGGTTGACAGCTTCGATGAAATATTAAAAGTGTCAGATGGTATTATGGTTGCACGCGGAGATTTGGGTGTTGAACTTCCTCCGCATGAAGTTCCATCTATTCAAAAGCAAATTATAACCAAATGTAATGCTTACGGTAAACTTGTTATTACCGCAACGCAGATGCTTGAGTCGATGATTAACAACCCTATCTCCACACGCGCAGAAGCAAGCGACGTTGCAAACGCAGTATGGGACGGCACAGACGTAGTAATGTTAAGCGGTGAAACTTCAATCGGTAAATTCCCGGTTCAAACTGTGAAAACAATGAACGACATAGTAAAGGATGCTGAACTTCATAACCGGACATGTCAGCAAGTAGAGTTTCCATTTCCAAAAGAAATGGAAGAGAACCTTTTTGATTCGGTCGGACGCGGGATCGTTTCAATGAGTAAGCAGATAAATGCTGCTGCTGTGGTTGTATTTACATTCAAAGGTCGTACGGCGGTTAATATTGCCAAATTTAGACCGCATGCAAAGATCATCGCTTTTACAAACAGCTCCGAAACAATGAATGAATTGTGTTTAAGATGGGGAGTAACATCAATTTTTATGGATGAAATTAACAAGGAACATATTGCTATTGAAAATGCAAAAAAATTACTTCTAGAAAGCGGTAATGTTAAAGAAGGAGATGTTGTTCTATTCGC
The DNA here is from genome assembly GCA_001873185.1 of Ignavibacteria bacterium CG2_30_36_16. Taxonomy (GTDB): domain Bacteria; phylum Bacteroidota; class Ignavibacteria; order Ignavibacteriales; family Ignavibacteriaceae; genus CG2-30-36-16. Next base: position 3,859 of record MNYQ01000214.1, on the reverse strand, counting down.
AGCAGGCGCGCCATACAGCGAACGCAGCAGGGCAAACTGGCTTCGGTTTGAAGTGATTTAATCTAATCAAAATGTTTGGTGACGAGCGTAAATTAAAAATTATAAATTAATAGTATGACGGGGCATTAAGAAACTAACTTAATCAAATGTGAGCAACGAATTGATTTTTAACTGTTATAACTTTACTTTTGCGAAGTATTAAAGCAATTATAACTATCGGCTTAAATGGTAAATATCCCTTCAACAGACATTGACCTTTTGCGTAGAGTAGCTAAGCATGATTCTAAAGCGCTCGAAGTATTATACAATAGGTATTCACCCCTTCTGTATACGTTAATAAAAAAAATGGTAACCGAGCAGTCCCTTGCCCAAGAAATTCTTGTCGATGTTTTTGTCATCGTCTGGCGTAAGAGCGATAAATTTAATTTTAACAGCGAAAATGTATATACATGGATAGTGACGCTTGCACGTAATAAAGCTGCAGATGAAATTAGGCGAAAAAGATTTGCCGGCAATGCGCCCGAATATACGGAGGGTTTCGAAGATAACTATATACTGCCCCATCTTTCGCCGAAGATTGACTCTCTTGATTTGAAGACCGCTTTAAACATAAAAGGAAGTGTAGAAACTGCTCTTAATAAATTAACCGATGCACAACAGTATGTAATATATCTTGCCTACTACGAAGGTTTAACCGAGGAAGAAATTGCTGCAAAGCTTAATATTCCGCTTCAGACCGTAAAATCAAAAGTTAAGATTGCTCTATCTAATCTTAAAGAAAATTTAATTAAGGGAGATGCATAATGGAGCATAAAGAGTTGCTGTATGCATTTTCTCTCGGCTGTCTTAGCAAAAATGATTTTGACATTTTTGTTTCTATTTTAGAAAACAACGAGCCGTTTGCTTACGAAGAATTGGGAGAGTTCCAAAATCTTGCGGCGCTTTTGCCAGCAATATTAAATATTGAAACTCCTGCCCCTGAAGTAAAGGATAAAGTTGCACGAAAACTTTATCGCCTCCAGGAGGAAATAAAAAAGAAAAAAGAAGAGGAACAATCTTCAGAAAAACCGCTGCCTTTAAAACCACAAGAACATCTTTCTCCGGCGCATGCAATTTCAGTGCAGACGCAAGAAGATATATCCTCGGTTTTTGATGAGAAGGTGGATGAGGAAATTGTTGAAGTCCGGCATTCCAAGGCAGAAGAGTTTGAATCTGTTTCCGCTCAGGCTGCTGATTTGCATGATTCTAATGAAAAAGAAGAAATTAATAATAAAACCGATGATGACGGACTTGAACGACATAAAATATCGGATACAGAAACCGGTGAGTTCGAAGTAATTACATCCACAAAACAGAGCAAGGAGTTTTTACGCCCGCCGCAGGAAACGCAGGTACGGGAACGGTTAAGAACAGATTTGAGCAAAGAGAAAACTTTTGAAAATTTTCCCGGCGCCGCATTAACAGACAATGATGTAGAGATTAAGAAGAAAAATGAGCCTTTAATTGAGAAACCGGGCGGAGGAAAAATAATTACTGAAGCACAAATCGAACCCAAAAAGAAAAGCTATTTCGGAACCCTCGTAGTCGTTTTGTTATTCTTGCTGTTGATCACTGTCGTCGCGATAGCATATTTTAAAATCATGGAAGATATTGACGGTTATAAATTAGAAATTACTAATTTAACTAACCGAATAAACGAATTTCAAACTAAAGTTGGGGGCGATGAAGCTCTTGACAGAATTATGAACTCACGCGGCGTTTACTTTGCACAGTTAAGTTCTGCGGATTTTAATGTCGCTTCCGATGCTAAAGTGTTTTTAAGCGGCGAGAGCGGTGAAGCGTTATTTAGAATATCAAACTTACCCCCGCTCTCAGGAAAAAGTGTATATAATATCTGGATAAATACCGGGAGTACGTTTGAATCTTTGGTGTCCTTTAATGCTGAAGATAAACCATTTACTATAGGAGCATCGGTTCGGGCAGATTTAATTAAACCAGGCACGGAAATAAAAATTACAGAAGAAATCAGTTCAGGCGCAGATAGACCCGGATGGAAAATAATATTGCAAGGGGCTGTCAGGTAATTAGTACCAGAACACTAATATTCTTGTAATATATGGTAGAATATTTACAAACTAAAAGATTAGAAAGCATGACTGAATGAAGATGAATGGATGAATGTTTTTCATTCAACCATTCAATCACTCATCTCAAATAATTTGGTTCTGCTTGTCCCGCCCCGCGGGGGCTTGTCCGGGTTAGGTTTTCCCAAATCGTTTGGAGAACGATATTACTAAAATCAATATTATCAAAATTAACCAGTAATTCGCTGCCACCTCAATAACTGAAGCAAAATATTTATCGAAACATAAATGCCCGGTTACTAATATTACGATAACACCCGCTGAGAGAAACAATCCTCCTATTATTAAAAAAGAAGTATCATTCCCGTTGCTTAAATAAAGCATTAAACAGCTTAACCCGATAATAATTATAGCCGATGGAAGAACTATTTGCCCTACATTAGAAAAATCAAAATCAGTAACAATAAAAAAAGCTACCCCGGTTAAAAACAAAATCGAGCCGACAAACAACGGCAGCTTATTTTTTGCGAATGAGTTGTAGACTAAGCTTAACCCATAAAACATAATTATGTAATTAACTATTGTGTTAATTGATATTTCAATCACCCCGGCTTTTCTAAGAATCAGCAGTAAAGCAGAAAATATTAAAATGAAAAATAATTTGCGCCGCTCAATCATAACCGATTAAAAAATTCTTTTGCCCATACTTGATGCAATGACCTCGGCAGCAAAACGTGCGCTTTTATTTCGCTCATCTAATATCGGATTTATTTCCGTAACTTCAAGCGAATTCATGCATCCACATTCGGCTATTGTTTCCATAAGCAGATGTGTTTCGCGGTAGCTTAATCCGCCCGGCACAGGGGTTCCAACGCCGGGAGCAACAGTAGGATCGACACTGTCGAGATCGAAACTTACATGAATATGGTCTACATTTTCTTTTAATTGTTTAAGAACTTTTACTATTATGCGGTGTATTCCAAGTTTATCAACATCGGACATGGTGTAAACCGGCAGGTTAAGTCTTCTTGTGTTTTCACGCTCTTTGGCGTCGATACTTCTTATTCCAATTAACGCTGTATTTTCAGGTTTAACTTTAGGAGAGTGCCCGTAAAAGTTTACGAGTTTTTCATGTCCAAGTCCGAGCGCTGCAGCCAACGGCATTCCATGAATATTCCCTGACGGCGTTGTCTGATCTGTGTTCATATCTGTGTGTGCATCAATCCAGATAACTCCAAGCTTCAAATTATTTTTTCGGCAGTAGGAAGATATTCCGGCAATTGTTCCGAGCGCCATTGAATGATCACCGCCAATACAAAGAGGGAAATGATTTTTTTCTAAAATTTTTTCAACCCGCGAAGCTAATACTTTTGAAGTTTTTAAAATTTCATCCATGTATTTGAGTTTAGGATTTTTAATTTTCTGCCGTTCCATTATCTGGATGTGAACATTACCGCTGTCGATAACGCTATAACCAAGTTCCCGCAAATTATTTTCAAGCCCGGCAATTCTTACCGCAGATGGACCCATATCAACACCGCGGCGCCCTGCACCTAAATCTATCGGAAAGCCAATAATATCAACTGTTTTATTAACGAAGGTTTTCATAATCAATAAATGTTTTTGAATAGCAACTCTAATATAATGTTATGAAATTAATTTTTATAATTGCTCACATCTCTTTAATGACTGTAAAACTCACATATAAATATCTTATTGTTTATATTTTGAATGTAAATTTATATCTGTTAAACATGAGAAAAGAAAATGCTTTA
>MNYQ01000217.1 GCA_001873185.1 Ignavibacteria bacterium CG2_30_36_16 | reverse complement strand
AATCATTTATTTGTTTTGCATTTGCTCCGCTCCAGGTATTCCATTTGAATTCATTTGCCTCCTCGCTGTAGTAAGCTTCGGGAGCAAAAAATGCAGCCGTCATATAACCCCAATGATTGCGCTCGTAAGGATTCCATGTATTAAATCTACCTGCAATCGAATCTTTAAATGGAATTTCGCAATTGGCAAATTCCTGCGTAGGAAGAAGTTCAACTGTGTTTACGCCAAGTTCTTTGATGTAATTAATTCCACCTGTTTTTCCCTTTTCAATCAATCCCGTGTAAGTACCAGGTTTATCTGCGCCGGATGATTTATGCGCAGTCATATCGCGGACGTGCATTTCATATACGACCAGATCACGCCAGTCGCGCTGAATCCAATTTGTATTTTCCCAATCGTAGTTGTCGGGCTTAACAATGACGCCTTTACGGGGATTCATATAAGTATTGAATGTAGCTACTGCTTTTGCATAAGGATCAAGGCAAAGTATATCCTGACCATTTGAATTATTTTTATGCGAAACTTTAAAGCCGTAAAACTTTCCGTAAAGCTCGCCGTCGAAAACAAATTCCCAAACGGAATTTTCGTCGCCCGTCATTTTATATTCGGAGCCGCGTTCATCCTCTACATTATCAAAAATAATTACGACTACGCTTTTAGCGTTTGGAGTAAACAGTCTAAAAAAAGTTTTGCCTTCTTCAACAAAGGCGCCTAATTTTTTATCTGAATAGATTTTATTTAATGCCGGATTCTCAAGAAGAGTTTCTTTTTTTACTCTTTCTTTGGAAACTGTTTTGTCTGTAATAAACAAATTTTCACCTAATACATTATTTTGAATAAAGATTGAAAAAAGAATCGTTACAATTATTATTATCGAATGTTTCATGGTACGTTTAATCTTTTTATAGTGAAATAATTTTAACATGTGCGACAAATCCTTACAACCATTGAGGACAATTATAGAATATATTTATGTTTTTAGTGCTTATCAATTATTCCGTTAGCCAACGGATTAATTTTTAATTTCTGTTTGTTAATTGCAGTTTGCTTTGCTCTGAATACAAGTCTCTATTCCTCTCCGGATAATATTTTATTGTCAATTACTCTAGTAACGCATATAAGAGGATTTTCCGGTATTTTGAACTTCGAAAAAATTTCTTCAAACAATACAAAATGTTTATTTCGTTTTTCAAGTTTCCAAAATTGTCTGTCAGTCATTAACTTGCCATCAGCATTCTGAGGCGCGTCAAAGCGGTACGATTTAGAAAAATCTGCCTTTGCCGATTTTTTTAAAAATTCAATTTTACTATCGTCGCCACCTTCTCTTTCATAAGCAACAGCGCGGAATTCTTCAACAAATCCATTATTTATTATCAAGTAGATGTTAAGAATTACTTCTAACATTTTTTTCCTTTGAATTTAGAAGTGCGAAAATAGCAAGCCCGAAAGCATAAACAAAGGCAAACTTACACATAATGCTTTCCATTGCTTTTAACATATTGCTTAAGCCTGCCGCATGTAAAATAAAGGCAGTAATCACCGGAAGCGAAGTGAAAATTAACGTGCCAAGAATAATTCTGACAGCCGTTCGCAATTTTTTATCGATGGGGCTGTTCCTGAAAATATAAAAAACAATCATTGAAGCAATCACGGGAGTATAATAAACAGCGCCGTACAAATCGCCTAAAGGGTAGTTATATACCGCATAAAAAACTGTGCATTTTGTTGTGCTGAATTGTTGAATTACAAAAGCATAATAAACTATGAATATTGCTGCCGGAAGATAAAGTAATCTGTATAAAGATTTCCATCTACTAAAAATTTTTAAAGAAAAATGAAGCGTTAACGGCGGTAAAAAAGATATAATACCGAGCGCAAGATAGGAGATAAAAAAAGTACGTAATCCTAATCCGCAAATACTATATTCAATCATTTGATAGCACATAAGAATGGCGATTAGAATTAATGCCATTTTATTTAGCTGATTCTTATCCGCAAATACCAGCAGATTAACAAAAAGAATCAATTCAATACATGCAATAAGAAGCGATATTAAACCGTTCCAGTTTTCCAATAGCAAACCCATTTATTAAAAAAAGCGGAAGACTCAAAAGACTGCTGTTTCTCGTTTTGTTTTGTTTGGTCTTTCACAGGCATTACACCAGAATGGTTAAATGTATCCGTAAAAAGACAAATGCTTTTGAGTCAACCGCAAAATTAAAATTTATGCTTTAGGACCAATCATCTCTTCGGGACGCACAACTTCATCAAATTTTTCCCCAGTTAAAAGACCAAGTTCAATGACTGTTTCTCTCAAAGTTTTATTTTCTTTGTGCGCCTTTTTTGCAACCTTTGCCGCATTATCATAACCTATATGAGGATTAAGAGCGGTAACAAGCATTAAAGAATTTGTTAAATGTTTTTTAATATTTGTTTCGTTTGCTTTTATGCCCACAACACAATTGTCTGTAAAGCTTTCGCTTGCATCGGCAAGCAGACGGATAGACTGCAGCACGTTAAAAATAATAACAGGTTTAAAAACATTTAATTCAAAATTACCGCTGGCTCCGCCGATGTTAACCGATACATCATTTCCGAATACCTGCGTGCAAACCATAGTCATCGCTTCGGACTGCGTGGGATTTACTTTGCCGGGCATTATTGAACTGCCGGGTTCGTTTTCGGGTAACGATAGTTCGCCGATGCCGCAACGGGGACCTGAACCAAGCCAACGTATATCATTTGCAATTTTCATTAACGAGACTGCTAAAGTTTTTAATACACCGTGACATTCTACAAGAGCATCGTGTCCGGCTAATCCTTCAAATTTGTTCCTGCCGGTAATGAAAGGAAGTCCTGTTATCTCAGCAATTTTTTCTGCCGATTTTACTGCGAACTGCGGATGTGTATTAAGTCCTGTTCCCACTGCTGTTCCGCCAAGCGCTAACTCATACAAACGGGGAAGGCAGTCATCAATACGTTCTAACCCATTCGTTAATTGCTGAACATAACCAGAAAATTCCTGTCCGAGCGTAAGAGGAGTGGCATCCATTAAATGTGTACGCCCAATTTTTATTATATCTTTAAATTCTTCTGACTTAACATTCAATGCATCACGCAGTTTAGTTATCATCGGTATTAAACGACGATTAATTTCTTCCGCGGCGGAAATGTGCATTGCCGTTGGGAAAGTATCGTTGGAAGACTGAGCTTTATTCACATCGTCATTCGGGTGAATAGGTTTTTTACTCCCCATTTGTCCGCCCGCTAATTCGATAGCACGATTAGAAATTACTTCGTTGGCATTCATGTTTGTTTGTGTGCCGCTTCCGGTTTGCCAAACTACAAGAGGAAAGTGTTCGTCTAATTTTCCTTCAATAACTTCATCTGAAGCTTTAAAAATCAGCTCGGCTTTTTCGGAAGTTAAAGTACCAAGTTCTTTGTTCGCCATTGCCGCTGCTTTTTTCAGAATACCGAGTGCACGTATAAGTTCGCGGGGAAATCTTTCGCCGCCAATTTTAAAGTTCATTATGGAGCGGGCAGTTTGAGCTCCGTAATATTTATCAATGCGAACTTTGATCTCGCCCATCGTATCTGTTTCAATTCTATAATCCATAGTGATTCTCCCGGAAGTTTTTAAATTGTTAAAGTTGAGTTATATGCTACTTATTATCATCGAATGGCAGAGAAATGTAAAAGGTAGAGCCTAAACCTTCGGCAGACTCGAACCAAATTTTGCCGTTATGTCCTTCAACTATTTTGCGCGCTATTACAAGTCCTAATCCTGTACTCTTTTCGCCGGCAGTGCTTTGAACACTTGTGCGCGAGAAGGGTTTGAAAAGTTTATCTTTATCTTTTGCAGGAATTCCCTGCCCGTGGTCTTTTACAGAAATAATTAGATTTGAATTTGATGATGATAGATTTATATCAACCTCGGTGCCGCTGCTCGAATATTTTGTTGAGTTTGAAATGAGATTATTTATAACCTGTTGTATTTTACCGGGATCGCAATATGTAACCGGATGTGTGTTATCGTGATTAAAATTAAGTTTGATATTTTTTTTCGAAGCAAATACTTTGTTTATAGAAATGATCTGTTCGAGGAATGCAGTAAAATAAATTTTTTCTTTATGAAGTTCGAGATTGCCCGATTCTATCAAAGTTATATCAAGTAAATCATTAACCATTTGCAGCATAGCTTCGCTTGATGAATGGATGATATTCAAAAAATCCAAATGTGTTTTACTTAACTTGTCTCCCGTTTCTTCAATTAAAAAATCACTAAATCCTTGAATAACACTAAGAGGATTTCTTAAATCGTGAGCCGCCATTCCAAGAAATTTATTTTTCTCTATGTTCAGTTTTTCAAGCTCGTTATTTTTTCTTTCCAATTCGCGGTGCATTATAGTCAGTTCGTGATTTGCTTTTGCAAGTTCATCATTTTTTTGGATTGCATTTTCATAAGTAGAAAGTAGCAAATCAATAATCTGCATCCGGTCGGAATTAATAAAATACTTATTCCCGGCAAACATAATTTCCATCCCCATGCCGCTGATGCTGTTTTTACGGATTTCTTTATTCAGCATAATATATTGAATACGGCTTTTTAGAAATTGTTCGTTGTAAGGTTTAGTTATAAAGTTATCAGCCCCGGCTTGAAGCCCTCTTATTACATCATGCGGGTCGGAGAGGGCTGTTAACAAAATTACCGGAATATCTTTTGTGTCTACATTTTTTTTAATAAGTTCACACAGTTCATAGCCATCCATTTCGGGCATAAGTACATCGCTGATCACCATTACCGGTTTCTGCTTTTGCAAATAAGCGATAGCTTGCTTTCCGTTTTGAAGCGTTTTGGTCTTATACCCGTTCTCTTCAAGTATGAACTTTAATTGTTCGGCTTGTGAGATCGAATCCTCTACGATTAATATTTCATCGCAAAGTTGAATGTTTTTTTGTTCGGTCATTTGTATTGAATTTAATTTACTATTGGCAAGTTATAAAATATTTTTATAAAAAGTTAGTTTGATGAATAAAATTCAAACTGATTTTATCTTGCTCTTTTAGAAGAAAGCATTTAAATATACTTTTAATATTATCGGTTATTTCAACAAATTCATTTTTATTGTCTTTGTTAATCCGCCCGAATGGAGTAAGCAATAATATATTCCAGAAGAATAATTCTTCCCATCGAATGTAACCTCATATTCACCCGGATTCAATTCTTCATTTAATAAAGATTTTACTTCCCTACCAAGAACATCATAAACTTTTAGCGTCACTGCTCTTCCCCGGTTATTATTGTTGTTGAGCGGAGAAATTGGAACGCTAAATTTTATTTTGGTTGTGGGATTAAATGGATTCGGATAGTTCTGATACAGTCCAAACTCCGCTGGAACTGAACTTGACTCAGCAATATAATTTGTTATAACCGGTTCAAAGGTTACCTCAATATGTCCTCCAATACCTGCCGGAAGTTGAAGACTACGCAAACCAGAATTGTAATTTATATATGCTTGTCCATTTAATTTAACTGCGGATATTTCTAATTCGTCGTTTCCAATTGCTAACGGCGTCAGAAATATTTCCCGGTTAAAAGGGAGCTGCTCGAAATTATAATTTAATTCAACCGCCCGCTGTTTGTAAAACAGATTACCGTAAAGATAAATATAATAACCGGTTTCAATTGAATGATAGCCGGATTTCCCGGAATTACCTTTTGCTTCATTCCAGGCAAAACCGCCGTAGCGTGTTCTATCAGCATAGACTTCGCCGTTGATATGATCCACAAAATATTGCATGTAAAAGTTTGTAGTCTCATCTGCCATCTGTAAGTATTTCGAATCGCCTGTAATTTCATAAAGTTCAAGTCCTGCAACAATTGACTGTTCCATTTGCCACCAGGCTTTTGCTGAATCCTGCAAACCCCATAATAGCATTTGCCCTGTTACTCGGTTAAAGTCTTTATAGGGTCCGCCAAAATCATGATCGTAACCTTTAAGTAAAACATCAGCTATCATAAATTCGGCTGCATCTATATAGTGTGTATCAGGGAAAAGTTGATTTACCCGTCCAAGACACCAACCTGATTTTAATACATGCCCCATTATAGTCATCGTTTCACTGTTATTCCAATTCCAGTTTGAATCAAAAGACTCGACAAATCCTATTGCCTGCTGCGGCATACTGCCAGTCAGATGCTGTTTTATTTCCTCTGCAATTTCAATCAGTTTAGTTTTATATTTTTCATCCTTAGTCATTAGATAGAGATATAAAAGATGAGTAGTAATTGCATCTACTGTTGCATTAAAACTTTTATTTTGCGGATTAGTGTTGTCATAATTAGTTCTGTCGTAATATCCCGAAAAAGAAGGACGATTATCCCAATAATAATTTTCGAGATGTTCATATCCTTTCATCAGCCAATTCCACGCAGTTGTGTCGTGCGTAGCTTCGTAATATGCGGCAATACCAAGCAGCGCATAATGCTGATAGAAAGCAGTTTTATCTGCAGTTAAATTTACAGGATTTCCACTGTTGCTTAATTCCTGAAACCACCCGCCGTAGTTATTATCCCATGCATGTTCGTACATCCATTGAAGTGCGCGCTTTGCATAGCTAAGATAAGTTGTATCGCCGGTTAACATATATGCCCTCGTTAAACCGTAAGCATTTCTTGATTGTGTAAGCATGTTTTTATTCGTGCCCCAACTTGTAATTACATTTCCGAACTTATCAATGTTAGTATAAAACCCACCGGAATTACTGTCCCAAGTTTGAAGCCAAAATCGAGCGCAACTATCTGCATAACCGATAGCGAGTTCCGGATTAGTGAGATACGGTGAAGTGGGCGCATATTGTGCAAGAGCTTGGTAAAAAAATGACAAAAAAATTAAAAATGATATCGTAACAATTTTTTTCATGCTGTAAATTTTCTGAATATTGTGATAAGAAATATAAGAAGCAGCGTGTTTGAACAATCTACTTATGGAATAATAATAAAGTGTAATTTTTTGTTTACTAAAGGGAACAAAATTTATCTATGATTGCAATTTTTTCGTCACTAAGTCCTACTAAATCATCTTCGAAAAGAAAGCCTTCCATAATTAATCTTGCAAAAACATTCAATAGCACCGAGTACCTGTAATCATATTTGGAGTCTACCTGATCCCTTCGTTCGGATAAGTAGTTGTGCAGCTCCCAGATATCCTTGTCTTTTTTAATTGCGGCTACTTTTTCATATAAAGAAAATTTTATCGATTCCATTTCGCGTTCATGAGCTTTGTTAAAAGCTTCGCGGGCTATTTTTTTTTCACTCGGCGACCATTTAATATCTCTTAACATAACATACCTTTAAATTAAAATAGAATTGTTTTTCCTTTTGTGCTTTATAATTTGCTCTCGTTCCTTGAGTTTTTCTGTTTTTCTTTTTGTGTTTATAGTTTTGCGTTTTCTACTTTTTACTTGCAAATACAAAATTAACAAAAACTATTTCATCAAAACCAACTTAATAGATTTTGAATAGTCCCCCGCTCTTAAAACACAATAATAAATTCCTGAAGCGAGGTTATTACCATCGAAAGTGATTTCATATTCTCCTGAACTCATTTCTTCGTTTAACAATGTTTTAATCTCTCTTCCAAGAACATCAAAAACTTTTAGTGAAACAACCGAACCAATGACGCTCTGATTAGATAAGAGAGAATTCGGAACTGAAAATTTAATCTTGGTTGAAGGGTTGAAAGGATTTGGATAATTCTGCAGCATTAAAAAAGAAGACGGCTGTGACAGGTCGTAATCTTCGTCGCCAACTTTTATGGAAGTAATCACAACATCGGGTGAAAGTTTGCGGTTTATCATCAGCATAACAGCATCTGCTAAAAGAAATTTGCCCGGTTCGAGCATTGTATTATCAAGCTTAACTACAGTTTTGTTTCCTGTAGTGATGTAAGCCGTGCCAATTTTCACCCATCTTTTGTTTTGAGAATTCTTCTGACTTATAACAACATTTATGGAATCATTCATGGAAAAGATTGTATAATTTGCATTAGCCGTAAAAATTGTGTTGGGCACAAGGAAAGTATAAACATCATACCATGCTTCTGCCGGAACATCAAAGTCCCATCTGAATTCTGCATAGTTTGTATCGTTTGTCCAGTAGACATTTGGTTTATAACCCATTACCGGTCTCAATTCCCAATTGCCAATAAATGAAGCACCAGAATCTTCTTCGTTAACTATTTCAGCTTTTGGTCTGAAGTCGTTGTTCCCTCTATAAGGAAGAAGTGCATCATCAGCATAAAACGTAGCCGCTAATGTATCGCCGAGTTGATTATCATTAACGCGCAGAGCTTCATAAAAAAATATAGATTCGCCTTTAACTCCCTTTTGACGATTTAAACCGACCTGATCTAAAAGTAATTTAGGCGTTATAACATAACTGCCTGCTTTTCCGAGAACGCCTGCAAAGAAAATATCTTTTTCATCGGCAGGCACATAGTTTAACGCGTTTAGAAGTTCGAACTGATATGAACTTAAATTATCCCGATAAAGCTGCGGAATCATATTCTCGGGAATATGCTGTTGAAGCCATGTTTTCGAATCTTGCAAATAGTTATCGAAGCCCCACGGATAAGGGCTGGGAGCTACCGACATGATTAAGTGATCACCTTTAGATTTTACCGAATCTTTCATCCGCGCAAAAAATTCCGTCAACTTATCTGCACGCCATTTCTTCCAGTTTGTATCTTCATAATTCTGCGGCGGTGCAGCGCCGTTGTGTTCGCTTTTATAAATTGCAACAGTTACTGAATCATAACCGCCTTCAACGGGCATTGCAGGAAGTCTGTCATCTCCCTGCACGCCGTCAACGTCATAATTATCTAAAAGTTCGGTGATTAGCGAGATCATAAAATTTTGAACTTCGGGGTTTGTGCCCGCCATCCAATCGAAACCGTTTTTAACAAGCAATTGCCCCTGATTATTTTTTCCAGCCCACGAAGGAAACGCCGCTAAAATATGCCCGCCGTTTAACGAATATGATGGTGAAAAACCAAACTCGAACCATGGTATTACTTCAATGCCATTTCGGTGCGCTTCAAGAATTATCTGCTTCAACGGATCGCGCCCGGTTACAGTAGGCCAAATAGGTTTGCTGAAAATACTCTCCATTACTTCACTTGGAAACAGCGTGTAACCTTTATTCCAAACTACCGGAAAAATTACGTTAATATTTATTGACGCGAGATAATCCATCGCCGCCGAGATTGATTCGTCGCTTAGAAGAACCGGACTGTCTACATTTGTAACCCAAACGGCGCGCATTTCTTTTAATTGAGCTTTTATATTTATCGAAAGTAATATGAGCAGGGTCAAGAGTATTTTTTTCATGAATCTATTTTATTTGTTTGCGTTTAATAACTGCGGAAATTTTACTTTGTCAGTATATAAAGAATCACGGAAGAATTCAGGATACTTCTTTACGCCTTCATAAAAGAAGAACACTTCTCCGTTTATCCCTTTGCTTCGGTTGTAACTGATAATCCTTTTCAAATATTCCTTTGAAGCATAATATGAGCCTACCTTAAGTAAAATTCCGGGATAAAATTTATGAATATTTCTTTCAGATATCTGTCCGTTTATAATCTCATCAAGCGCAACAAAATATCTATCGGTTTCGTATCGGTAAAGCTGCGGACAAATAAGCTCAACATATCCTTTTTCAACCCAGGCTGTCCAGTCCTGTAAATATTCTTCTTTGCTCCAGGGGTAAATACTCGGCGCCATTGAAACTACTACATTTGATTTTGCGGCTTTTACCGTTTCATAAATACGGCGCATAAAATCCGTAAGAAGATCGGCTCGCCACTGCACCCATGCGTTGTCTTTTGAATACCGGGGCGGTTCATTGCCATTATGCTGCTGTTTGAAAAGATTAACTGTGTAATCATCGTAACCTGCTTCCGAAGGCATCGCCGGCAGCCTGTCGTCTCCCTGTATTCCGTCTATGTCGTAATTGTTAACTACCTCCATTATTATAGAAAGTAAAAAATCCTGAACTTCGGGATGAAAGCCGTTCATCCACTCGAAATTATTTTTCTTAACAAGAGTGCCGGCTGAATCTTTTGACGCCCATTCCGGTTTTGCTTTTAATATTATTCCACCGTTCTCGTTGTATGATGATGAGAAACCGAACTCAAACCAGGCAATTACTTTAATGTTTCGGCTGTGCGCCTCTTCTATCAATTCTTTCAGAGGATCTCTGCCTGTAAAAGTTGTGTCTATTTCAATACCGGTTATTTCTTTTACAACTTTGCTCGGAAAGGTCGTCATGGCTTTATTCCATGTTACGACAAATATTGTATTAAAACCGAGTTCATTACATAGTTCAACTGCTTCGATAATATTTGCTTTTGAGTTAAGCGCTTTGCTGTCAACATTTGTTAACCAAACACCTCTAACAGCTTCGTTTGTTATTTCCTCACCGCTGCCACAGGATGAGAAAAGAAAAGACAAAACAAAAATTGGAATGAAGAGCCGGGTTAAAACGGTTTTAAGTTTCATAAAGTTTGAAAGGTTTATAAATGTAAACTTGACATATAATTTTTTATACTGCGATATAAAATTATGAATTTATCGTTAAAGAGAGTAGAATTATTTGGGAGCCTTTGACGTTTTGTGTTTTGGTGAAGTTCAGAATTTGGGATGCTAACTAAAGAATTGTCATTTTTCCGTTAGTGCTTTAGCTGACGGACTTGCCCGGTGTTGCTTGCTCATTTTGTATTTTTATAAAATTTTCCACTTGTCGTCGATGCCGCAAAATGTGAACGATCGCGTGTTCTAAAAGTTGTTCTATATCGTATTGCTGCCCCCAATTAACAATTACTTTTTTTGAATTGTCGGTTTGCTGAATTGGCAAATTTCTTTTTTGTCTGAAGAAATCTTCACAATAACCAAACATTAAATTTATTTGGTCGATGTATTGATCTACGCTGTTACAAATTACCCTTTCAACTCGTGGTTTATTAACTCCGGTAGAATTTTCGATATAAATCGTATAATTGTAACCCGAACAAACAACGTGTGTTAAAATTGTTTGTATGGATTTGCAGTCTGTGTCTTTAGTTTCGCTGTCAACGATTGTCGAAAGAACATGATCGTCAAGTGGCTTGATAATAAAAATAAGTTCGTCAATCGCTTTTTTATATTCGTCGAGCAATGCTTTTGTACTTCCAATCAATTCGGTATTTGTCATTTTTTTTTCGGGACGTTAAATTTATTAATTGTTTTGGCTTCTTATATGGTTGTAGAACAGTTTAAGTATAACCTTCAGTTTCAATTTTTGTGCGCCCAAATTTGGCGTGATTACTATAAGTTTTAAAAAATGTTAAAATCCTCATTACATAGGTTATTAATTAAACCGCGTGCCGGGAGCAGAAGATTATTTGTTGTTCAATTTTAGATCGATACCGAGATCATCTGCTGTCATTAATAATTTTTCTTTAAGCCGTTTGCTTTTCTCTTTAATATCTAATGCATCGCTAAGTCCGGCGGTGAATTTGTTTGTTTCAATTAATTTATCTAATGGTAATAATGCGCAGCTAACACAAAGAAAACTTTTTGATCGACCATCATTATAACGATCTAAAAAATTAATTAAGATATCTATTCGTTTTTTTTGTTGCTTAATAAAAGAATCAATCCCATTACTTTTTATAAGATCAAGATTTGAAAATACTTTCTTATTAGTTACAAAAGAATCATATCCTTGTCTCTAAGAATCAAATTTGCTGCAAGGATAATCTTTGCATTCTGAACAAATTTCTAATCCGTTTTTTACTTAAACAACATGCGGGTGCTTCAGATTATTTAAACGATAGTTTCATCTGCATCATATATGGTTGCAACCTTTTTTCTGCAAGTGAAATATACTCCTGGTTAATGTCATAACCGACAAATTTTCTATCTGACTTAACCGCTGAAACAGCTGTTGTTCCGCTTCCCATAAAGGGATCAAGGACAATGTCACCTTTAAAAGAATAAAGCTGAATTAAACGAAAAGGAAGTTCCTCTGGAAATGGCGCAGGATGTCCGATACGTCTTGCACTTTCCGCATTCATTGTCCAAATAGATTTTGTGTATTCCATAAATTGTTCTTTGGTGATAGTGTTCTGTTTGTCTTTTTTTATTCGATTGTAATCACCTTTAGAAAAGACCAAAATATATTCGTGAACATCTCGTAGAATTGGATTTGCTGCACTCAACCAGCTACCCCATGCAGTTGAAGGACTTGCGCTTGATGCTTTATTCCAAATTATCTCTCCACGCATATTGAAACCAATATCCAGCATGATTTTCGAAATGTAATCTGAAAGGGGGATATATGGTTTACGACCAAGGTTCGCTACATTAATGCAGGCACGCCCACCATTAACAAGAACACGATATGTCTCTTTGAAAGAATTTTCAAGTAATTGTAAATATTCTTTGAGTGAAAGATCATCATCATAATCTTTGGAAACATTGTAAGGCGGTGAAGTGATCATTAAATGAATTGAGTTGTCTGGCAATTCTTTCATGTTTTCCGCTGAACCGAGCAAAATTTGATTTGCTAAATTATCTGGGAAATCGTTTTCGTTTTTGTCAACTGCTTTGTTACTGCCAAGTTCTGTATACAACTTTGAATTGTAAAACTTTGAAC
>MNYQ01000027.1 GCA_001873185.1 Ignavibacteria bacterium CG2_30_36_16 | reverse complement strand
TTTTTACGAAGCTACCGCTTCGTATTACAAATTCTGCGTAAGGTGACTTAATAAATTAAATAGGAAATAAAAATGAAATCTCAATCTTTTAAAGAGTTAATCGTTTGGCAAAAGGCTCATCAATTTGTTTTGGCTGTTTACAAAATGACTAAGTCGTTTCCCAAAGAAGAATTATTTGGATTATCCTCGCAATTCAGAAGAGCTGCTATTTCTGTTTCGGCTAATATTGCTGAGGGATATAGAAAAAGAGGTAAAGCTGATAAGGTGAGGTTCTTTAATATATCAGAAGGCTCACTTGAGGAATGTAAATATTATTTAATACTAACTAAAGATTTAGGATATGCAAGTACAGACCAGGAAAATGAATTGGCAGAAGAAGTAGGGAAATTATTAAATGCTTATTCAAACAAAATTCTGTCTTCTAACTCCTAACTTCTTTCTTCTAAAATAACGGATAAATTATGAATGCAATTGAGGTAAATAATCTGACAAAGGAATTCGGAAAATTCACTGCTGTTGATAATGTAAATTTCAATGTAAAGCAGGGAGAGATTTTCGGATTCCTCGGCGCTAACGGAGCGGGTAAATCTACTACCATAAGGATGCTTATCGGAATATTAGAACCTACATCCGGCGATGCGCTTGTAAGCGGTTACAGTATAAAAAATCAATCAGATCTTGTCAAAAAGAATATCGGATATATGTCTCAGAAATTTTCTCTTTATAATGATTTGACCGTAGTCGAAAACATCAGATTCTTTGCTGGAATTTATGGTTTGGATGGGAAGAAATATGAAGAAAGAAAAAAATGGGTGTTGAAGGTCGCGAATCTCGAAAATATGGAAAATGTCATGACAAGCTCTTTGCCGGGAGGAATTAAACAACGTTTAGCGCTTGGTACTGCGGTTATTCACGAACCTAAAATTGTATTTCTTGACGAGCCAACGAGCGGCGTTGATCCAATCTCGCGTAGAAATTTTTGGGACTTGATAAACGAGCTTTCGGAAGGCGGAACGACGATTCTTGTTACCACACACTACCTTGACGAAGCGGAATTCTGCAACGATATCATTTTAATCAATGCCGGAAAACTTATTGCTCAAGGAAATGCAAAGGCATTAAAAACGAATTATATCAAAAACCCGATATTGGAAATAGAAAGTGACCGGGTGGTTGACAGTCTCGAAATTTTAGAGAAAGAAAAATGGGTGGGTGAAACTTCAATCTTTGGCAACTACATACATGTTATTTTGAACGATAGCACAATTAACGAGCAACATATTTATCAATTGCTGCAAGAAAAAAATGGAATTGCCGTAAAGCGTGTAAAAAAAATTACTCCAACGCTTGAAGACGTATTTATTCATCTAATTGAAAAGGACAGCAAGAAAAATGTTCAATAGAATATTTGCAATTGCAAAAAAAGAAATGCGGCAGTTAAAGCGGGATACAAGAATGCTGTTCATTGTATTTTTCTTCCCGGTTGTATTGTTGGCAATTTTTGGTTATGCGATTAACTTCGATGTACATCATATAAAAATTGCAGTGTACGATCAAGACCGCTCTGAATACACAAGAGATTATGTCAGCGGTTTAATTAGTTCCGAGTATTTCGACCTTGTTACATACATCGACAATGATGATCAGATAAAAAAAATATTGGATGAAAAGATTGTACAAGTTGTAGTTGTTTTTCCGAAAGATCTATCCAGAAAATTATTATCCAAGCAGGAAGTCAAAATCCAGTTTTTAGTTGATGGCGTGGATGGCACTTCCGCAAATGTAATTCAAAACTATGTCAATGCAGCTACCTTCAGTTATTCCCTTCAACTAACTAAAGAATATCTCGCCGTTACCGGTAAGCAATTTTACGTGCCGATTGATCTTCAACCACGATTTTGGTTTAATCCGGATTTACAATCAACCCGATTTCTTATCCCCGGTTTGATGGGAATGATATTAATAATTACAGCGGTAATTTCAATCTCCCTTTCCATCGTAAGAGAAAAAGAGAGAGGCACAATCGAGCAGATTAATGTTTCACCTCTTTCATCAATAGAATTTATTCTCGGCAAAACGATTCCATACATTGTAATCTCTTTGATTAACGCTACAATTGTTTTACTTGCCGGTTATATTCTTTTTGACATAGTTATCAAAGGAAATATATTCTTGTTGCTTCTCGGAACATTCGCGTTTCTTTTTGCTGCATTAAGTTTGGGAGTTTTTATCTCGACTATATCAGATTCACAGCAAGTGGCTTTTCAGGCTGCAAATGTTACTTCATTGCTCCCTTCATTAATTCTTTCCGGATTTATCTTTCCGATTGAAAGCATGCCGGTTGCTATTCAGATACTTACCAACATTACACCGGCAAAATTTTACATTGTTATTCTAAGAGCAATTCTTTTAAGAGGTGCAGGAATTTCTGCTTTCTGGGATCAATTGATCTATCTCGGAATTTTCGGAATTATATTTATTGCGCTGGCAACGGTGGTAGATAAAAAATCAAAAAATAAGTGAGAACTATGAAAACGATCTTTCAATTTATTATTAAAGAGTTATTGCAGGTAAAACGGGATAAGAAAATGCTCGTGGTAATTTTTATGGCTCCTATCTTGCAACTAATATTCCTTGGTTACGCTGCCAACATGGATGTTAATGTAATTCACACAACAATTTACGACCAGGATAAAACTGAAACCAGCAGAGATTTTATAAAGCGGTTTGAGCAATCGGGATATTTCAAGTTAGATTATTATGTGGATAATTATGATGAAGTAACCGATCTCTTGAATGAAGGAAAAACTCTTGTCGCTATAATTATTCCAAAAGATTTTGAAAAGAAAATTAACAGACGCGAAACCGCACCGCTTCAAACTTTATTTGAAGGATCGGACGGGAACAAAGCTTCGATAGCGCTTGGATACATTCAAGGGATCGCTACAAAATTTTCGCAAGGGATTGTAGCCGAAACAAAGGATAAACTTGGAATGAAAATTTCTTTAAGTGGTTCCTTAATCCCCGAAGTCCGGGTTTGGTATAATCCGGAGATGAAGACACGTAATTATATGGTACCTGGAATTTTAGGTCTTATCCTGATGATCTCAACGATCTCCTTAATGTCAATGGCAGTTGTAAGAGAACGGGAGATAGGAACGCTTGAACAATTGATAGTCACGCCTATAAAAAATTATCAACTCATACTCGGAAAACTTATTCCCTTCACACTAATTGGTTTTGTTGTTTTGATAATTGTGATGGTAATTATGACGCAGTGGTTCGGAATTGTAGTGCGCGGAAATAAGCTATTTCTTCTCTTCACCGCATTACTTTTTGTTTTATCAAATTTAGGGATCGGATTATTTATCTCGACAGTATCTAAAACACAACAGCAAGCAATGATGGCGTCCGTATTCGCTGTTATGATGCCGATGATTTATCTCTCCGGTTTTGCTTTCCCGATAGAAAACATGCCACAGGCAGTACAATATATTACTTATATAATACCTCTAAAATATTTCATCGTTATTCTTCGCGGCATTGTTTTAAAGGGAATCGGTTTTTCATCACTTTGGGTTGAGACGCTCATACTTTTTGGCATGGGGGTAACTTTGTTAGTGTTTAGTTCGTTAAGGTTCAGTAAAAAAATAGAATAAAATGATTTTTAAACGAGTCAGAAAAGAGATAATGAATAATATAGATTTTGATCCCAAGAAAGTCGCACACTACGATGACTTAGCACGTAAAGCCGTTTTCGGTTACGATCAGCTTTTCACGATGGCGTTATCTCTTTTAGTGGAGAGGCAAAATGAATCTGCAAAGGTTTTGATAGTTGGTTGCGGAACCGGAATGGAATTAACAACCTTCGGAAACCCTATGCCCAACTGGCGATTAACAGGAGTTGACCCTTCCGATGAGATGATTAAAATATCAAAAGCTAAAATTGATGACCATGGATTAAATAATCGAGTAGTATTGTATAATGGTTTTGTAGATGGTTTGCCTGAAGAAGAAAAATATGATGCTGCAACATTAATATTCGTTCTGCGTTTTATACCTGACGATAGAAAAAAACTATCATTATTTAAGGACATAGCAAAACGCTTAAAAACCGGGGCGAAGCTTATCATCGTTGACCAATATGGCGATCCGGGTAGTGAAGATTTTAAATTTATGACAAAGGTGTGGATAAATTTTATGAAACTGGGCGGAGTCCCCTCGGAATTAGTAATGAAAATAGCGGTTCAAGCAACTGAGCAAAGCTTTTTCACCGGATCTGAAATTCAAAAATTACTGTCCGAAGCAGGATTTGAAAGGGCAAACCGTTTTTACAATTCATTTATGCACGGTGGCTGGATTGTTCAGAAAAAATAATTATCGAACAAATCTATGAATACGTATGAAAACTAAAGTCTTCTCTGCAGATAATTATTTCATTCTTGCTATGCTGATAGTTTTCCTCGCTGGACTTAATGGGCGAACTCTTGCTCAATCGAAGTTCTATGAACAATTGCCAGCGGGATTAGCTGGAAACACAAGTACAAAATATATGGCTGCGTTGGACAAAGAAAGAACCACAGAAAAAAACTATTGGCTGCCGGCTGTTGAAATTGTTGGTTTAAATTTTAGCGTTTGGGGTTATCACAGATATTTAAGTGGTGAAAATTGGTCCAACATAAGTTGGGAAACGATACAGAATAATTTTAAGACTGGTTTCAAATGGGATGTTGACGGTTATCTAATGAATCAATTTTGGCATCCCTATCATGGTTCTAATTATTATAATCTTGCACGGTCAAATGGTCTTAGCTTTTGGGAAGCTGCCCCTTATGCTTTTGGTGGAAGCTTAATGTGGGAATATTTTATGGAAAACGAAGCTCCATCCTATAATGATATTGTAAACACACCGGTTACCGGAATTATTTTAGGTGAGATTTCTTTTCGTGTTTCTAACTTAATCATTGATGAAAGTACTGTTGGAGTTGATAGATTTTTACGAGAATTCACATCAACGGTAGTTGATCCAATGCAAGGATTGAACCGAATGATTAGCGGTGCTATGTGGAAAGTGGGCAAACCAAACAAGCGTTCTAAATTTAATGTGATTCTTTCCAGTGGAATGCATAATGTTTTTTTTAGCAGTAAAATGAACAACAGCAAATCGTATGTTGCGCTTAGAGCAGACTTGAATTATGGCGATCAATTTTCTGTTTCAGATCACCAAAAACCATTCGACTATTTTGCACTGCACACAGAAGTTAACATTGCACCCGGCGATAATATTGTGGGTATTTTTGCAAGCGGCGTTTTATGGGATAATAAATTTAAATTATTCAATAATTCAAAAAACATTATTGGTATTTATAAAGAGGTTGACATTCATATCAATACGGTTTACAAGCTCTCGGCAACAAGTGTTACCGGACAAATAATAAATACTGTGCCGTTATCAACATCAGTTTCCATGCAAAATTATTTTGGGTTATCTGCGATATTAATGGGAGCTACAAACTCACAATACGCATCCGTGTCCGGCAAAGATTATAACATCGGTCCCGGTGCCAGCGCAAAGATTGGGGCTAAAGTTATTTTTAAAAACTTTGGAGAAATCTATTCAAACTATAAAAGATTTTGGATTCATACTCTAAGCGGAGCCGAAGGAGATGAGTTTGTTGGTTTATTGAATATCGGAATTAACTATCAACTACTTGAAAATAGTTATTTGGGACTGGATTTCTTGTTGTATGAACGTTATGGAGATTATAAATATTTCCCTAATACTCAAGACGCAAACTCAGCAGTAAGAATTTATTTTAAACGGAATATTTAATAGAGCAATTGATTCAAAGAAACGTTTATGATTACGTTAACATACATGAAAGGTACTACAATGTACAAAACAATCTATAAAAAAATAGCGGCGGGCGTTGCTGTTGTTTTCAGTCTTCTCACTATCGTGGAAGGCACTCAAGTACTGTTGGAAATTACACAACCGGAGTATGTTGTGCTTACTCCTTTGCTCGTTTACAATGTGACGATGGGAGTGGTTGGTATTTTTGCCGGTGTAGCGCTATGGATAAACTACGGGTGGTCGTTAAAACTAACAATGATAGTTGTTGCAGCGCATCTTATCGTATTGCTTATTGTAGCGGCAATCTATCTTGCCGGAGGCGCTGTTGCCTCGCACAGTGTAAATGCAATGGTCATACGGTCAGTGATTTGGGCAGCGATCACGCTGGTCGCCTGGAAAACCCGGTAAACACGTTGCTCAGGAATAAAACTAATATCAATCAATACATTTAAGGATATGCAATGAAAATAAAATTTTTAGTAATCATACTTGGTTTAATTTTTGTCAGTAAAATAACTGCTCAGGATCAAGTATCACTTTTAGAGATGGATAAAGTAAAAGAACATTTAACGCTTAACGCAGATCAATACAAAACAATCAATGCAAAGGTTGAACAAATAAAAGGAATTCTTGAAGAGGATAAAAAAATAATAGCGGCTTTGAAAGCACGATTCAAAAGCGGAGACGAACCGGGATTCTTTGAAAAAATCAGAGTCAAAAGAGCAAGGGATAGTAGAGTTGACAAAATTAATGACTTACTTGATGATATTAAAAATCAATTAAATGACGACCAAATAATCAAATTTGAAAACATAAAAAAACCACAGTTAAAACCCCTCAATAAAAAGGAGCTAACAGAATAGGATTTGTAAGAGAAAGCCCGATGGAAACACCGGGCTCTACTTTATAGACTAAAAAAATACTTATCTCATTTCTCTGCCGGCAGCAAATCAGTTGTTTTTAATTTAGATGGCATAAAAATTTCAATAACACCTTTCAAGCCTACGCTCATAACAATATTATAGAAGAAAGCTAAAAATGCGAGAAGAAGCAATGAACCGGAAATAGCTGCAAGTATCATGTAAGAATTGAATTCGCCGTTGAGGTAGATTGAACGGCGTAACATTCCTCTTAAGCCTGCCATCCCCATAAAAGCGCCCATGCCAATACCGCCTATTAGGTGCGCCCAGAAATGGAAGCTCGCTAATTTTTCACTATAAAGTTTGGCGCCATTAGTAAGAATTGGAAAGAGAAAATAAATTGCCGAATATAATGTCATTGTCAATCCTATTAATATTGCAACATGAACGTGAGGACCGACAATCCATTGAGTGTTATGTAGAATTCTATTCAATCCTAAATCTGCCTGCATAATACCGGCAGGAACTGCTAAAGCGAATCCAAGCAGACCGCCAAGTAAAAATTTTAACGGATGACTCATTTTCAAAGGTCGTGCGCTCCAAAGCGTAGCAAGAGTAATAAAAAAAGCTAAACCTTGAGTAATAAGCTCAAAGGCTGTAACCATTTCTCCGGATAGAATTTTTAAGATACCGGGTTGAGCTTGATCCGACATTAAATGATGTGACCAGACCGTCCAACTAACAACCATTTCCACAAATAAAGCTGCACGAGCCCAGTTTTCCATAAATAATTTTTTGCCGGTGATTAATGTTGCAAGTAAATACCATGTTCCGGCAACAAATATTAAAACTAGCCCATCTGCAATTAAATCAAGTCCCCACCAGAAAATATTTTTATACAATAAAGCATCAATGGCAGAATGTTTTAGGCTTACTCCAAACAATTCTGCAACCATATAAATTAAGATTAGAACGCCCGCGAATAAAATAACAACAGCATTAAAGGCTGTGTCAACCGTTCCTCTTGCAATTGCTGCAACCGGAAGAGAAACCAAATGTTCTTTTTTCTTTTTTGAGAAAAGATTGGTTAAACCGGTTAAGCCAAGTGCGGATTTAATTAACGCTCCTTTTGGTTGTTTCTCCCATCCTTCCGGAGTATATGTAATGGTCTTGTAAATATTGATGACAAAAAATGCTGTCCCTACCATCACTAGTGCAATTCCAACGATAAAGAATGTTCCACCTAAAACACTAAATTGAGAAAAGTCTGCCGGCAATGGCCAATAAAGTGTGTAGAGCGGGGAGTAGTGGGATACAAATCCCGCGAACCAAAATACGAACGTACCGATTGTAATTAACCATAAAGTCCAATTTCCTAATTTTATACTCCACAATGGTTTTTTCATTAAGAAAGGAACAAGAAAAAGAAACGCACCAAAAACAATTGAATAAGTAGAACCAAAAATCCCGACGAGTGGATGAGCAGTCATGATGGCAAAAAACTGCTTCGGTTCTACGCCTAAGGCGATGCTGGGACTAACTTCAAATAATCTCATCAACATCCCTTCGATAACAACAACACCATAATAAATAAGTCCAATTACTACAAATCGCAGTGTCAATTTTTGCATTGGAGTTAAAGAATTCGGTTTGAATAAACCTTGTTCACCGTTTGTGAATGTTTGTATTAAGTTCATTTTTATTTTCTCACATTTGTTTTAAAAATATTTATTCAACAACCTCAACCACATCCCGAACAATCATCTTAATTCCTTTAGGTCCCGAGTATTCAGTTGATCTGATGGAATAAACCTCTGGGCGGTCGAATTGCCAAAGGATATCATTAATATGACCGGGGATAACTTGCATCTGGAAAGCCATCGTGTTGTCGCGTCGGAATAATCCAAAACCATAAGTTAAATCTTTCGATACCACATTAAATCGAACTATTTTATTTTTTTTTATTATGAGTTTAGAGGTGGGGAGCCGAAATTCGTGGTTCTCCATTGTGATATTAAATTCCTGATCGGCTTTAATCTCAGCACGATTTAAATCCATCGGCTTCCAGGGAATTGTTTCATGCGTTACAATATGAAGCGAGACCCCGAGAAAAATTAAAAAACCGACAAACGAATAAAATATTGCCGATTTAACTACTTTGCCGGAACCGTCTCTTGTTATCTTGTAAGCAAACCATCCCATCAATGCCATAATCGCAAGGACATAAAGCGTGTAGGCAATTGTTTGTCCGGTTAGTACGATGTTTGAGTCAATCATAGTTTCACCTTTATATGTAAGTTTATAATTTTAGGAATATCAGAATGCCTATTTGATTAAATAAAATTAAGGTTCATATTATTCTCTTTTGTAAGAGTAAGCCGTTTTAGAATTCTTATTTTTTTAGTGCTAGTTAAGAGACCTCTATTCTTATTATGAAATATTATCATATTGAGGGTCAAATCCTTTGACTTAAGTCGGACTTAGCATATTTTAAGAGAAAACCGGGAACGATGGCGGAGAAATTTATCTTGCGAAAGTTTTTAATTTATTTATATCAAGAATAAAAATTGATTTACCGTCGACCCGAATTATTTTTTCATTTTGTAATTTTTTAAGAAGTCTAGATAATGTGTCTGTAATTGTTCCAAGATAAGAAGCCAGATTTTTCTTGGAGATAGTTATTTTTACAAATGGTTCCGGAAGATTCACTGTTCCAGATTTTTTGATTTCTTCAAGTAGATATCTTGCAAACCGGCTGATTATTTCTTTGGTAGAAAACTCTTCGACTTTTTGAGTTAGACGACGCATTTTCTTTGCAAAACCTACAAGTATATTAAAACATATAGTCGAATTATTCTTGATAAGTTCAACAAACTCTTTGTGCGGAACGAAAGCCAAAACTGAGTCAGCAATTACTTGTGCATTTACGGGATATTTATCACCATCAAAAAGAGGGACATCACCGAATGATTCGTATAGCTTAATCAGATGAAGTATTGACTCTTTCCCTTCGAAAGAGATTTTATAAATTTTAACAGAGCCTTCTAAAAGGATGTAAAAACCTCTATAATTATCACCCTCAAAAAACAAGATATCATTTTTTTTATACTTAATAATCTTGCAAATAGAGATTATTTGTTTTACTTGTTCAACTTTAAGTTCTGAAAATAACGGTAGAGTGCGAAGAGTTTCACTGTAAATACTTGGTTCATTTTTCATAATCACTGTAGCTTTAAATAGGTGATTTTTAACACCCGAAATTTAGTGATTATTTTTCAATACTGTTCGATAAAAAAACAAGTCGAAAGTTGAAACTTCCGTTGAGTGATTAGCCATCTTCTCACTTGAGTTTGTTGAAACTGTAAATGTGAAAAACGCTTATTATTGAAATAGTTTTGCATGAATCAGTTAAAAATATTATAACGTTTTAAATGAAAAATGATTTGATTTTAAAACAAAATAAAATTAAAAGTGGAGGTGTGCATTGCTCTGTTATCCCTTAAAAAATTCCTTGGTTATCGTCCAAAGGAGAATTGGTAAATCTAATGACAAATAAAATTATCAATAAGGCAGATTGTGGATATTATTTGGTCGGTAACTTATGCTAAACTTTACAATAAAAAAAACGGAGAAACTTTTTTATTAAAATCGAAAATAACACCCCAAACACAAATAATTTTAAATAGGTTATTCAACAATTTGTCATGCTAATTGGCAGAAGTCAGAACAAGACAATTCAACTAAAAAAGGGCGCCGTAAAAGCGCCCGTTAGGAATTTGGAAGAAGGGATTAAGCTTTGGATTTAATTCTGGCAGCTTTACCGGAAAGATTTCTCAAGTAGTAAAGTTTTGCTCTTCTTACATCACCTTGTTTAAGAAGTTCTACCTTTGCGATTTTGGGTGAGTGAAAAGGAAATATCCTTTCCACGCCAATTCCGCTCGATACTTTTCTTACAGTGAATGTTTTATTTATTCCGCCGCCTCTAACGCTTATTACGTCGCCTTCAAACGGCTGAATTCTTTCTTTATCTCCTTCAATTACTCTAACATGTACCCTAACATGATCGCCTGCATCGAAAGCAGGTAAATCTGTTTTTATTTGATCGGGCAATATGTTGCTTAAGTTAGACATCGTTTTATCTCCGCTAATTATTAAAATTTTTCCAGCGTTCAGTCAATGTTTTTGACTGCTCTGTTTTCCATTTCTTTATTTCTTTTTCATTACCCGAAAGTAGAACTTCGGGAACTTTCATACCCCGGTATTCAGCAGGGCGTGTAAAAGCCGGAGCTTCTATTACTTCACCGTCCATAAAAGAATCGTTCAGCGCTGATTCGCTATCATTCAATACTCCCGGTATTAAACGGACAATTGCATCAATCATTATTACAGCAGGCAGTTCGCCGCCTGTTAAAATAAAATTTCCTATAGATAGTTCTTCTGTTGCAAAAGTTTTTATTACGCGGTCGTCAATATCTTTATAATGACCGGTTACAAACATTATATTGCTGGCAAGGGAAATTCTATTAGCAATTTTTTGTTCGAAAACTTTTCCGCGGGGTGAAGTAAATATAATATAATCATACTTCCTTTCGCTTTTAAGTTTTTCGATGCACTCAAAAAACGGTTCCGGTTTTAATACCATTCCAGGTCCGCCGCCGAAAGGTTTATCATCAATCTGTTTGTGTTTGTTAAAAGCATAATCGCGCAGATTGTGGATAACTATTTCAACTTTCCCTTTATTCTGCGCTCTCTTAAGAATACTATAATTAAGAGGGCTTTCAAAAATTTCGGGAACGGCTGAAATTACATCAATTCTCATCATCATACAATTCTACATCGGGCTTAAGTGTAATTAATTTTTTTTCGATATCAACCGCATCAATAAAATGTTCAACCGCCGGAATTAAAATTTCTTGCCCGTTTACATCTTCAACAACATAAACACTATTTGCAGGAATAGTAAGAACATCTTTAACTATACCGAACACGCTGCTATTTTGTACTACCGTACATCCAATTAAATCATGTATAAAATAAAAGTTTTCGGGAAGCTTAACAACATTTTGAATGTCCACAAAAATGTTTTTGCCAATAAGAATCTGAACGTCTTTATCATCATCAAAGTTTTTAAACTTCAGAGTAATAGAGTTTTTTTTAATTTCAGTTTTTTCTATATGGAAGATTTTTTTTTCATCAAAAAAATCTATATAGACTTCCTTAAGATCGAAAAATCGCTCGTGGAAATCAGAATAAGAAAAAATCTTAACGAATCCGTTTTTTCCGTAAACAGAATCTATTTTAGCAATTAGAAAATATTCGGACACTAACTAAACTGCATCAATCAAGTATTTCCAGCACAGCCCTCTTGCCTTCTTTTGCCGAAACGGCAGTAAGAAGAGTACGCATAGCCTGAGCAGTTTTGCCTTGCTTACCGATAATCTTGCCGATATCATGAGATTGTACCTTAAGAAGAAAAACGACTTTTTGGTCTTCTTGTACTTTTTCTTCAATCACAACACCCTCAGGGTTATCTACAAGGTGTTTAACAATGAATTCAATGAACTCTTTCATAGAAAGAAGCCTCCTAAAATTAGAGCACGGGAGCTTATTGAATTGTGTACAGAGAGAAAACTATCCCTGAAGATTATTCTTTTTTATCCTCTGAGGTGTTCTCTTCAGAAGCAGCACCCGTTACTTCTGCCGTACTAATATCATTCGAAATTTCTTCTTCGGCTTTTTCTGTAACAACTTGTTCAGTTTCAACCGGTTGAGGCACAGGGGTTATTTCCGTTTTAGCACTTTTTGTTTTTCTTCCGGTTTTAGCTTCCTGCAGCTTTTCCCATTTTCCAACTTCTTCGTTTATCTTTTCTTCAGATAAACCTCTCTTGCTTAAGTCGTGTTTTAGGTTAATACCTTTTTGCCTGAACAAACTCTTTACAGTATCGGTTGGTTGTGCACCAACGCTTAACCAGTACAAAGCTCTTTCTTCATTTATCTCAATAGTATGGGGCTTAGTTAATGGATTGTATAATCCAACTGCCTCAAGAAATTTACCGTCACGCGGGGCTCTTGAATCTGCAGCAACAACTTTATAGATAGGTTGTTTCTTTTTTCCCATTCTTCTCAATCTTAACTTTACAGCCAAGTTATTATATCCTCCAAATTAGATATTACATCAATTAAATTTAAAATTGCCGAGTGATTTACCTAACCCGCCTTTACTTAGGCGGCTCATCATCAGCTTCATTTCGTTAAACTGCTTAATTAAACGGTTAACATCCTGAATGGAAGTGCCGCTGCCTCTTGCAATTCTTTTACGGCGGTTGCCGTTTAATACTTTTGGCGATTGTCTTTCATCAATTGTCATCGAGTTTATAATCGCTTCAACTTTTATGAGCGCTCTATCATCAATCGTGGCATTTTTTAGTTGATTTCCCAGTCCGGGAATCATGCCAAGCAGCGATGACAAAGAACCCATTTTCTTTATAGCCTTAATTTGCTTAAGAAAATCTTCAAAATCAAATTGATTCATACGGAATCTTTCTTCCAGCTTGCCGGATTCTTTTTCGTCAAAGGTAGATTGTGCTTTTTCTACAAGCGAAATAACATCACCCTTGCCAAGAATTCGCGAAGCAAGACGGTCGGGATAGAATTTATCGAGAGCGTCAAGCTTCTCTCCGTTGCTTATAAACTTTATCGGTTTACCAACAACCTGTCTAATTGATAAAGCCGCACCGCCTCGTGCATCACCATCAAGCTTTGTAAGAACTATTCCGTCGTAATTAACCCGTTCGTTAAATATCTTTGCCGAGTTAACGGCATCCTGTCCGGTCATTGCATCAACAACAAACAATGTTTCGGAAGGATTAACAAATTTTTTAATATCAGCGACTTCATCCATCATCGTTTCATCAACATGAAGACGACCGGCGGTATCGATTATTATAGTGTTGAAACTTTTTTCACGAGCAAATGACAAAGAATCTTCTACGGTTTTTCTCGCGTTCTTTTCTTCAAGAGCAAATACTTCCACCGATATTTGTCCGCCGAGAGTTTTAAGCTGTTCAACTGCGGCGGGACGATAAACATCCGCTGCAACAAGAAGAACTTTACTCCCGCTTTCCGTTAAGCGTTTTGCAAGTTTTCCACAAAATGTAGTTTTACCGGAACCTTGTAACCCAACTATTAAATACGATGTGGCGCCTTGCGCATTAATTTTAAGATCGCTTGTAGAACTGCCAAGCAATTCAATCAACTCATCATAAATAATTTTTGTGATTAGCTGACCCGGCGAAATAGAAGCAATTACTTCCTTGCCAAGTGCTTTTTGAGAAACATTTTCAATGAACTCCTTAGCAACTTTGTAATTTACATCGGCATCTAAAAGAACGCGTCTAATTTCGCGCAGTGTGTCGGAAATATTTTTTTCCGTCAGTTTGCCCTGCCCGGTAATTTTTTTTAATGCCTTATCTAATTTTAAGGATAAATCTTCAAACATCGCAACTTAAGTAACTGTATATATAAAAATTAATAATTTTATGCAAGTTGAACAAAAGTTAGCTGCCCCGCAATGCATTTGAACCGGTTACTATTTCCAAAATTTCCTTAGTAATTGCTGCTTGTCTTTCCTTATTATAAGTTAGATTTAAACTTCTAATAAGTTCTTTAGCATTTGTTGTCGCATTATCCATCGCAGTCATTCGCGCTCCTTGTTCGGCGGCGCTCGATTCAAGAAGTATGCGCCACAGTTGAGCTTTTAAGTGCTTGGATAAAAGATATTCAAATATCGTTTTTTGATCCGGCTCAAATATAAAATCCGGCAGTTTGGTATGATTGTTTTCCCCGCCTTCCGGTTCGGGTATCGGAAGAAATTGTTCAGTAACTATTTTCTGCTGAATGATTGATTTGAATTCGTTGTAAACTAAAACAACTTTATCAAAAGTACCGTCTAAAAATTTGTCGATTAGTTCCTGAGTGACAGCAAGCGCATCTTCATACTTCAATGATTGAAAAAGAGCTGATCGCGAACCGGCGATATTAAAATCTCTGTTACGAAAAAATTCGTATCCTTTTCTTCCCAGACAGAAGAAATGCTTATTTACACCCGGTTCAATTTCAGTAAGATAGTGGGTTACTTCTTTTATTAAATTGCTATTGAAGGCGCCGCATAATCCTCGATCGGCTGTAACTACAACGATTGCGATATTTTTTACTTCTCTATTTAGGAAATATGAATTGTTAACTTGATATTCCTCGGTAACAAGATGTGAAAGAAGAAGTGATATTTGACGTGCGTATGGACGTGCGTTTATAACTGCTTCCTGCGCCCGGCGTAATTTTGCAGCGGCAACCATTTTCATCGCCTTTGTAATTTGCTGCGTATTCTGAACGCCTTTAATTCGTCTTTTTATATCGCGTAATGTTGCCATTATCTTCTTTAGGAGCTTTTCTTAAATACGCTTACAAATTCACTGCCGGCGTTTTTAAGTGCGGATATTGTATCTTCTGAAAGCTGTTTTTCCTTCTTGATATTTTCGAAAATTTGATTGTATTTCACTTCAATAAATTCAAGCACTTCTTTTTCAAATCGCTTTACATCATGAATCGGAACCTCATCTAAAAACCCGCTAGTGGCTAGGAAAAGACTAACAACCTGTTTTTCAACGTTTACAGGACTGTAAAGCCCTTGCTTCAACAATTCAACAAGGCGCGCGCCATTTGCAAGAGTACGCTGTGTTCCTTTGTCAAGGTCAGAACCGAATTTAGCAAACGCTTCTAACTCCCGGTACTGAGCTAGGTCAAGTTTCAAACTTCCCGCAA
The DNA here is from genome assembly GCA_001873185.1 of Ignavibacteria bacterium CG2_30_36_16. Classification (GTDB taxonomy): domain Bacteria; phylum Bacteroidota; class Ignavibacteria; order Ignavibacteriales; family Ignavibacteriaceae; genus CG2-30-36-16. Next base: position 23,322 of record MNYQ01000027.1, on the reverse strand, counting down.
CTTTTTTCATTGCTTTTATTTGAGCATTACCACCCACACGCGAAACTGAAATACCAACATTAATAGCAGGTCTAACGCCGGCGTTAAACAGATTCGATTCAAGATATATCTGTCCGTCTGTAATTGAAATTACGTTAGTAGGTATATATGCGGAAACATCGCCCTGCTGGGTTTCAATAATAGGCAATGCAGTTAAACTTCCGCCGCCTAAATCATCACTTAGTTTAGAAGCTCTTTCTAGGAGTCTGGAGTGAAGATAAAACACATCGCCGGGATAAGCTTCACGCCCCGGTGGTCTTCTTAAGAGTAGAGAAAGCTCCCGGTAAGCGGCAGCTTGTTTTGATAAGTCATCAAAAATAACAAGTGCATGTTTTCCGTTATCTCTAAAATATTCGCCAAGCGTTGCGCCAGAGTATGGGGAAATAAATTGTAAAGGAGCTGGCTCAGAAGCCGAAGCTACGATAACTGTTGTGTAATCCATTGCCCCGTATTCTTGCAGTTTAGATACTACCTGTACAACTGTTGAACTTTTTTGACCGACGGCAACATAAATACAATAAACAGGTTTGATACCGAGACGTTTTGCTTCTTCGGTGTGTGTATATTTTTGGCTGATTATTGTATCAACGGCGACGGCAGTTTTACCGGTTTGGCGGTCGCCAATAATCAGTTCTCTTTGTCCGCGTCCGATAGGAATCATAGCATCAATAGCTACTATACCTGTTTGAAGAGGTTCTTTTACCGGCTGACGCTGAATAACACCAAGAGCTTTACGCTCAATTGGTAAGAACTTATTTGTGTTTATAGCTCCTTTACCGTCGATAGGAATTCCGAGAGGATTTATTACTCTTCCAAGCATTTCATCGCCAACAGGCATTGATGCAACACGTTTAGTTCTTTTAACTGTATCTCCTTCTTTAACAAGTGTAGATTCGCCAAAAAGAACGCAGCCAACGCTGTCTTCTTCCAAATTAAGAACCATTCCGTAAACATTATTCGGAAATTCAACAAGCTCACTTGCCATTACCTTTGAAAGTCCATATACCCGAGCAATTCCATCCCCAACTTGCAGAACAGTGCCAACATCGTATATGTCCACTTCGTTTTCGTAACCGGATAATTGTTTTCTAAGTATCGCAGATATTTCGTCTGGTCTTACTTCAGCCATTTTTTATTCCTTCTTAATTCCAATTAATTTAACGAAGCTCCACCTTCGATAAATTGTTTTTTTAATATTTCTAATTGATGACTAACAGAGGCATCAAAGACAGTATCATCAATCCGCGCAACAAATCCGCCGATTATTTGTGGATCGATACTGTAATTAAAATTAATTTTTTTATTAACCAATTTTTCAAGATTTTCTTTTAACGCACGCTTTTGTTCTTCTGAAAAATCAAAAGCAATACGTACTTCTGCATCGGCAAGACTAAGATGTTCATTATAAAGTTGAATGAATTTTAGCATTATGCTAAATAGAAGGTCTTCCCTGGATTTTTCAACAATAAAGTTTAAGAAGCTAATTGTATCCCCATTTACCTTTTCCTTAAAAACTTCATTCAAGATTGAAGTTTTTGTTTCAGGTCTAATAGTAGGATTTATAAAAACTCTACGAAGTTCGGGATAATTTTTCAAAGTAGATACAATTAACTTAACATCGTTGTAAACATCGTTTAGGTTATTCCTTTCGACTGCCGAATCGAGCAAAGACTGTGCGTACCTTATTGAAACTTTTTGCTCAGCCATAACTAATTCTTAGTTATCTCATTAATGTAATTGTTAACAAGTTTTTTATTTAATTCCGGGTTGATGTTTTCTTTAAGAATTCTCTCTGCGGCATCAACTGCTATCCCGGCAATTTGCGCTTTTAATTCGTCAAAGGCTGCTTCATTCTTTCGTTCAATCTCGGCAGAAGCGTCCTCAACAATTTTTTGTGCCTGTGTTTTACTTGCTTGAAGCATCTGCTCTTTTAATTTCTCAGCGTACTGACGGCTTTGTTCGATTATCTTTTGCGACTCTTCTTCAGCTCTGGCAAGATTAGCTTCATTCTGTTTAAGGATTTGAATAGCATCCTGTTTTGCCTGTTCAGCTTTTTCGAGTGATTCTTTTATAGTAGTTTCTCGCTGATCAAGAGCAGAAAGAATCGGTTTCCAGGCAACCTTTCGTAAAATTAGAAGCAATAGAACAAAAGTAATTACTGTCCATACGATAAGTCCGGGGTTCACATCAAGCAACGTTCCTCCGCCCTCTTGCGGAGAAAGAGCAAGCAAACCAAAAATCATATCAGCTAACATCAATAACTTCCTATTAGTTAAAAATAAACCGGAGTTATTAAAACCCCTGTTGTGTTAATAATTATTTAACTGCCAAAAGAATACAAATCACAAGTCCAAAAAAGGACATACCTTCGATAAGAGCTGCAGCAATAATCATCGAAGTTCTGATAGGACCTGCAGCCTCAGGCTGCCTTCCGCTGGCTTCCATAGCCGAGCTTGCAAGTTTACCGATACCAAGACCACCGCCGATAACTGTTAATCCGGCGCCAATACCAGCTGCTAAATAAGCAAAATCCATTTATAACTCCTTACTAATTTATTATTTATTATTTATTAATTATTATTTATTAATGTTCTTGATGAACCGCCATACCAATGAATAGTGATGACAACATAGTAAAAATATATGCTTGTATTAGTGCAACAAGAATTTCAAGCAGATAAATAAATAGTGCAAAAGCCACCGATAACGGCGCTACTACCCAAGTTCCTAAGAAAAAAATAAGCCCAATAAGAGCCAAAATGACGGTATGCCCCGCAAGCATATTTGCAAAAAGACGTATAGCCAATGCAAATGGTTTTGTGAACAATCCTAAAAATTCTACTGGTATCATTATTGGCATCATCCACCAGGGAATTCCATGAGGCATTAAACCCCGAATATAACCCCATATGCCGTTTTGCATCATCCCGCCAACCTGTGTAACTACAAACGTTAATGCCGCTAAAGTAGCCGTTATGGCAATGTTACTTGTAAATGTAGAGGAATAAGGAACAAGTCCAAGGAAATTGCCGAATAAAATAAAGAAAAAAGCTGTCAATAAATACGGAAGGAATTTTTCGTAACCTTTACCGATTGTTGGTTTAGCAATTTCATCTTTAACAAAAAGAATAAAAACCTCAAAGAAATTTGCTATTCCTCGCGGAACGATCGATTTTTTATATTTTGATGCAACGGTGGCAAAAACCAGCAGTACGAGAAGTGCAGAGAGCCACATAAACACTACGTGCTTGGTTGGGGTAAGATCAATACCAAACAAAAGTGGAAACTGAGGAATATGAACTTCACCGAAAAAGGGGAGTTCAATTGCCCTGGAATCCATGATATGATGCATTATCCAGCCACTGTCGGTCTTTTTAACACTGACAATTGTGTCAGCAATAGCTAATGTATCCGTAATATTGTTCAAAGTTAAAAAAAAAGTTAATGCCTTTTAAAAATTAGATGCAAAATTTCTGTAATTAGGTACAAAATATAAAAAATGAAGATGGAAAATATAAAACTATTCTGTTTTAATTCCAAAACTGTTAATGAAATTAGTACCGCCGTAAGAAGGAGCGCAAGACGGATTATCATGCCGCCAAAAAATATCGCCACGAACATTTGTTCTGATCGTTTATTAGCGATGCTCAGTGAATACATACCGAGTAAAAAATTTGATGTGGTAATAAGTCCACCAACTGTCAAGGCAACGGCACTTTCGATTGCAAACAATTTAAAAAAAACAGATGTCCATCCAGCTAAAACAAAAAAAACAACAAGAATTACAACAGAATAAAGAAGCTTGTTATCTTTAATCATTTTCCTGTTTTTGTTACATATTTAATAAAATTATACATTCCGGCAAAGATCCCTATAAATGAGAGTGAAATAGTCAAAATTGGGCTAGTGTCAAACTTTCCATCCAACCATACTCCAAGCAAAGACATAGCAGCTACGGTTATAGCAAGTTGAAGCCCGAGTCCAAGATAAGGAGTAACTTCCTTTAGAATTTTGTCTTTCTCAGAATCGTTTTTATCGCTTTCTGACATTTATTTTTGCTCGGGAAATTGTCCGGGAATTTTAGTAGTTTCTGCTCCGCCCATAGAACTGTTTCCCTCAAATTTCGCTCCGGCTTCTACAACCAATATTTTCGTGACTAAATCACCTTTCAATAATGCCTTGGATTCGAGAACTAATTTTTCTTTAGAATGGATTGCGCCAGTAACTTTCCCGCCGATAGTAACAACCGAGGCACGAATTTCTCCGTTAACTTCTCCGTTTTCTCCAATTGTAACATTGCCGGAAGCATTAATATCGCCCTTTACTTCTCCGTCTATTCGAACATTACCGTTGCTGTTCAGTTTACCTTCAATAGATACTCCAGCACTGATAATTGTTACTTCATCTTTCCCGAGGTCATTAGATCTTGCTTTCAATTTTTACTCCTTTAATAGTTTATTAAATACTTTTCCGGATCAACGGGATAACCATCTTTCCAGATTTCAAAATGTAAGTGCGGTCCGGTTGTAATATCACCGCTATTCCCGCTTAAAGCAATCATCTCCCCCTGCATTATCTCATCGCGGCTTTTTTTAAGTAACGTTGAACAATGTTTATACACAGTTACAAATTCTTTTGGATGTGACAAAATAATCATATAACCATCTTTAGGTGTAAATCCAGAAAATATAACGTAACCGCTTGCTGAAGAATAAACAGGCGTTCCTGTTTTCAGTACATAGTCTGTGCCCATGTGTCCTTTTTCAGGATTAAAGGAACGGCTTATAAAACCTGCAGCAGGGGGATAGAAGTACAAATCATTTTGAACTTCATTCATTCGTAAAAGAAGTACGCGAATTATTGATAACAAATTTCCCTCAAGATGAATTTTACTTTTTTTATCAGCGCTTTCTCTTTTTTTTAGGGAATCAAGCAATGTTGAATCGCCGAGCGAAATTGCGGAACGAAGTTTGTCATTTGTCGATTTTAATTTTTCTAATTCTTGCGAGAGGAACAACATTCTTTCATTCAGCACTTCAATCTTTTCCAAATCGCCTGAACTTAGATTAGCATATTTGGGAAAAACCAATAATCCCAGCGGAGTTATATTCATCAGAAAAAAGCCGAGAAGCATTGTAAAAACTGTGTACCCCAAAAAGACAGCTAATATTTTTTGCATAGTTAATTTATGCGTACGGGTTTCCCGTCCTGTATCTTCGGGAACTATAAGGATAGAAAGTCCTTTAAGTTCTTTAACAATATTAAATATTTTAAATATTTTCATATTCTATTATGAAATATAAATTTTTTAAAATTAATTTACCCGTCATTTTTTTTGAGCAGCTTTTTAATGTTTTCGATATCCTGGATAACTGATTTTTTTAACTCTTCGCCTTTAACCATCGGGAGATATTTTTCAAAGTACTCAAGCGCTGCCTGATACTCTTCTTTAATATATAAGGCAATTGCAAGATTGCGATAGGCATCCGAAAATTTTGGATTAATTTCGATTACCTTATTGAACTGATTAATCGCTTTCTCTATCTGGTTCGTCTGGCTATATAATAAACCAAGATTGAAGTAAGAAAGTTCATACTTGTTATTCAATTCTATTGCTTTTTGATAAGAATATTCCGCGGCATTAATATCTCCGCGCACTGCAAGAGTGTTTCCTATTAACACATATGTCAGGTAAGAACTTTCACTTTGGAGTGATTTACGGTAGTAAGTTAACGCTTTGTCATATTCTTTATTTTCAAATGCTGTATTACCGAGATTTATGTAAGCATCATAATCACTGTAATTGAATTTGGGCGAAACAAAAGACTCAACAAGGACAAACAGAATAACAACACCGGCTGAAATAAAAATCGGTTTGAATTTTTTAGCCCTCAACAAATTATACATTTCCACTAACGCAGCTCCTGCAAAAACTATAAACACCGGCGCTATGGCAACACGGAATCTTCCTATAATGAAGAAAATAACGACAGATAAAATGTAGAGACAGATCAAAAAATAAATCAGCTTTAACCGGTTTCTGTTCTTCCACGTTAGGATAAAACCAGCAATTGAAAGTAAAAATATTAAATAAAAACCCGGAAGCGGTAATGAAAGCAACTTACTGTAATTTCTTGCAAAAAAATCTAAATCCATTATCGTAGATTGAGGATTTTCGGAATTATCAAAAAACAGTAAAAGTTTTTTTAGAGTTAATATTGCCGCCCCGGCAGGCTTCTCTGAAATGTAATTAAATCCTTTTCTATACCAAAAGGAAGAAGCTTCGGAGGCTGTTAATTCTGTGCCGGTTAACTTTTCAGCATAGTTTTTCCCGGACATATCGCTGAAAAAATCGAACCCTTCCGGAGTCTTAAATACGCCTAATGCATCATCATTATTGCCGATATAAAAATTAATTCCTCCGTTCGAGGTTAACAAAACAAACTCACCCGAGACGACATAATTTCTAACAGTAACAACAAAAACCGGAAGCGCCGTACCTAAGAACAAATAAATTAGCGCTGGTTTCAAAATCGTTTTCAGTTTTTCATCTTTTCGATAATGAAAGAAAAGCCATACAACAGCACCTAAAAAAAACAAAAGAATATTTGCACGAAACAGCGATGAAAAACCGAGCAATAAACCTATCCACAACCAGCGGTCTTTTGTTTTTTCGAGTTCGTCTTTTTCTTCAAACATTGAAACGTTTACAAGAAGGAGCACCAACATTGATACGATAAAAGTTTGCAGAGTTTCCGATAAAATTGCACCGGAATAAAAAATAAAAATTGAATAAACTGCAGCTAAAATTGAAGCTGCGTATCCTGCTTTTGTTGAGAACAAATTTCGAGCAATGAGATAAATAACCCAGATATTTAAACTGCTCGCAATTACCTGAATAATTCTTACAAGGGTTATACTTTCGCTACTGATGGCTGTGGCTACTGCTAAAAAGTAAGGATAAACGGGCGACATAAAATATACTTCGCTTCCAACCCAATTTCCCGAGGCAACTATTTCAGATGCCCAGTCAAAATAAATTTTTGAATCTGAATAGAGGCTGGTAAAAAAAGGCGTCCCCTCTGTTTCAAAAAAATAAATCAAACGAAGAATTAATCCACAAAAAATAATTAAGGATAGATATAAGATTTCAGTCCGGGAATAATATTTTTCACCAAAAAATTTTTTATAATAAACCTCCTGCATTTCTTCTGCAGGTTTTTCGCTTATTCTTTTCTTTCTTGATTTAGTCATTGCAAAGAATTTAGAGAAAACTTCTTAATCAAACTATCAATTTGGAATTTGCCTTGACGCAAAACTACGGGCTCGCTGCTTGTCATATCTATTAAAGTTGATGCTCTATTTTGAATCTGCTTAATGCTATAAAAAATTGCATCGACTTCTTCTGAATAATTATCAATTATCTGGCTTGGGTCAACATAAGACGCCTGCCCGGTTTTATTAACACTTGTTGTAACCAAAGGCATTTTTATGGCTTCAAGAACTTTTATGCAAAACCGGTTACTCGGAATTCTGAAGGCAATATTTTCTTTATTTAAATCAGCTCTGGTTTTAGCATTTAGCTTTAGGACAACCGAAACCGGGTTGGGCCACATCTCATTCAATAAATCAAGTAAACGTTCATTTTCAATCTCAGTATATTTCAATAGTTGTTCCATACTACTGATAAGCAAAATGTAATTTTTTTTATCATCTCTGTTCTTTATAGTTGAGATTCTTTTTATTGCTTCATCATTGAACGGATTTGCACCTAATCCATAAATTGTGTCGGTTGGATAAATAAATACTTTGCCATCAAAAAAATATTTTTTTGCTTTTTGAACTGCTTCGTCGCAGTTATCTTCAATTTTAATAATCTCAGTCATTAAACGATCCCTATTAACATTTCTTCTATTTTATTTGTGATTTTTTCGGGCGTTAATTTATTTGCACAGTCGAACGTTTTTATCGGACATTCATCGTAACCGTGGATGCCGCACGGTTTACAATCTAATTCATCAAAGCTTATGTAGCTACTATATTTATTGTACGGATAAAAACCGAATAAATGAACAGTCGAGCAATAAATTGTAAGCACTTTGATCCCTGCCGCCATTCCAAAATGAGTCGGTGCACTATCATTAGAGATTAATATTTCGCATCTTTTTAACAGTTCAATCGTTTCTACTATACTTAAATCTCCTGCGGCTACTTTAACGCCGGACTTTGAATCCGGCGCAATTGAACTGCAAATATCTCTATCTTTTTCGCTTCCAATTAGCAGCACTTCAAAATCTTTTTTATTTAAATAATTCACAACTTGCGAAAAATATTTCGCAGGATATTTTTTTGTACTCCAAATAGTGCCTGGAGCCACTGCTGCAAGTTTACGTGTTAAATTATTTCCAAGCAAATATCTATCAATTTTATTTTGTGTTTCAGCAGAAACCTGTATCTCCGGTTTTATTCGCCATTTATCATTCGAACAATCGAAGCCTATTAATTCAAGGTTTCTTTCTACTTCGTGATGTTCTAATTTATATTTTGTAATGTGTTTGTAAATATGAAACATACTGCTCGAATCAAATCCATAAGTTTCTTTTACACCGCTTTGCATAACTATCAAAGACGATCTGAATGAACGATGGGGGGAATAAATTCTTGTGTAATTTTTATCTTTTATTTCTTTAATGAACTTGAAAAGATTTATGATTGATTTGTGTTTTCCTCTTTTATCCATTATTAAAACTTCATTTACTGCATCAGATGCGTTAAATATTTCCTCGGTTGAAGGAATACAAACAACATCTATGGCAGAAGCAGGAAAATTTTCTTTTAATTTTTGAAGCATCGGAAGCGTAAGAACAGCATCGCCGATGAAAGCTGTTTGTATTACTAAAATTCTTTCCATTCTCGTTAGTATTTCCATATTTTATGATGCCACAACCACTGTTCGGGGTGCTCTCTTATCAATTTTTCTAAATGAGCCATATGTCGTTGACTAATTTCTATGACTTTCTCACTGTCATCATCCGGTAAATTGCTTCTATCAATTTCTACCATTTCTACTTTATATATAGCATCGGTTTGACGAACAGCGATGCCGTACAAAATAGGTGCGCCGGTTTTTAGCGCCAGCATCGCAGGTCCTTGATAAATTGCGGTCGGTCTGCCAAAAAAATTCACTCTAATTCCTTCCCTTGGTCCTCTCTGGTCTGCAACCATAGCAACGATGTTTTTATCTAACATTTCTTTATAAATATATCGTATGGAAACGCCGAGAAAAATTACTTTATTCGTCCATCTGGTTCTCATTTTGTTAATCCAATTGTCTACCAAAGTGTTCCTTTGAGATTTAACAATAACCGAGAAAGGCACATTTAGCTGACAACCACCCGAAGCTGCGATATATTCCCAATTGCCAAAGTGAGCCGAAAGAAGTATCACTCCTTTGTTTTCTTTATGTTTTTCGAGAATTAAATCTCTGTTTAAAAACAGAACCGCATTTTCTAATTCACGCCTTGTCATCCAGGGCATGTACAAAATTTCAACCAAAGCAACAGAAAAACTTATATAACTGCCGAGAGCAACTTGGTTTATTTTTTTTTCATCAAAATTGGGGAATGCAATTTTAAGGTTTTCGTAAACTGTTTTTTTTCTGATGGGAATGATGTAATAGAAAAAAGCCCCCATTAATTTGGCGAACTTACGCGCATTTGTTAAACCGATTAGTTTAAACAAAAAGCTTAATAAGATGAAAAGGATATATTCTATTCTGTTTTGCACTGGCTACTTTATTTTTTAGAAATACAATAATAGCTAAACTTAGTTTTTTAACTGAAGTTCAAATCGTTTCGAAAATAAATGCGTTGTACCCGTTCAAAAATTAGTAAGTGCTTATTTTTCTCTGCCAGTTATCGTCATATAACTCACCGCGCATAGAGGAATGAAGTAATTGATAATCAGAAAAACCTGTTAAATCCGCAAACACAAAAACAACGCCGCCTTCTAATTGATTATAAACCCAAATTTCGTGAGGTTTAGTATCAACTTGATTCGGATATCTTTCGATCTCACTCGGTTCGCCGTAAGTAATAAAAACCCTCCCTCTGTCAGTCTTCCAGCCTTTGCGCTGAATATTACCGAAATGCTCATTTGAATAATCTACCCGGCGCATGTAATCGCGCTTATATTCATTTACCGGAGTATCCACATTCAAATCCCGCCCATTCCAAAAATCAAATAAAAACTTTCGTTTACCTTCCTCTTCAGCAAGTTTACTCCACTGGTTAATTTCCTGGCTTGAAGCAATATATTTAGAAACAGCGAAAGCATCATTAAGTTCTTCTTCAGACATCGAAGCGAATTCGCTTAAAATTAATTTGTTATCAGAAACATGGTACATATTAGTATCAACAACCGAAGGATTGTAAATAAACAATTTTTTTGAAGAATAAATTGTCGAATTTTTAATTGAATCACTCACAGCAACAGCAAGTGTGTACGACCCGGATGGCAATTTGCTTGCATTAATTGCTCCAACCTCAACCATAGTAGCAGTTTTACGGGGAACAAGTTTTTTCTTACGATAGACAGTTTGTCCGTTTGAATTAACTAACAGATGTTCAAGTTTAAGTATTTCATCACCGATGTTTTTATCGATGTTATATAATTCTGAATAAAAATAAATAACCGGAAGAGCTTCGCCATAAATTATTCCCGGATTGGGAATAACCTCAAAAGTATTTTTAAAAAAGATAGAACTTTTATCGTCAGATTGACGGATAGAACTTGCAAGTTGTAAATCGCTAAGAGAAACTCTTTCTTCCGGCAAAGCTGAAACTGATAACTGGAATGAAATTGAATCTGTTTTTGTTGAATCGGAAGCATCACTTCCCTCAAGAAAACAATCATATTCTCCAAATGGAATAATAAAACCGATATTTCCAGTCAAGCTTTTTGAGGAAGCGCTCAGTTTTGAAGTGTCCACTACATTAGTAAACTGATATTCCTTATTTACAATCAAATCATCAGAATTATTATTAACCATCTGAACCAAAAGTTTTCCACGAACCATCAATTTTTCATCCACAGTAATAACTTGAAGCTCCGGCTGAAAGAATGAATAATAGATTTCAACATAACCGCTCTTTCCATCATACATAAAGCGAGCATAATCAAAATCAACTTTTAGATTTTTTTGTGCGAAAACGAATGCTGGTAAAATTAGCAGTAAGAAAATTATTTTTTTCATGGCATATCTTTAAAGAAAAAGGCTGGAATACGCCAGCCTTTTTTAAATGAACTTATTTTTAGTTAATTAGAAACCAAGCTTTACTGAGAACATATGGTTAGCATCAAAATATGTAGTAGTTCTGTAAGCATAATCTACCACAATATTTATTCCTGCATCAAGATTAATTCCGGCGCCAAAAGTTGGACCGAAAATATTTTCCTGATCAACTTTGGCATCAGGAACTAACGCATAACCGCCTCTTACAAAGAAGATATCTTTGAAGCCAAATTCGGCAGCAAATCTATACTCATCATTTGCAAAGTTGTTATTTTGAAAAGAAGTAGCAAATAAAGCTTTAAAATCATCTGCAAATCTTCTTTCGTAAGCCAAACCAAGTTCTATCTGAGATGGAAGTTCGAAACCGGCAGCATCTATTTTGTAGAGCTGTTCTCCTCTCAATCCGTTAACAGCTTCAGCCTGCCTTAATAAATCCGGTCCGTCAAACTTCATCTGAGCGCCAAAATTCTTAAGAACAACGCCAAGTTTCAAACCATCGATTTCTGCGATACCATTGTATTGAACTCCGGCATCGAATGAAATTCCGGTTGCGCTTGTATTTACTATTTTTTCGGAAACCACATTTAAAGTAACTCCAACTCTAATTCTATCTGTTAATGCGTTTGCATAAGTAACGCCAAAAGTTACAAATAAAGGTGAAAAGATTGCGCCGGTACCGCTTGGGTTTTCAACCGTGGTAACCGGAATATCACCAAAATCAATAGATTTAATACTGAAGGCAAGAGAACCTAAGCCTTCGAAATTTGTGCCGATAGCGGCGTATGAGACGCCAATATCAGCGATATAGTTCATGTGTGAGAACATTGCTTCGGTGGAGTTACGGGAAACTCCCAGACCGGCAGGATTGTAATAGATTGCATCTATACCTTCAAGACCGGCAACATAAGCTCCTCTAAGAGCCAAACCGCGCGCACCAACTGGAATTAATAGTTCTTGGGCGCCCGCTGTTCCGTTACGTCTCCCACCGCTCGCAAAAATATCTACAACCATCAGCAAAGCGAGGATAGATATCTTTAGTATTTTAGTAGTGTATTTAAACATATTCAATCTCCTTTAAAATTTGATTATATGTACAGAGGGAGGGGCGAACTCCCTCCATAATTTATAACCTGTCGATATATTGTGTTTCCATAATTACAGCGAGTTTCATTACTTTAGTGCCCACGTTCGGAATATCGAGATAAGCAATATAAACGCCGCTTGCTACCGGAAGACCTTCTGAATTTCTAAGGTTCCAATCTAAATAAGGGCTTGTATCATTTTTCTCAATAGTGTTAATGAAAACCCCGGAAAGAGCGAATATTCTAACAGTAACCTTTTGAGGCATGTTTGTAAATCTTACAAACCTCTGGTATTTATCTCTTTCAAGAGAGTTAGCGCCAAAATAAGGATTCGGGAAAACGCTTATGTTATCTATATTGTTTTTAGCAAGTTCAGTATTTGAACGCTCCGTTTTAGGAACTTTAAATTCAAAGACATCACCTTTTGATAAAGGTTTCCAAGTTTCAATTCTAATTATTGTTCCAGTTGCAGGTTTTTCACCGGCAATTACAAAATTGCCGACAACAAAATCCTTTTTATTTAAATTGCCTGACTTAATAGGCATTGGTTCTACATAAGGCGGTAATGTTGAGAAGTAAAGAGGTTCCCATTCACCATTGGCTCTACGAGTCCATGTATGATCGGTAGTCGTCCAGGTGATATCGCCTTTCTCAACATCGCGGACTTTGATTGAAAGGCGAACATTATCCGTATCACTTGCAATGTCCTTTCCAACATTCCAGAATTCGAAGGGAACTTTATCAGGCGCTAAACTATCACTCTTTAAATATCTTGGCTCAGAAACACCGATTGAACCAGTCAAATAATATTCACTGCTGCCTGAAAATCTAAGTTCGTAATTCGTAAACCCAATAGGTGCAGGGGTTATATCTCTACTAACATTTAAAGTTGTTAAAACATTACCAGTGGTATCTTGATACCCGGTTATTCTCCATTTACCGGTGGAGTTTAAACCCATTACAACATCAACGGGCTCTGACAATGTTCCATTCTCATTTGCTATTTCAACTACTCTTTTTATTTTTCCTTCATAAAAACCAGTTGAAGCTTTTTTTAATGAGTCTGCGCCAATGTTAATTACTTTGATCATTAAACCATCTACAACATACTTGTTGTAAAGCGTATCACTACCAAAGTTTTTAACATTCCTTATAATTGTATCACCTTTTGTTACGTTTATTATGTCCCAACTCGGGTCGTAAATACCACCATGAATATTAACGCGATACGTATCGCCGGTAAGTGCTGTTGGATCAACTATAGACCAGATAATTTTGCCTTCACCAGTTCCAGCTACTTGTTTACCGGTGCTGTTAGTCCATTGTTCGTCACCATATTTTTCGTCTATAGCTCTTGTGCCCGGTCTTACCTCAATAATTACGGGAGGATTTTCCAGGAACGTTGGTGAGCTATTCCCGGAATAGCCATACGCGGTTACGGAGAAATAATATGGTGAACCATTATAAAGCGCTCCGTTTGAGTAAGCATCTTTAGTTATCTGAAGGAATCTTGTAAGTCCTTCATTTGGTCCTGTAATAACGGGAACAAGCACTTCTTTTCCATTTATAGTAACGTAATCACTGATTACAGCTATAGTATCCTTAATATCATATACTGCAAGTAACACAGGCTCGGTGCCAGCCTGATCTTTAAACTGCCATAAACGATAACCCTGGAAAGTGTAAGTTGTATCAGCTAATCCAGCATTGTAAATAAGAGGGTCGCCTTCATCATAAGATTCCGCATTGTTTTCCCACCATAAAGTAACTTTTTTATCGTCACTAAAAGCATGGAGCTTGGGAGAAGGCGGTGAAGGTGTTAACTGAAAATCGAGATCGTAAGCTATCTGTGCAGCTACATCTTTTCTCTTTAATTCTGTAATAGAATTTAAATTGCTAGTGCCTTTTGCAATAACAATACCTACTACTACTTCCTGAGTATCACCTGGCGCCATAGTGAACGGACCGGAACCCATGACGTGTCTTCTATCACCCGGACTTGGTCCACCTGACCAATAGTCATTCCAACCGGTTCCTGTAACAGGATCACCGGCAAGAATTATTTTCACAATCTGCCCGGTATTAGGATCAATAAATGGGGTTCCGTCCCACACTTTTCCGGAGAGATAGTTATAAAATTCAATCGAACCGCTTGCTACACCTTGAGTAGGATCACGATACCGCGGAAAACGTTGAGTATAGAAAGTAAATGCGGTCATGGGAAGATTTTTGTAACCTTTGATCCACTTGCCGTCAAATTTTGCACTATCTGCGGGCGCTGCGGGTACGATTGGACCCTGGAAGAAGTCATAACCGACAGCAGGAGGAGGTGAACCATAAATACCGTCGCTATTAGTTCCATTGTAAGTGTAACCAAGGCTTAGTACTGTATCGCAGCCGGTAAGATCATCATTTGCATCACCGAGGTCGGTGTCTGACCAATAACCAAGTATCATTTCGCGGATAACATTACTGCCTTTGTTAATGATTTTATATTTCTTGAATACCATATCGCCAAGAGCGCCCGTCCTCTGGAATCCGAAAATTGTTGTTTGAAATTCCAATCCAAATGGTAAAGTACCATAAGTGAATGTGGATCTGGAAGCATCCAAATCATTAGCTACGTACCATAGGACTTCATCGCCAACAAAGAAAGGTTCGTCACCGGCGCTGGGAACACCATCACCGTTAACATCAACGTAAGGAGCGCCATCTTCCATCGGCCATTCGTTGTAATCTTTTTCGTATGAGTCTCTGTCAGGACCGGGAGGTAAACTTTCCCAGCCTTTTCTAATTTTATAAACACGGTATTTCTCAAGTCCCGGGTTGTCTGCCTCGCCGGATGGAAGTATCTTTCCAGCCTGCAAGCCCTGTCTGTGAGTGTTACCGTTCATTCTAATTTCACGTCCTACTTTACCGGCGAAAATCAGACCATCTTCAAAGATAGCTGATTTACCGGTATTGTTAATACCGCCGGGCCAATAAAAACCATTCCCATCGGTACGGGGATCATGCGAGCCATCGCCGTTGTTAGATACCCACATGAGTATTTGATTAATAGCAATGTATTCATAATCATCATTTATCGATGTCTTTTTTACTTTTCCGTTTTTATCGTCCCCCCTAAATCCGAGAGAGATAAAAGCCAGTATCAGCAAAAACGTTGATAAAAGACCTATAATTTTTTTATTCATTTTAATCTCCATTTTATTCATTAGATATTATCAGGTTATAGTTAATAATTTAACCTAATGCCTAATCTAATTTGTCTCGGTGTTCCAAATTTACCGGAATCATAGTTAGTGGCTTTGTATAGATTTTGATAAAGAACTGCCTGTTCGTCACCGTATGATGTACGAAGCGCTTCAACCTGTTTTTTACCTTGCGGACTCGCTAACCAGCCGTCATCATATGCGTCGCCGGAAGTGTTATAAACACCGGTAACGTTCTGGGTATTAAGAAGATTAATTACCCAAACATATATATTGGTGTTAAAAGGACCGATCTCAATAGTCTTATCAACTTTTGCGTCCAACTGAAACGTCCATGGTGTTGTTGAAGCGTTAAGCGGTTCAATCGGGAATCTCCGGTTACCAAAACTTTCATCATCCCAGCGGGTATAGTTAAAACCACTGGTAAATGAAAATAGAATATTAGCGCCGAATTTCTCAAGAATTTTGCTTCCAAAAACAGAAGGACCATCATTGTCCGCAAAGCGATAGTCAATGTTTAAGAATCCGGTATGAGTCTGATTAAAGTCCAAAGGCGCAACCTGCTGCGGGAAAAACGGAGTTGCAGTAGGTGATTGCCAAATTTGTCTAAAACTTGAAGAAGGATTAGAACCTGTTCCGAGAGCATCCGAATAAGTATAATCGAGTGTGGCGGAAATTCTGTTTGATCTTCTTAAATCAAGTTTTAATTCAACACCTTTAACCGTTGAAAAGTCTCCGTTTATAAATGCATAATACTGTCTGTGGTTTGCAGAAGCATCGGCAAATATGGAGCGGATTTGAATTTGATCCTTAATGTCTTTATAGAAACCGGTAATATCAAAAGCGAAAACTTCACCAATTTGCTGCTTGAAACCAATTTCGTATTGAGTCGTTCTCTCAGGGCGCAGACCAAAACCAACAGGCGCCTGGATAGCAAAACCACCTTTGATGTTATCAGCCACTACGTTGTAACCCTGGTAAACGTCTCTTAATCTCGTTTGCTGAACAAATTTACCATATTGTGCATGGAATACTGTTTGATCAGTAACAGGGAAGGAGAAACCTAACCTCGGGCTTATCTGTGTAAATGGTTCAACATCTACCAAAGAAGCAGGGTCTATCAAGTCATCTTTTGTAAATTTAATATTGTGCGGATCTTTGAATGTTTGCCCGTCAATATCAATGTAGTCTAATCTAAGACCCATGTTAACAACAAGGTCGCTGAATTCCATTTTATCCTGGAGGTAATAAGCTGCAAAGATTGGATGTCTTGGAGCTGTCAAACCATCTTCGGAAAGATTTCCTTCAGCATCGTAACCGTAATTGTCTAACCGGTTATAGAGGTCATTAACTACGCCGTCCGGAATAGATCTTTTTAAGCTTGCTATAGACATCGGAGAAGGTAATGCATATCTTCTGATGGTGTAATATTTGAAATCTCCACCGGTTTTAAGCTCGTGGTGCAGCCCAACCTGATATAACAAGTTTGCAGAGCCGCCAGAACTCATTGATCTCTGTTTTCTGTAAAAATTATACGGAATTACCTGACGTGTGAACCTAAAGCCGAAAGCGTCTAAAACAAGCGGAGTTTGCCCATCGCCACGTAGTGTTGTTCCGATTTTAGCGTTTTCAACAGAATCGCCGTATGCGGTTATGTTGTGCTGGAAAACCGGGTCCATATCAACGTAGTAATCATCATAATAGTTTAAAATTACATCATAAAAAGCTTTATCGCTAACTATGTGTGTAAGTTTTAAGCTGCCGGTAATTGTTTGATCTTGGTGCATACCGGCGCGGGTCCATGTGTAATAACTCTGTCTTCCGGCTCCGTTTCTGCTGTCATTTCTCTTAAAACTACCGTTTACTTTTACCTGAAAGACTTTTGCGTCGTAGAATAAGTTACCCTGAACTTGATAGTTTCGTGCAGCATTATTAACAACATATCCTTCGGGATAATAAACATCAAATCTTTCAGCGGGTATTATATTACCTGTTCTAGGATCCCTCGAAGTAGCGCTAGAATCATAAACGTTTTTCAAATCAATACCGCTATAAAAACCTGCAGGGCTCCTACGGAACGTATTACTGCCGGCAACAAAGAATTTTAAACTCTTAACTGAAGGTATAACCGGACCGCCTAAAGTAAGTACATACTCGCTATAGCCGTAAGAATAAGTGCCGAGGAATTTGTTACCGATGTCGGCAAAATTATCCGTAATACCTTCGAAACTGATCTGATATTTTTCACCGCCAGTTTTAGATGTGGTGGAAATAATACCGGCGTTAGCGCCGCCGAATTCTGCCGAATAACCACCAGCCTGGAATTGAATTTCCTGAACTGCATTTTGGATGCCGAGCGTTGAAGCGCCGCCAAATACAACGTCAGTAACATCAACGCCATCTACTCTATATGAAACCTGATCGCTCCGGCTTCCTCTCACATATAACGCTCCGCCTTGAGTAACAACACCAGCCTGGGTACTAACAACGTTAGCAACGCCTCTAACCGGCAAATTATCAAGTTCATCAGAGCCAACTATATTAATAGAGTTAGTAACGTTTTTATTAATCATTGGTTTAGTCGCTATAACTGTAACATCACCTAATTCGTAAGTTTCACTCGGTAATGCAAATATTACTTCTGTAGTAACGTTTACCGAGACTCTAATATTAGATTGTGTAACTTCCTTATAACCAATATATCTGGCTAATAAAGTATATGTTTGAGGCGGAACGTTTAGTATGATAAAATCACCTTCAACGTTTGTTGCCGCACCTAAACTTGTTCCTTGTACTATTATGTTTGCTCCGATTAACGCCTCGCCGGTTTGTAAATCAGTAACTTTACCGACGATTTTACCGGTTTGAGCGTAGGCTGTTGAAGCCAGCAAAAGGAGCAACGTAAAAAATAATGTAAATTTGTTTTTCATAACTCTTTATCTCCTTTTATTTATCAATCTCGTGAACGAATTGGAGGAGGAACCACCTCATTCTTGAAATATGACAGGTCGTTTGGTTTTCCGTATAGAAATATATAAAATCTAAAACCGGCATTAATTGAGCCTAAACTAAGCGTATCTTTATACTGAACCGCACTAGCAGCAGCTGTTGAAATAATATTTGAATAAACTCCGGGAACTACATTACCAACAGATAAAGTTTCGCCGAATTTTAATATTTTAACAAAAGCAGTATCCACGCTTACTGTATCGCCAGCCGGCAGGTAATTTAATCCTAAATTATAATCTATCGAGCTTAACGTATCAAAAGCTGCTGAAGCATGAACGAAATATAAATGAGCCATACCTGCATCGGGTTGGCTGCTTACATACACTTCACCTTCGGGCACTTCAAAATTAGCGAATGTGTTTTCAAGCTCGTTAGTAGAATATGTGCCGGTAAATACTATGGTAGTTCTATCATAAGAAATAATTTCTATTTCTTTGTTAAACAGAAGATCACCGGCAGCGTTATACACTTTAAATCTTCTTTTACCGGATTTAATATCGAAGTAATCCGATGCCGAAGGAGAAGCTAATCCATCTAAGGTCGGCACGTCGTCAATAGTAATCCGCATTGTGAGTACATTGCTTGAAAGGTTAACCACTCTGGCAACAGAAAATGGTTTTGTAACAGGGTCAATAGTTGGCTCTTCCACGCAGCTTGTTATAACAAAACTGAACATTAGAAACGCCAAACTTAAAATCCCTGCTTTAAGTTTTAACCGCATCTTATACCTCATTAAATTTTCTTTGAAGATATTTATTTTTAGATAGAAGATTGACCTCTGGACTAAAAAAAGGTAGCTGCCGCCTGTAAAAAGGCGGTTCAGCTACCGGAAATGTTTTAATTGTACCAGACCACAATTATTTCATTAACATCATTTTTTTCGATGAAGTGAAATTACCTGCAGATAAGGTATAAACATACAAACCTGAAGCAAGGTTAGAAGCGTCGAAGGAAACTTCATGGCTGCCAGCATCTTTTGTGGTGTTTAATAATGTTGCTACTTCTCTGCCAAGCATATCAAATACTTTTAAGGTAACATTGCTTCTTTCGGCAATTGAGAACTTAATTAAAGTGCTCGGGTTAAAAGGATTAGGATAGTTCTGGCTTAGGTCAAAACTATTAACAACAGGTTGGTTGTCGTTAACTCCAACAACAATAACGGTTGCTTTAACATTATCGAGTAACCAAAGTTCAG
Source organism: Ignavibacteria bacterium CG2_30_36_16 (assembly GCA_001873185.1). Classification (GTDB taxonomy): domain Bacteria; phylum Bacteroidota; class Ignavibacteria; order Ignavibacteriales; family Ignavibacteriaceae; genus CG2-30-36-16. Next base: position 3,492 of record MNYQ01000027.1, on the reverse strand, counting down.
ATTCACCTAAATCATTCCAGTCATTACCGCCAAAAATGGTGTACATTAGGTAAGCTTGGTAATCATCACCATTTTTATCTAAACGTGATGCTAACTGAGAATATTTTTCGTTAATAAGCGGGGTGTTAGTTAAGTTTTTTTCAGTTGACCAGGTAGCTCCATTGTACCATCTAACGTATTGATCATATAATGTATCAACTTCAGTAGGAAGATCAGCATATGTTAAAGCCAAAACTTTCCCGTCTACGCTTCTAGCCAATTGAACTTCGTTAAGAGTTGATAAACCGCCTGGAAGAGCAAGTGATGTAGCATTAACTTTGCGGGCTAAGGAAGCTTCCCATACGCCGTTTTTCTGTATTAACACATAAATACCGGTAGCACTACCGTCAACAGTATCTACAAATGTACCTGCAAAAACAGGTTCGCCAGTTGCGCCGTAAGTTATAAAGTCAACTTCATAATTTAATGCGTGAACTGAATCGCCTAATCTACCGCCTTCATAAGCAGCGTCTGTATATGGATTGAACCATGACCAGTTTGCATCCCATGTCATTCCGTTATCGGCTGAATGTTTTAATGCAAAAGTATAAAATGGTTCGCCCGGTTTTTGACCTTGAACCATAATATAACCAGAACCAACAGGGTCAAAATCACCTTTTGTACCGTTCCAGGTATCTGCCTCAAAATCTGCCGAAGTAGAAAATGCTGTTTTAGCCCATGTTGCACCTTTATCTGTAGTCGTAAATAAATCATTATTTTCGCCGTTTGTTCCATAATCAATCTTGGGAACTATACCAAAACCATAACCGTTTTCGGCAACAAACATTTCGTCACCAGGATAGTAAGTAGAGTCCAAAATAGAAACCGGGGTTCCGCCGCCTGGAGTTGCATCAGATGAAAATACAATCCAAAACCAGCTTGAACTTAATTCTGCCCAACTTGTAAGAACAGAAACATCAGCAGGGTCTACAGAATGAGTAGGATTAGATAAAGCAATATTAGGATGTCTACCAGCATTACGACCAGGATAATTCATAGGTCCAATCTGAAGTGACCAGTTTGCACCCAAATCATCAGAAACATTATACACAATTCGTCCTGAGCCGGCGCCAGTAAGATCAACTCTATGAACAACACCTAATAATTTTGACCATGGGTCAAAATATATTTGGTTTGTATAGGAAGCCTGTGTGGTATATGCATTCCACATTTTTGTAATAAGAACTGCAGCCTGAGGGCTAGCGGGATTTGGATTGTGAACACCACTTCCGTCTACCATATCTATGGCAGCTTTTGAAGTTTGAACAGCGTTTTTATTTTGTGCCAAACCAAAACTAGCAGCCAAAATAAAAATCGTCAAAATACAAATTGTATTTCTAAGCATAATTGCTCTCCTTTGATTGTGAGTTATTTGATTATTGTTAATACGAGAAACAGCCATTTTATTATTAAACTTAAAAAACAAACTTTCCTCTTGTTAAATTAATATTAATTATAAAGACCTAAACAAAATACTATAACCTTTTTTTTATGTCAAGTATTTTTTAAGCTTTTATTCACCCGATAATTACAACTTTTTTTCTAACTTGTCAAGTAAATTTTTATACCATTCAAATTAAATTTTAACCGCGCAGACATTACTCAATCCGCCTATGGATGAAATGACACCGGGTGCACCGGCGATAATCTCTTCATCTATCTTAATGATTCTGAGAGATTCTTTTCGGGTTGCCATTTCATCCGAAGATAAAGGAGTTGTCTTAAAAATATAATTCTCTCCACCAGTGAAGATCAGCGATCTCTACTTTAGATAAAAATAAAAGTTTGTTTTCCCGCATGCGGGAACGGTTAACAAACAACAACTTTACTTTATAATGCCTTTTAAACCGAATTCATCATATTTTTTTATTTCACCGGCGAGCACGCGCCAGGCTGAAATTAACATAACAGCTTTCAGATTTCAGTTTACTTACTTTTTTCTTATCTACACAGTATCAGTCAGTGTTAAAAAAAAATTATCTAAAGTTATTCTCTGTTATACAATATGTATAGTTAAAGTTGCACTGTAGATAATTAAAGTACCGCATTCAATTTTTGAACTATCTGGGCTTTAGGAACAGCGCCGATTATAGTATCTTTTACTACCCCGCCTTTAAATATTAAAAGTGTTGGAATACTACGAACGCCATATTTAATTGCAGTCTGCTGATTTTCATCAACGTCAAGTTTTCCTATTTTGGCTTTGCCGGAAAATTCAGTTGCCATCTCTTCAACTATTGGAGCAATCATCCTGCAGGGTCCGCACCATACTGCCCAAAAATCTATTAATACGGGCAATTCAGATTTAAGCACTTCTGTTTCAAAAGTATCATCTGTAAAAACAATTGGTTTCATATCATCTTCCTTAATTTTTTTTTGTGTTAAATGTTTTCGCCGCCCTGACCAACGTAATTAACAATATCTTCTCCTCCGTCTGCATGGATTATGCCTCCGGAAATCCATTCTCCTCCGTCTTTGCATAAAAGAGATATTACCATGGCAACATCGTCGGGTGTGGTTAATCTACCTCGAGGATTTTTCCTGCGGGCAACATCAAGCATCGGTTTGTTTCCGGGAATTTTTCTTAGCGCAGGTGTGTCTGTAACTCCCGCCATTATAGAATTAACGCTTACATTTTTATATCCAAGTTCTACTGAAAGTTGGCGAACATGCGATTCGAGTGAAGCTTTAGCTGCAGATACTGCACCATAGAAAGGTATTGCGGTATGACCGCCGGAACTTGTCATCGCAAAAATTCTTGCTTTATCTGTAAGGAGATTGTGTACAACAAGACCTTGAGTCCAGTAAACAAGCGAGTGTGCCATTACATCAAGTGTCATTTCCATCTGTGCTTTGTTTAAAGCAGTTTCACCTTCTTTAGGAATAAATGGTTTTAAAGTACCGAATGCAAGTGAATGCATAAGTACCTTAATTACCTGCTCACCTTCAAACTTAGTTTTTAGTTCATCTAAAATTTCTTCACGTTTAACAGCATCTGCAGCGTTGATGTTATAAAACTCTGCCTCTCTATCAAAACCTTTTATCTGTTCAACAATCCGCACCACATTGGGCATAGTTGCTTGCCGGTCTAGATGAATACCAATTATGTTGTATCCATCCTCTGCAAGTTTTAATGAAGCAGCTTCACCAAAACCGGATGAAGCGCCAAGTATAAGCGCCCAATATTTATTGTTTTTGTTTTCGCTCATTTAAAAAAAGAATCCTTTACTATTACGCATAAAATTGAGGGATAATAATACAAAATTGATTTCTGTTAAACAATAATCCCACTGCCAAAAAAAATTTACGGAAGACGGTACTAAAAATTCTTTGAAAGTAATCAAATTGTAATTGCAGATTAGAAATTAAAAATTAAAAATTAAAAATTAAAAATTAGAAGATAAAAGAAATTGCATTCTGACTTCTGACTTCTTACTTCTTATTTCTTACTTC
>MNYQ01000197.1 GCA_001873185.1 Ignavibacteria bacterium CG2_30_36_16 | reverse complement strand
GAAAACTCTTTGACCGATTCAAAGAAGAACTTCAGAAAAACCATCTTATAGCAAACGAAGGAAAAATAGTAGATGCCAGTTTTGTAGAAGTCCCGATACAGCGAAACAATCGGGAAGAAAACAAACAAATAAAGAAAGGGGAAATTCCCGAAAAGTGGAAGACCAATCCCAATAAATTGGAGCAGAAAGATATTGATGCGAGATGGACAAAAAAGAACGGAAAGAGTTATTACGGCTATAAAGATCATGTTAAAGCTGATGAGAAAAGTAAACTGATAGATTCCTATTCGGTAACGGATGCCAGCGTCCATGATTCGCAAGAGACGGAAAATTTACTTAAGGGCATCTCTAAAAACAAAGTGTCATTATCCGTTAGCTAACGGATCCTCGAATGAAGCAATCACAGTGTGGAATTTTGAGATTGCTTCGCTCCCAATCCCGCAAAGCGCATAGGCGTCAACTTAATTTTATAAATAATTTGTGTAAATCATTAAAATATAATTGAATATGTTTACTAAATGCTTCTATTTTTTATATGGCACTCCTAATGGAGTGCGGTTTATTTTAGGTTATCCAGTTCTATAAACTTTTAACTCCTAACGGAGTTTTTAACTTGTTTATCTTCGCTCCAGAGGAGCGAAATATTTATAGAAATACATAAATACCCAAGATACTAGCACTCCGTAGGAGTGCTATATTGTTTTATTTTATTAGAATTACAGCATCATAATCAAAAATTAATTTAATTTTCATATCACTTAAGTTGACGCATATGCGAAAAGCGGGACGCAATGACAGTGAGGTCATTCTTTTGATAAATAAAGGCAATACCTTTTTGGTAACTCGCAATCCGTTAACTAACGGATTAATTTTGAGATTCTATAGATGCCCAATAGATAGTCGCTTAAAGATTTCTTTTACTATCCACACTTTTTGCCGAAGAACCAATATGTTCTTTAACTTTTTACTTCTGCCTTTGACTTTCTACCCGCCTGAACCCGATCCAGAATTAATAAAAAAACTCGTCCATGGCTTTGGGAATTTTATTGCTTTTATTTACCAAGTTGAATTATTAGAAGTATTACAGTTGCAACACCACCAAGTATACCAACATAACTGCCAAACCTTGAGACATAATAATCAAACGTTCGTAAAGGTTCTTTCGGCACCCAGATATAATCACCGGGTTCAATCTTTTCTTTTGAGTCTTCATCAACTTCTAACCAGGTTCTTGACTGCCCTTTTATTAAGTATATTTCACCCTTTGCAGTTGCACCAATTCCACCCGCTTTTTGTATGTAAAATTGGAAGTTCTCGTCTGGATTATGTTTTACATAACCGGGTTTACCGACTTGACCAAAAACATAAACAAGGTTTATTTTTTCGGGGATAAAAATTACATCTCCATCCTTAACAATAAAACTCCCTTCGCTATTCGTACTATCCATTATCTTAGCAAAATTAATTAAACCATTTCCTCTTGCAAATCGAAGCTTATTATCTATCACAAAAGAAAGAGAATCTTCAACGGAAATATTTGCCATTCGGGACATCATTAAATTCTCAAATTCTTCCGAGAAAAACGGGTTTTTAAAAACGTTTACACTTCTTATCAATTCGGCTCTGTCTAAATCAGCTTTTTCAGTAAACCCGCCAGCATTTAATATTATTTCCCTCAAAGTTGTACTGCCTTTTGTTATCGGGATATAACCTGCTTTTTTAACTTCGCCTATAATATTTACCCTAAAATCCCTCTTTTGGGTTTCTTCAGCAACAACAACAATTCTGTCGCCTGCCTTTAATATGGGATTTGAGACAATCATTGATTCGATAGCTTCTTCTTTTTCTCCGTCATAACTTAGGCGACTTATTCTTATTTTATCAACATTCTCATATGCTCTATTTATTCCGAGGGCAAGTTCAATGATGTCATCAAGATGGTCGCCTTCGCTATATTGGTATCGACCTGGCGAGTTGACAGCTCCTTCAATCGATATGAAATTTCGTTCTAAATCTAAAACCGGGAAAACCAGAATATCATCATTCTTGAGATACGGATTATTTTTATAATCACCATTTATTCTAAATTTTGCAAGATCAATTTTTTCTTCAGAACCATCAGCATGTTTTAACACAATGTTTCTTAAAGCATACTCACCAAGAATATTTTCATTGACGAAATAATTATAATTAATATTCGTTCTTTTTCTTGCTTCCATTTTTACTATGGATTCATTATAAACCCGTGTGACAAACTGATCCACTCTTTCAGTCATCAAGGCTGGGAATGAACCATTATCTAAAAACGCGCCGCCTATTGTCACACTAATCATATACAATGATTGAGGAGTGGAAGCCGCATCCGAACCAGTCATTTGGGCAAGTGCATAAAATTGAGTTAATAGTATTATTAAAAAAAGTTTTTTCATTCTGAAGCCTCTCAATCGGAATTTATCTTTTGTTGTATTGAAGTTCGTAATATTTCAAATAATCGCCCGAAATAATTCTTGACCACCACTGCTTATTTTCGAGATACCAGTCAATAGTATGTTCAATTGCTTGTTCAAAACTGAAGTGGGGTTTCCAGCCTAATTCATTCTGAATTTTAGACGAATCTATCGCATATCGTTTGTCGTGTCCCGGTCGATCTTTTACGAATTCAATTAATTCCTTACCTTTATTTAAGTGCTGTAAAATTAATTTTATTATTTCGATGTTCGGCATTTCATTGCTTGCGCCGATGTTATAAACTTCGCCTTCTTTTCCCTTTTCAAAAACAAGGTCAATTGCTTTGTTGTGATCAATTACATAAATCCAATCCCGCACATTCATACCATCGCCGTATACAGGAAGTTTTTTGTTATTTAATGAATTAATAATCATCAGAGGAATTAATTTTTCGGGGAATTGAAATGGACCATAATTATTTGAGCAGCGGGTCGTCACTACTGGCATTCCGTAAGTATGGTAGAAAGCTTGCACCATCATATCGGCAGCAGCTTTGCTTGACGAATATGGACTATTAGGTGAGAGCGGCGTTTTTTCTGTAAATAATCCTTCCGCACCGAGACTGCCGTAAACTTCATCGGTGCTTACCTGCAAAAATTTTTTAACCTGATGCTTGCGCGAAACTTCGAGGAGCACATTAGTACCAATAACATTGGTTTCGTAAAAAACTTTTGAACCGAGTATGCTTCTGTCTACGTGAGACTCGGCAGCAAAATTTATTACAAATTTTATCTGAAATTTTTGAAAGAGATAATCTACCAGTTCGTAGTTACATATATCTCCTTTGACGAAATGATAATTTTTCTTGTCTTCCGAAAGTTTTAAGTTTTCGAGATTGCCCGCATAAGTAAGTTTATCTAAGTTTATAATATTGTAATCATCGCTTTCGTTAAGAATATGGTTTATAAAATTGCTTCCGATAAATCCGGCGCCGCCGGTTACAAGTACGTTTTTCATGAAACTCCTAAAAAGAGAAAAATCCTACAAAGATTCCCGATTGAATAAAAAAACTTTTTCCATTTATCCCGGATGGAACGCCGCTTAAAGCTTTGCCATTCTCAGCTTCCCATTCGCCGCCGAATGTAAATTGATAACCAGCTCCAAGTCGGAAAGCGACAAAGCGATAAACCGGAAGATCAATATTTATGGTTGGAGAAATAATCCAATAACTATTGCTAAATCGTCTGCTAATGTAAGAGGAAGAAGTATTCAGCTCGCCTACTGCAGCATCCCAGTTAAAAGAACCGGAGTTTTTATTTATTTCAATTTCCAAATTTCCTGCGCCGATAATTGCACCGATTGAAATTCCTAAATCTCTTACAAAAGGAAGAGTATACTCTATTGTAATTCCGCCGCCGCTTAAGTTATAAACTAATTCTCTGCTTATGCCATTAACAGTGTTTGATTCTGAAGTTGAACCTCCAAAACCCATCCCTCCAAAACGTACTTGAGAGGCGATGAACGGAAGGTAAATAAATCCGGCGCCGCCGGAAGCGTAAAATCCGCCGGTTGATAAATCACCCACACCAAAGTTTTTTAGTTCTGCATTCAGTATATCCATCTCAGGAATATACCATGCGGGTGTGTAGCCGCCGCCGAGTGCAAAGGGAGAATCAAAATATTTAGTGTTCTGTGCAAAGGATACTGAAGTTAAAAACAACATCAAAGTAATTGCTGCTAATTTGTTCATTCTTCTCTCAAAAAAGTTCGTAAAATTATAAAACATTGCTGCAAACAAAAAATAGAAACGTTTTATTTATGAATGCTAAAAAATTAAAAAAAATTACCGAAAGCTAATAAGGCATTTTTAAGGCACTTTAATCGGGATATTCTACATCCATGTGGTAATCCCATTTGTCAAAATAAAGGTTGCCGCCTTTCCATTCAACTTCTCCACGCTGAAAATCAACTGTTTCGCTGCGCGGGTAAATTTTTGCCGGATAAAAATCTCTCGAAATATCATCGTTCACAATTAAACGATAGCTGTCAATTCCGTTAGTATAAAAGTATTTTACTTTTTCATCCTCCGAATTTTGAATTCCGAAATCGGCGTCTACCGGTACCCAGCCATAGCCTTCAAAATATACTTCAGCCCAGTCATGCAGATTAATTACAGGTGGATGCATCATCCAGCCGCTTTGCCATTTGGCGGGAACGCCGCTGCAGCGGGCGAGCGTAATAAATAACAAACTCTTAATTCCGCAATCGCCGTGCATATTAGAAACACAATAATCAGATATGTTTTCTAAAGTGGAATACTCCCGGGCACTTGCCCATGGGATATTATCATTTATCCATATTGCTATTTTCTTTACTTTATTATATGGATTTGTTTCGCCGCCGAGAATTTCTTCCGATAGCTTTTTAATTTTTTCTGAAAAGACAATATGCGGCGCCCGTTCCGAAGTAAATTCCTTATATAATTTAGAGGTTTCGTCGTATGGTCTAACTTTATTCTCATTCAAATTAAACCATTGCGAGCTGCATGTGTACTCAAGCGAAAATTCAAATTCTGTTGGTTTATCACCTTCCGCCGGCTTTTCTACATATAAAGATTTATGAAAATAAGCATCCGGCGAGATTAAATAATTTTCACAATTTACGTTGAGCAGTTTAATATCACTTTGCCGCTCATATTCATTTCGGGGATAAGGAAGCCAAACTCTGATTATCTCGCCTTTAGGAACAACACCGCTGTCAACAGATAAAGTGTAATTAATTTTTATTCGCTTAGGGTTTGATAAATTAGAACCAGATTTTAATGAAAGTTCGACCGACTGAGGAATATGATCGGCTAAAAAAGTTTTTAATTTATCCTCAGCCGAGCCGTCAACTTCAATTTTCCTTTGCTTTGCTTCTTTGTTTACTCTAAATAAATTCGGCGCTGCATTATTAAAGTACTTCTTTTCGCCGTCTATAATTTTCATTTCGAGTGAGCCATCTTCTTCCCATTGCTTAAGCTCTTCTTTAGATAAAGATGGATAGTATTTTGAAATAGCTTTTATAATGTATTCTTCGGTGAGTCTAAAATCCTTTTTAATTCTTTCCATTTTATCTTTTTGAAATTGGAGAGAATAGATTTCTTCGCCCGACAAGCCGGCAGTTGTTACTAAATAGTCAATTTTCTTCGCTGCTTTTGAGTATTCACCACTATTAATTAGAATATTTATTTCATCGTATTTTGTTTGTGCATAGATATCTGAACAAAAGAAAAAAATCATACTAATAATAAGCATCGGAGTAAATGTTTTTTTAAGCATAATATTAAATTTAGATTAAATATACAAATGAAGATTTTGATTTCTAAAATAGTAAAATTATTTCGTTAAGAATATAAAAAATATTAATTTAACATAGACTTTTATCCACTTTAAAATCAAGGTTTAAATATGTTAAAAAGATTTCTTCTCTTGCTGGTATATTTTATGATTACTTCTTCTGCAAATGCTCAATGGCAGCAAGTTTGGTCATCCGGAAATTTTAATTACAGTTCACTCTCCGGCTGGATTGATTTTGATAAAGTTGACAACGGCTGGTCAAAAAGGCTTTATATTCTTGACACATTAAAATTTCAAATAATGCAGCAAGGCTATTCATCAACGCCTGAATTTACTTATACTTTTAACAGCGCTGAGAGACTTGCAGGCTATCAGATTTATTCATTGAATATGGATTTGAATAACGATAGCCACCCGGAGTTTTACATCCTTTCATATTATGGAACAGGCACCTACTATCGTCAGGCTTTTAAAATTTTCGATATTACAAACGGTAACACTATCTTCGAAAAAAACGATGCTAATTTCTATTACAGCTATCCGGTGCTTTGGGATATGAATAGCGACGGAACAACGGAATGCCTGGTTACAAAATATGAATACCCAATGTTTGCAAATTTTAGCTATGAAATTTACAACAGCGGATTAGTCGGGCTTGATAATTCTTCAGCGCCTACAAAATTTGAACTATCACAAAACTTCCCGAATCCATTTAATCCATCAACAGAAATAAATTTTTTTCTCGAAAAAAATCAACCGGTAACATTAAGAATTTATGACGTTAAGGGGGAACTTGTAAAAACATTAGTTAATAATTTGATGAGTTCAGGCAGTCATCAGATAATATGGGACGGCACTAACGACAAAGGTATGCGGCAGGCGTCGGGTGTGTATTTTTACAGGCTTCAATCGGAAGCAAATTTTAGCGTTAAAAAAATGTTGATGCTTAAGTAAATTAAACCATATAAAAATATTGTTGTCTATCAGTATACAATTGTAAAAAATAAGTGAGAAAGTTTTTTTATGACAAATTACATTGTCCCTCAAAACGTAGCTATTAGTGATTCCGGTTTTCTATTCCAACCTGCAACTGGTGAATCATATACACTTAACGAAATAGGAAAGTTAATTTTCAAAATGCTTCAAAGTAATTCGAGCGGCGAACAAATTATTGAGAAAGTTTGCGAAGAATACGATGCGGAGGCAAAGAGTGTGGAACGCGATCTTGAAGATTTTATAACTCAACTTAAACATTATTCTCTTTTAAAATTATCATGAATATTGCAGTAACAGGATTAAACGCTACGGATAATCCCGGTCCGGGAGTACCTCTAATCAGAAGCATCCGCGAAGGAGAAGGTTTTTCAGGAAATTTGATCGGTTTAATTTATGATTCGCTTGAACCGGGAATTTATATGAAAGATATTGCTTCAAAATGTTATTTGATCCCTTACCCTTCCAGCGGGCTTGAGCAATTGTATCAGCGTATTTTACAGATTCATGAAAAAGAAAAACTTGATCTAATAATCCCCTGCCTCGATTCGGAACTTTATGGCTTCGCAAAATTACAAGACCGGCTTAGCGCTATCGGTATAAAAACTTTTTTACCAACTATTGACCAATTAAACATCCGCGCGAAAGATAATTTGTTCGACTTTTGTAAAAGCAACGGCATTAACGTTCCCAAAAATATCCTCGCAAATTCATTACAGGATATGTATTCAATACCAAACAACTTCAATTATCCGATTGCGGTTAAAGGAATTTTTTATGATGCTTACATTGCAAATAATTTTGAAGAAGCCTTAACGGCGTTTAATAAACTCCGTGTAAAATGGGGATACCCGATCATCCTTCAGGAATTTATACGCGGCGACGAGTTTAATGTAGTTGCCCTTGGAGATGGTAAAGGCAATATGGTTGGCGCCGTGCCGATGAGGAAATTGTACATAACAGATAAAGGTAAAGGCTGGGCAGGCGTAACGCTTGATAATCCGATACTAATGGAGATATCAAAAAAAGTTATTGAAAAAGTAAAATGGCGGAGCGGAATGGAGCTTGAGTTCATAAAGTCTGCAGAAACGGGAGAATATTATTTGTTAGAAATTAATCCCCGATTTCCCGCGTGGGTTTATCTTGCGCCGAGTGCGGGACAAAATCTTCCCTATGCGCTTGTCCGTCTCGCTATGGGTGAAGATGTTGAACCTTTTACAAATTACACTTCCGGAATTATCTTCGTTAGAAGTTCGTGGGATTTGATAACATCAATTAAAGAGTATGAAAAAATCGCAACCTTTGGAGAATATTAAAAATGGCAGATAAAAAAAGATACGAACGCCCGGTTATTAACAAACATTATTCCGGTTTGATGAATAAGTTTGGAAGCCGCCCGACAACGGCGCCGAAAACCGAAATTGACGGAGTGCCCGTTAATGATTTGGTTAAACAATTTGGTTCACCGCTCTATGTTTTTTCGGAAAAGCAAATTAGGAACAACCAGCGTAATGCACTTAGAATATTTAAAACCCGCTATCCCAAAGTACAATTTGCATGGTCTTATAAGACAAATTATTTAAATGCGATTTGTAATATCTTTCATCAAGAAGGTTCGTGGGCTGAAGTTGTGTCGGAGTTTGAATACGATAAAGCGCGCAAACTTGGAATAAAAGGAGAGCATATTATCTTCAACGGTCCGGATAAAAGCCGCGAAGCTTTGCTAAAAGCAATTAAAGAAAAAGCAAAAATTCACATCGATCATTTTGATGAGCTTTATGACATTATTGAGCTAACTCAGGAAACTAATTTAAAAGCTCAGGTTGCAATAAGAGTAAATCTGGACGTTGGTGTTTATCCTAAGTGGGATCGTTTCGGGTTTAATTACGAAAACGGCGAAGCTACGCAAGCATTAAAAAGAATAATGATGAACAAAAATCTTCAGCTAATCGGGCTTCATACGCATATAGGCACTTACATGATGACCGCCGAAGCTTATAGAATTGCCGCTTCAAAATTAGCTTCGCTCGCCCGCTTCTTAAAAGATGAATATGATACGATAGTAAATTATATTGATATGGGAGGCGGCTTTGCTTCGCATAACACTTTAATCGGGCAGTATCTCCCTGCCGAAGAAGTTGTCCCTTCAATGGAGCAATTTGCCGAAGCAATTGCATCGGGATTGTATGAATTAAATTTTAAAGTTGATGAAATGCCAACTCTGATCCTTGAAACAGGCAGAGCACTAATTGATGACACGGGTTACATCATCTCCACAGTGCTTGCAAATAAAAGACTATCGACCGGGAGACGCGCGCTTGTTATTGATGCAGGAGTTAATCTTCTCTTTACTGGTTTTTGGTATAAACATTCAATTAATCCTGCGCAGGACAGCGGTGTGAACATTGAGGATACAACTATATTTGGTCCTCTTTGTATGAACATTGACGTTATTCGCGAGACGATAAATTTTCCTTCGCTAAAAAAAGGTGACAGGGTTGTTATAGATTATACCGGCGCTTACAACAATACTCAGTGGATGCAGTTCATCAATATGCGCCCCAATGTTGTAATGGTAATGGAAGATTCTACGGTTGAACTTATCCGAAAATCGGAAAACCTCGACTATATGCTCAACAGAGAAATATTACCGGATAAACTTAAATAAAGCAACCTGATAATGCGGTTATTCGTCGATTCAATTTTATACTCTTACGCTCAAATATTTTTTACAAATAGAAGATGGTTTGGCGCTGCTGTATTGGCTTCTACTATGCTGATGCCCCGTGCAGGGCTGCTTGCGCTGCTTGGAGTTGTTCTTTCAAACACCATGGCTGCCTGGCTTAAGTTTGATACCGAGAAAATCAGAAGCGGTTTTTATGGCTTTAACGGAATTCTATTAGGCGCTGCTGCGTCTTTTTATTATGAGATAGATATATTTTTATTCGCCCTAATTCTTATCTTCATAATAATTTCTTTTTTTGTAACTGCGGTACTCGAGAATCATCTTGCCGTTGCTTTTAATCTTCCTGGATTAAGTCTGCCGTTTGTTTTATCTATTTACATATTTATAATTTTTCTTTCCAATTATGATTTTATAAATCTTGCAGACGCTTCTGCAAACGATGCAGGATATTTTTCCTCTCTTCCGCAATTAGTAATCTATTACTTCAAGTCAATGGCGCTGATTATATTTCAACCAAATATTATTTCCGGCATTATTATCACCGCAGCGCTTCTAATCTTTTCAAGAGTGCTATTTACGCTTAGTATCGTTGCGTTTGTGCTTAACTATATTTTTCTTGGATTAATTCTTCCGGGAATGAAAGACAACCTGATTATTCTATCCAGCTTTAATTCGATTTTAACAGCGTTTGCTTTGGGCGGAAGTTTAATTATTCCTTCACGAAAAAGTTTTTTCCTCGTAATAGTATCAACGATGATGGTTGTAATCTTCACCGGATTTTTTACCCGTCTTCTTTCCGGAACTTATCTTCCTTTGCTTGTACTTCCCTTTAATTTTATTGTGCTCACTGCTATTTACAGCTTGAAGTTTAGAAAAGATCAAACCGATTTGGTGCTTCTCTACTTTAAGCCCGGTTCGCCTGAAGAGAATCTTTACTATCACAATCAACGCAAAGCCCGTTTCGATAAATTTAAGTATGTATTCCCCGAATTCCCTTTCTTTGGAGAATGGTTTATTAACCAGGCATTTGAAGGCGAGCATACTCATAAAGATGAGTGGAAATACGCATGGGATTTTGTTGTGGTAGATGAAAAACAAAATCAATATAGCGGCAGCGGAGATAACCTGACAGATTATTTCTGTTACAGTCTTCCCGCAGCAGCCGTGTTAGACGGTGAAGTTGTAAAAGTTATTGATACTATTCCGGATAATAAAATCGGCGATGTTAACATCAGGAAAAATTGGGGAAACACAGTAATACTAAAACATGAATACGGATTATTCAGCGCGCTTTCTCATCTTGCAGCCGACTCGGTAAAAGTAAAAGAAGGAGAAAAAATAAAAAAAGGAGATATCATTGGTAAATGCGGCAACAGCGGGCGCTCGCAATATCCGCATATTCATTTTCAATTTCAAACGAGCGATAAACTTGGTGATAAAACATACGAATTCCCTTTTGCCCATTATATTGCTAACAGAAACGGTAGATTTGAATTGATGGCATTTGCTTATCCTGCAGAAGGTGAACTTGTAAGGAACGTAGAAGTCCATAAGTCGATTAAGAATGCCTTTATGATGCGTTTTGGAGAAAAACTTAAATTTGAATATGAATATAAAGGCGAAACAAAAGTTGAAGAGTGGGAAATAAAAATTAACATGAACAGCGATAAATATATTGAATCATCCGAAGGTGACATTGTAGTAATTTATCAAACTGATAAAGTTTTCTACTTGACGTCATACATCGGCGAAAAAAAATCTGCTTTATATTATTTTTACTTGATTGCCCTGCGTGTGCCGTTGTGTTACCAACAGAATTTACACTGGAATGATGAATACTCTATTGCTCATCTTCCTTGCGGCTGGGCTCGTTATGCATCCGAGTTTTTGCTTTTCTTTGGCGAAATGCTAAAAGCAAAAGGAAATTTTACTTATGCTGAACAGCCAGAAGATGTTGCAAGTTATTCAATCAAAGCGGATATTGAAATAAAAGGTTCGGGAATATTTTCATTTTATTCGAAGAAGTTTAATGGAGCGTTAACAATAGACCCCGACGAGGGAATTGAAGAATTTGAATTCTACGAAAACAACATCAAAATTTTCAATGCAAAGAAACTAATAAATGAGGAAAAACAATGAAGAACTATCTTCTTATCAGTCTTACAGCAATTGCAGCAATAATAATATTTTTTGCTTCAAACCTTACATCGCAAGATCAGCCGACAAACGTGAAAGCTTTTAATGCTTCAATAAATAAAGAAAAAAGCGGCGACTATAATGGCGCTATCAGTGAGCTGCAAAAAGTTTACAGCGATTATAAAAGCGATTATCTTTTTAATCTCCGCCTCGGCTGGCTTTACTATGCTAACGCCGATTTTAACAATTCAAAAAAATATTATAGCACTGCAGAAAAAATTAATCCATCATCAGTTGAGGCAAAGCTCGGATTAGTTTTTCCCCTTGCGGCGCTAAATCAATGGGACGAAGTGAAGAGATTGTACGGTGAGATAATCAAACTTGATTTTAATAATTATACTGCAAATTTGCGTCTCGGACAGATCCTTTTGAACAGCAGCGATTTTCCAAACGCAAAAACATTTTTAGAAAAAGTATACAAACTTTATCCTGGCGAATATGAGCCGAATCTCTCTCTCGGTTATACTTATTATTATCTTGGCAACAATCTAAAAGCTAAAACGCTTTTAACAAATGCTCTGATGCTCAGTCCTAAAGATTCACTTGCCACAGCCGGATTAAAGCTTGTAAAATGATGAATAGAAAAATCCTTCTCTTAATTATTGCGCTTTTTTTTACCGGATTTATTTTCGCGGATTCAACATACGTTAGCCCATCAGTGTATTATACATATGGAGATTACTCCGATACAACAACCTCACATGGAATATCATTTTACAATACATGGAATGTTATCGGCTCCTTCTATTTAATCAATCATTACGATCTGCTTAATATGAACAACCCCTCGTGGAAATATAAACAGCAGACTTTCCTCGCAGGCGGACTTCATGATTTCTTTCCGTTTGCATTAAAATATAATTTCGTCCATTACAAGGGCGAGTATGATCACAAGCAATCCACGGATGAGTATTCCGAATACACAAACCTGTACAATGTTGACGCTTCTTATTACTACGATTCGTTTTATTTCGGCGCGGCTTTTACATATCAATACAACTTCGGTTTTAGCAATAAAATTACACGGCAATTTACATTGCGGTTTGAGAAAATAATAAGTTATCCTTTGTTCATTTCAGTTAAACCTAATTATACAAAAGATCAGGA
>MNYQ01000169.1 GCA_001873185.1 Ignavibacteria bacterium CG2_30_36_16 | reverse complement strand
GTGCAGCCTCAAATCAGACATTAAAAACAAATTTTTAATATCGTAATAATCATTTACAAAAAATAATTACTATAGTTTTGAAATCAGATTACGTATTTGTTCCTTTGTTTTACCAAGCTTCTTCTGAAGCCGTCCTAACAGTTCTTCTTCTTTACCTTCCTTATAGAGCACATCATCGTCGGTCAGGTCAGCAAATTTTTGTTTAAGCTTGCCGGCGAGCTCGTTCCAGTTTCTTTTAATATTTAACTTATCCATTTTAAATTCCTATAGTATTGATATGTAAATCTTTGTTTTTTACTTTTTACTTTTTACTTGCTGCTTGCTGCTCGCCGCGCTATGTTTTTTGGTTTCAACATTAACTTCAAAATCTTTTGCTTTTTATCCAGCAGCTAATCAATAATTTGGCAAAATTTTAATCTTAAATTCTTCTTGCCGTTCTACGGATTGTAAGTCAAAATCCATCGAGTGAAATTGCATCGATTTTATTTTTTATGTTTTCCGCTTCGGTTTCTACTGTTATGTTTATTACTCTTATTGTTATTGTCTTTATTACTCTTTTTGTTATTAATATTTTTATCGCCGTCCCGGTTATCGTTCTTTTTCTGCTTCATCCAATTATTATATTCCGGATGGTTTTTATTCATGAAATATTTTGAATCTCTGCTGTCATGTATTAACTGCTGATCGTGACGACTTCGAAAAGAGTAATATTTTTCTTTGTAGTATTTGTGTTTTCGCCAGGGCTCTGGTTCATTCACAATCACTTTGTAATGGTTGTACAAATTAAATCTACTATAACGTGAAGGTAAGTTGGTATTATAAACCCAGCGATCTTTTTCATAATAGTAATAACGATTTTGCGGGACGTTGTAGTAAATATCAAGATCGGGCACGTAATAATATTCAACATAATCATAACCCACCGGTCCCCAAACCGGTTGACTGCCGATGTTCACATCATATTTTATTTGTGATTTTATAGGCGTCGAAAAACCCATTAAAATCCCAAAGATTAAAATGGCATAATATATTCTTCGCATTTTTAGTTTTCCTTTATTGTTTTAGTTATTGGAAATGTGATTCAGTTTCAAATTACAGAGAACTTAGTTACTCACCTTACGCAAAGTGGCGGCTGCCGGATGAAGTGATCTCAATTTTGAAATAAAAACAAAAGATTGCTTCACTTCCCGCATGCGGGATTCGCAATGACTTTTTCAACTTTTGGAACAGCCTCGACAAAACTCTAATATCATAATGCGTAATTTGAATTAGTTAGTCTTATCAACTTAATCCGGATAGCCGGCTGCAAGCAATAAGAACATTCAATCCCATAATCTGTTTAATAACGATTTGTTTTACTAAAACTATGAGGCTGCCTAAAAGAAACTGTTCCATTTTTAACCTTCCCAGGAGAGTCGGGAATTTTATTTCAAATGAAAGAAATGTATGCCCTCTTGAGCAGGCATTACATCTTCATACGAAAGAACTTTTAGACAACCTCATATCATTCACACATTGCATAAAGAACTATTTACTTAATAATTCTAAACACAATTCTTCTGTTCATCGCTCTGCCTTCTTCAGTCTCGTTGTTCGCTATAGGATTTCCTTTGCCGTAACCAACTGTCGAAAGTCTATCTGGAGCTATACCTTGAGAGGCAAGATAATTTTTAACTGTCTGTGCTCTTTCTTCCGAAAGCTGCTGGTTATACTCAGCGGTGCCGATATAATCAGTGTATCCTTCAATCTCAACATTAACATTAGGATTGTCGTTTAATAACTTAACGGCTTTATCAAGTACAGTGTAAGACTCAGGTAATAGGTCTGATTTATCGAAAGCGAAATTCACACCTACCAGAACCAATCTATCCTCAGAAATTGCATAAATGTATTTATCAACAACAACTTCCTTAATAACTTCTTTTGGTATATGATTCTTAATCATCTCTTCAATTCTATCGTAGTTGGTCATATCTTTCATTTCCTGGGTGATACCCTCACAGCATGGCTCGCACTGCTTTGATTGTTCACCATGACCAAATAAGAAATTAACGCCAGCGCTAAGAACTAAGTAAGTATCACGTCCATTCAATTCATCAGGAACAGGAACAATAGAGCCATCAAGCTCTGAATTGTTTGTAACATGATAACCGAACTCTGTAACTATATTCCAATTTGAATTTATTTTGAAATCGGCGCCAGCGCCAATATTCAATTGTGAACCGAATTTGTTATTATCGTTAAAAGCTGTTTGTCCGTTAGTTATTGTTTTAAAATTTCCTCCAACTCCGGCGAACAGGTAAGGTGAAACCGGTGCACAAGGGACAAGATAATAAAGCAAATCAAGGTCGCCTGTCATAAGGTTTGTTGATTCTTTTACCAAATTAAAGGACGCATCGTTATATTGCCCTTCGAGGTGAGCATAACCGGCTTTTAATCTTAATCCAACATGTTCAGAAAAATTTCGTTGGATAGAAAGATATGCTCCGTAATTAGAATTTAAGGATGTTATATTTACCGAGTAAAATCTCGGAAAGCTTAAGCCTCCGCCGAATGCCCAGCTCTCGGTTACTGTTTGTGCTTGAGAAACACCAATGCCAATTGTTAACATCAATGCAAGCGTCATTAAAAAATTTTTCATTTCATGTTTCCTTTTATATTTTTTGAAATATCGAAATACTTTTGACTCAATACTATTACAATTCTTTTCTTTTATTCTCTAAACCAGCGCGCTTTTTTGTGCACTCATTTTGAAAATATAAGGTGAGGAGATCTAATCTCCTCACCTCAACCGCACTACCTTATTTTAAGGCAGGGGCACGTTAATAATGGTGTTTACTAATGTAACTGAAGCGTTAAGGCTCAGTGCTCTACCGTTCAATGTTGTTAATTCAACAACGCCTGCAGTAGAGAAAGTAACACCTGCATAAGAGATTATGGTTCCAGCCATCGTGCCGCCGCCTGCTCCATTTATTGTGGCTGCACTGCCAACCTGCCAGTAAACGTTTTTAGCTTTTGCACCGTTTACAAGAATGATACTACGGGCTTGTCCGGCTAATCCAACTGTTAAGGTTTGTGCCATCTGGAAGACCCATACAGCATTTGGATTACCTTGCGCATCAAGTGTAAGGTCGCCATTAGTTATTTTAAATGTACCCGAAGCAGATGTATAAGTTCCGGGAGCTAAAACTAAACCACCCAATTCGCCAGCGCCTGGATCAGGACCTGCCGGAAGCCCGGCGAGGAAGTTGAATGCGTTTGTGGCATCGGCTAAAGCCTGCTGTGCTATCGCAAATTTTGCCGGAGTGCCCGGAGCCGGAGGAGCGCAGAATACTGTTCCGGTTACAAATCCAATATTTAGAGGCGTTTCAGTAAATACGTTTCCGCCGCCATCATGGAATCCGGTAACTAAAGTAGAAGCTGCTGTTGTTCCAATATCTCCGTTAACTACCGTAAAGATTCCCTGGTTGGTCATACCGGCGCTGCCGCCAAATCCTCCGAATGGCGCTGCGCCACCAAGGTCTATTGATGGACCGGCTGCATCAAATCTTGCTACTAATGTTCTGTTACCCGTTATAATAAATTGATAATTTGCATTTGTAGAGACGATTGTTCCGCCCTCTGTCCAGTTGGTAAATGTAAAACCAGCATTTGGTGTTGCGGTTACCGTAACACTGCTGCCAGAATTATACGTGCCTGTTCCAGACTGAGTAACAGCTCCGCCGGCAGCCGGATTGGCTGATAGCGTTACAGTATATTGTAGAACGGTAGAAACAAAGTTTGCTACCAAAGTTCTGTTTCCACTTATTGTAAATGTATAACTTGCATTTGTAGATACTTCAATTCCGCCTTCTGTCCAGTTAGTAAATGCAAATCCAGCATTTGGGTTTGCGTTTACTGTTACTATCGAGCCTGAATTAAATGTACCGCCTCCGCTTGTAGTGCCGCCAAGAGCCGGATTTGATGATAAAGTAATTATATACTCTATAGCTGCAAAGTTTGCAACTAAAATACGGTTTGCGTTTATTGTAAATATATAGCTTGCATTTGTAGATACTTCAACTCCGCCTTCTGTCCAGTTAGTAAACGTAAATCCAGGATTCGGTGTTGCGTGTACTGTTACTGTCGCGCCAGCGTTAAATGAACCGCCTCCACTTGTAGAACCGCCTAAAACGGGTAGTGATGACAGTGAGACTGTATAAGTGTTACCGGTTGTAAAACTCCAAACTTTATTTTCAGCCAGAGTATTACCTGTTAAATCCTCAGCATCAGTTGTAATCGTTGCTGTGTAGGTTGTAAACGGCGCTAAATTATTTGATGGCGTATAAGTTGCCGTAGTGCCAAAATAGCTTACAGTGCCGGATACAAATGTTAATCCTTGCATTAAAGTAAATGTTGCCGTTGTAATAGTTGAGGCATTCATTGCCTTACTAAACGTTGCGGTAATTTGTTTGCTTAAAGCAACACCAATTTCGCCATCAACCGGGTCTGTAGAAATTACAGTTGGTGGAACAATAACCGGCGCTGTGCCCGTTGTAAACCTCCAAACATAGTTGCTTACTAATGCATTACCTGTTAAGTCCTTTGCTCCGGTTGTAATCGTTGCAGTATATTCAGTACTTGCAGATAGATTACTTGCCGGTACAAAAATAGCGGTTGTGCCGGAGTAAGACACAAAACCTGTAACGGATGTTGTGCCTTGTTTTAATGTAAACGTTGCCGCAGTAATTGTGGAGGCATTCATTGCCTTACTAAATGTTGCTGCAATATGTTTGTTCAGAGCCACACCTGTTTCGAGATGAGCCGGGTCAGTTAAACTTACTGTTGGCGGAATAATTACCGGCGCTGCGCCCGTAGTAAACGTCCAAACATAATTATTTGTTAGAGCGTTGCCCGTCAAATCCTTTGCACCGGTTGTAATCGTGGCTGTGTATATAGTAAATGGTGCCAAGTTACTTGCCGGTGTTAAAATTGCGGTTGTACCCGAATAGGAGACAAAGCCTGAAACAGACGTTGTTCCTTGTTTTAAGGTAAACGTTCCGGTAGTAATAGTTGAGGCATTCATTGCCTTACTAAACGTTGCTGCAATTTGTTGGTTTAAAGCCACGCCTGTTTCGAGATTTGCAGGGTCGGTAGAACTAACTGTAGGCGGAATGATGACCGGCGCTGCGCCCGTTGTAAAACTCCAAACATAGTTGTTCGTTAAAGCATTTCCAGCAAGGTCTTTCGCCCCGGTCGTAATAGTGGCGGTATATTGAGTTGCCGGTGAGAGGTTGCCTAACGGTGAAAAAATTGCTGTTGTCCCGGAATAGGAAACAAAGCCCGAGACAGATGTTGTTCCTTGCATCAAAGTAAATGTTGCAGTAGTTATAGTTGATGCATTCATCGTCTTACTAAACGTTGCAGCAATTTGTTTGTTCAAAGCTACATTTGTTGCTGCATTAGCCGGGTCAGTGGAACTTACTGTCGGTGGAATAATGACTGGTGCTGCACCTGTTGTGAAACTCCATACATAATCATTAACCATTGAATTACCATTCAAGTCCTTAACTCCGGTTGTAATAGTAGCGGTATATCTTGTAAATGGTAATAGATTGCTTGCCGGTGCAAAAATACCGGTTGTACCCGAGTATGACACAAAGCCGAAAACCGGGGTTGTTCCATTCATCAATATGAATGTTGATGCTGTAATACTTGAAGCATCCATAGTCTTGCTAAAAGTAGCGGCTATTTTCTGATTCAAAGCCACATCTATTTCAGAATTAGCAGGATTTGTTGAACTTACCGTAGGAAGGAGTAACTACTATTGCTGAGCCCGTTGTAAAACTCCATAGATAGTCATTTACTAGAGCATTACCTGCAAGATCTTTAGCGCCGGTTGTAATTGCAGCACTATAAGTTGCATTAGGCGCAAGGTTGCTTAGAGGGACAAAAGTGGCTGTTGTGCCAGTATAGGAGACAAAACCTGAAACTGATGTAGTTCCTTGTTTTAAAGTAAATGTTGCAGTTGTAATAGTTGAGGCATCCATCGTCTTACTAAAAGTTGCGGCTACTTTCTGATTCAAAGCCACACCTACCTCGGCATTAGCCGGGTCTGTAAAACTTACTGTCGGCGGCGTAATAACCGCTGCAGCGCCTGTTGTAAAATTCCATACATAGTTACTTGCAAGAGCATTACCTGCCAAATCCTTAGCGCCTGTTGTAATAGTAGCTTTATAGGAAGTATTTGGTAAGAGGTTAGCTGCCGGTGCAAAAATTGCGGTTGTGCCGGAATAAGAGACGAAACCTGAAACAGAATTTGTACCTTGCGTTAAAGTAAACGTAGATGCAGTAATAGTTGTTGCATCCATCGTCTTACTAAAAGCTGCTGCAATTTTCTGGTTAAAAGGCACACCTATTTCGCCATTAATTGGATCCGTAGAACTTACGGTAGGCGGAGTGACAACTGCTGTTGGACCTGTAGTAAAGCTCCA
Source organism: Ignavibacteria bacterium CG2_30_36_16 (assembly GCA_001873185.1). Lineage (GTDB taxonomy): Bacteria > Bacteroidota > Ignavibacteria > Ignavibacteriales > Ignavibacteriaceae > CG2-30-36-16. The sequence goes on along the minus strand of MNYQ01000169.1, from coordinate 6,324 downwards.
TACATAATCTGTCGCCATAGCATTACCTGCGAGATCTTTAGTTGCATTAGTAATCGTTGCAGTGTAAGCTGTATTTGGGACAAGATTGCTTGAAGGCGCAAAAATTGCAGTTGTTCCGGAGTAAGATACAAAGCCTGATACTGCTGATGTACCATGCAGTAGAGTAAATGTCGATGTTGTAACCGTCGAAGCATCCATTTCTACACTAAAAGTTGCAGCGATCTTCTGGTTTATAGGCACACTTGTGGCGCCGTTAACCGGGTCAGTATAAGTAACAGCCGGTGGAACAATTGCTGCAGCTGCGCCTGTTGTAAAACTCCAAACATAGTTGTTTTTCAATGCCACGCCAGCAAGGCTCTTTGCCATTGTTGTCATAGTAGCTATATATGTCGTATTAGCCTCGAGATTGCTTGACGGTGAAAAATTGGCAATTATGCCTGTATAAGACACAGTACCTGAAACGAACGATGAACCTTGCATCAAAGTAAATGTTGCGGAGGTAATCGTTGAAGAATCCATTGCTTCACTAAATGTTGCAGTGATGTTCTGGTTGAAAGGCACGCTTGTGGATAGATCTACAGGATTTGTTGCAGTCACCGTTGGCGTCGTTATAACCGGCGGGTACATGATTGCATTTCTATCTTCACAACCAGCCATAATCATGACCAGCAGCAGTGGAATTAACCACATTTTAAAATAGTTTTTTACTTCGTTCATTATAAATTAACTCCTTTGTTAAATTAGTTTTCGATATTAACGTGGATGTAAACTACATACTAAATGTGCTTTAGTAAATCAGGCAAAGGGATGAAAAAGGAACTACATCTTTTGGGTGAGTAAGTAATTTGAAAATTTGGTTGCCCCGATTAAAACTTATTTATAGAATAGTAACGCACTTTTAAGTAGAAACAATAGCCGGGCAATTTCAGTCTTCGTTCTTTAGTTTGCAGTTTCCAGTCTTTGATTTTCAGAATGAGTTTTTTTCAATTCGTCAATTGGCTTTAGCGCAATATGGGCGGCAATCAATGTTAAAAGTAAAATGTCAAGTTGTTCTCATATGACCACCTATCTAATTATAATCGCCACATCAATTTTGAGGCGTCATATATCAAGAAATCTTAGCATAAAAAAATCTCTTATCGTTAGTAAGTTTTTATAATTCCTTTAACCCTCTTCTTTAAGGGTGAAGAATAGAAAAATTAATCTGCCATGTTTAAGAAAGTTAACCCATATTGCGCTATCACCATTATTTGTCGATGCGCAGTGACGGCGGCGCATCCGTACTGATGACAATTGTGTAACGTGTGCTTTTTGCAGCAAGGAACGATATTGACTGATTCTGGACAATAGCCGTAGCAGAAACATTACCTTCTGAAATTGCTTGATAATCCGTTGTTTGCCCTGGCTCAACATCACTAATGTTGAATTCTATCTTCCCTGATGCCTGGATTTTAACATCTACTTTGCCCGCTTGTTTGTTCGTAATGCGAATCTGAGGCTCTGTACTGCGAGAACAACCAGCTATGAGGAGAAGGAATATTAGACTGAGAATTGAAATAATTATTTTTTTCATATAACCTCCTATGTATTTAATTTGTTAACTACTAAAATATTAGCAGCGTTTTTTTTTAGATTCTTATAATTGACTGAAGTTACGCATGAGTTGAATTTCATAAAATATTCTTAGTGAAAATTGGTGACTTAGTGCCTTTGTGGCTCATTTTTTTATACTTTCTTTTTGCCACCAAGTCACAAAGACACTAAGAAATCACAAAGTGCGTAACTTCAGTAATTGATATTGTTGTAAGAATTTCTTATTCGATTATGTTTTTTAAGTTTTGGCATTATAGTATTGTTAAGTTTTTGATAGCCAACGAGCTAAAGGTCTCAACTTTCTTCTTTTCTATAATTAGACAAAAATATTTTAATATGCTGCAATACTTGAATTTGGGTGCAGACGATTGTTTTTTACAAAGTAAAAATTGTAAATAGTGGGAAAGTATATCAATAGTCCAAAAGGATGAAAAAGGAACTACATCTCTCCGGGCAGTCATTCAGCGTAAATAGAATTCAGCTATTTAGATTAATGTTAAATCACCGATAAATCGGAATAGGTAAGAAATAATTAATTTTGAATATTAGCCGCATTTTAACTTTATTATTCGAAATTTCCTTTTGGATATGAGAGTGTCTGTAAAATAGTTAGTTAGCTAACGAATCATAAATATTGATTATCTAAGAGTATATGAGTGTTTGGACATAAATGTCGCAGGCATGAAGAATCGGCTTGGTCTGTGGGTGTCGGTGAGGCTTAGCGGCAAATCTTTTAGTTGTTGGTATGTTCAAGCCTTACATCGTCTCCGTATATTGACGGATTACAAAAGCCACAAAGCAAAATCATTTTTCCAATTGCCTGCCCTCTGGCGGGGTTAAGACTCAACCCAAATATTATTGTTGGATTACATGGATAGTTCAAAAAATGGAAGATGCATATAAAGAAATGGTCTATTGTTATTGGAAATTTTTCTGTTATCTTTGACAAACAATTTAGACCATATTTATGATTAAAGTTTTCCTATTTCCACGATATATTTTAAACTTTCTAAATTTATAATGCTAATTATAATTGAAAATAAAGGTTATGCTTAAAAACGAACAAAAATTTTACTCCGCTTTAGAAGATGTTTTTATTGGCGAAGCCGGTAAAAAGATCGAGGGGAAATCCGGCTTTGTTAATTTGATGAAAATTAAAAGCCAGTACTTCGCAAAAATAAAACCTTACATTCAAAAAGAAGTTGCTGAAAAGATAAAGGATGATAAAGAGAGAGAAGAACTTTATCAGAAGTTATATACTTTCTTTGAAAGTTATTTAAATGAAACCGGTACTCCCTTCTTCAGCCAAACTCCTTTCTATAAAAATCTTTATGAAAAAGTTTACAGCGAAAGAGAAGATGTTTCCCTTTTCTGGAAAACACAACGGCTTTATTATGTGAAGTCTGAAGCTGCTTATGCTACAGTAAATAATTTAGAAGTTGATGAGCTGCTTTTTGATTTTGATGCAAGCAATATTGAGCATAAAAAAAGTAACGAGAAAAAAGAATTAGAATTTTATTTAACAGATGCCACAAATGAAAAGCTGACTTTCAAAGTTCTTTATGCTGATAACTCAAGAGCAAAGTATGATAAGATAAAAGAATATTTGGGACAGGATTCACCGGATGCTGTAAGAAAATTTATTGCAGAGAATGATGGAAAAGTCAAGCACCCAAATATTAAAATTGTTAAAAACAATTTGAAGCGGGAAGGCTTAAAAACCAAAACACTGCAGGACGCATTATTATTGTTTAGTAATGAAGATGCACTTAATACTGTTACGATTGAGTTTGCAATAAGTAAAATTGATGATATGCTTGCTTATGCTGAAGTAAATAATTTGTACAAGGTTACTGAATCTGGTTTGAAAAAAGCTTTTGCAGTTTACAAAAAGCAGAATGAAGTCGATTACTTTATCCATAAAGATGCTGAGGCATTTCTTAAAGAGCAGTTTGACTTATTTATGTACCAGCAGCTTTTTGGTGATAATAATTTATATAATGAATGGCAGCTTGAAAGAATTGAATACATTCAAACGATAAAACAACTTGCCTACAAAGTAATTGAATACATTGCAAAATTTGAAGAGGAACTGAAAGCTATATGGAACAAACCCAAGTTTGTTAGAAACAGTAATTATGTTTTAACGCTTGATAAGCTTGAAAATAATGTTGATTTGATTAAGAAAATTATTAATCACTCAGGGTGGAAAAAGCAGGTTGAGGAATGGAAGGAATTAGGGAAACAATGGCTTGATGATAGTGGAAAAGAAATTAAAAAGGAATGGAAAGAATTTGAAAGAGCTGCTTCTATTAAACCTAAAGACATACTCAAGAATAACAGATTAAATGTTGATTTTAAATTTTTACCTATCGATACAAAATATTTTGCTGAATTGAGATCTGAAATCTTAGATTATTTTAATAATATAGAAAATGAACTTAATGGTATTTTAATAAAATCAGATAATTATCAAGGGCTAAATTCATTAAGAACAAAGTACAATAAGACAGTAGATGTAATTTATATCGATCCACCTTTTAATACTGGAAGTGATTTTTCTTATAAAGATAAGTATCAAGATAGTACTTGGTTAAGCTTAATGGAAGATAGAATAAGACTTAGTTATGAGCTTTTGAGTAAAAGAGGTAGTTATTATTTACATTTGGATGAAAATGCAAATCATTATGGAAGAATTCTATTAAATAATGTAATGGGTGCAGAGAATTTTAAAAGAGAAATTATTTGGGATATTCAAGTATTATCAGGATATAAAACTCAAGCTAAAAACTGGATTTTAGGACATCAAAACATCTACTATTATGTCAATGAACAAAAAAAGGAAATATTTAATAAGCAAAGGCAACCACATAGAAGAGAATTTTTAGACCGTTTTGATAAAACCGATCCGAAGACAGGTGAAAAATATTTTGATGGAAGAGGAGACATAATATATCTAAAAGATGCAATAGAAAAAGGGAAAGCAATAGGTGACGTTTGGGCAGAAGTTGAAGATAATTTAACACCAGAAATTAAAGAAGAGATGATAAAGCAGTTATATCTTTATGGGAAAAATGCTGGCGATGTTTGGTATGATATAAGATCATTCCAACAAGATTCTACTTCGAAAGAGAAGAGTGGTTTTGAAACACAAAAAAGAGAAGCATTACTAAAAAGATTAATTAATAGTGGAACAGAAAATGATTCTATAGTACTTGATTTTTTTAGTGGAAGTGCTACTACAATAGCAACTACACATAAGTTAAGATTAAGATGGATTGGAATTGAGATGAGCGATAATTTTGAGCAATATAATTTACCAAGAATGAAATATGTTTTGATTGGTGATCAAACTGGCATTTCTAAAGATGAGGACGTAAACTGGCAAGGCGGCGGCTTCTTCAAGTATTATGAATTAGAACAATATGAAGAAGCCTTAGCAAGAGCAAAGTACAATCCAAGTGAAGGCGATCTATCAAATATCAATTTTTCTAAAGATGAAAAGCTTTTAGACGCAATGGTGATTGATGAAGAAAAAGAAGAAGTGAAGATTCATTTTGAATTACTCTACCCGGACGTTGATATAGCAGAGACTATATCCAACGTAACAGGCAAAAAAATAAAGAAGCTGAATAAAGATAGAGTAATATTTGAAGATGATACTCAAATTGAGTTTGCAAATATGAATTATTATGACCCGATTTTCAAAGATGCTTACAGAAGCTTGCTTTGGTGGAAGAGTAAGGAGTAATTAATAATTAAAAATTAAAAATAAAAAAATAGATGCCGGAGAATCAGAACATAGAATTTAAATCAAACTGGCGTGATGAATGGCTGCAATGGATTTGCGGATTTGCAAATGCAAATGGCGGTAAGCTATTCATCGGTAAAGATAATTATGGTAAAATTGTTGGGTTACAAAATCACGAAAGATTGATGGAGGAACTGCCAAACAAGATAAGAGACTTGCTTGGTATTACATCAGAAGTAAATTCCTTTGACGAGAACGGGCTATTTTATTTAGAAGTAATTACACAACCACAGAGCGTAGCAATTTCATACAGAGGCAAATATTACTTAAGAATCGGCAGCACAAATGCTGAACTTACCGGGAACAGATTAAATGAGTTTTTACTGAAGAAGTCGGGTAAAACTTGGGACGATGTAATAGAAAATAGAGCAACCAAAAATGATATTGACGAAGAAAGTATAAAAAGATTTATAATCGTTGCAGAAAAAACAAACAGATTACCGGAAGTTGCCGGGCTTACAAATTTTGAAATCCTTGAAAAGTTAAGACTTACCGAAAGTGAAAAATTTAAGAGAGCGGCAGTAATACTTTTCGGTAAAGATCCGGGTAAGTTCTACCCAAACATTTCAGTTAAAATTGGAAAGTTTGGAAAGAGCGCAGATGATTTATTATATGAGGAAGTTGAAGAAGGAAATTTGTTTAAGATTCTTCAAAATGTACTGAATCAATTAAACAGAAAGTTTTTCAAAAACCCTATTGATTTTGAAGGAATGCAAAGAATAGAAAAAGGAGAATATCCGGTTGCAGCTATTCGTGAAATGCTTTTAAATGCACTTGTTCATAAAAGCTATACCGGTGCATCAATTCAAATTAGAATATATGATGATAAGATAAATATTTGGAATGAAGGCACACTGCCTCCGGAACTAACATTAGATTCCTTAACAAAACAACACCCTTCTATACCAAGAAATCCTATC
>MNYQ01000231.1:23880-63161 GCA_001873185.1 Ignavibacteria bacterium CG2_30_36_16 | reverse complement strand
AAATATGAATTGGCAGGAGACGAAGATTTTTGTCCGAACTGCGGCGCGCTATTAATTGAAAATGTTTATTGTACAAATCATCCCGAAGATGGGGCGGAAGGAGTATGCGTAATTTGCTCGCAGGCATTTTGCAACGGGTGTGGAGGTACTGTCGAAAACAAATTTCTTTGTAATGAACATGAGAAGTTTGAAATATATCAAAACATGGCGCGGGTTTACGGAAGCAGCGATGAGGTGTCAATTCATTATGCCGCCGACTGTTTAGAAAAAGCAGGGCTTCATCCTTTTGTTTATTCCCGTAAAGCATCGCCAATGCACCTGGGCGGTTCCGACTATAGTTTATTCCGTTCCGCAGGCGATACTTCCAAACATATTATCAATGAAATAAAACTTCTCGTTCCGTGCGGCGAAGTTCTTGAAGCTGTAAGAATACTTGGAGAATTAGATATAAACAATTAAAACCATCCAGCCTAATTATTTTGACTATAGATAAGCCTCCCTATGTTTACTCTGAAGTAAGGGCATCTCTAAAAATCTGTTAGCTAACGGATTAGAAATGCCCGTAAGTTATACTCTCATATCAAACTTTTCAACATTTCTCTATCTTTATCAAAACGAACTACTGTTTCAAACTGAGTCAGCTCTAATCTATAATTTTTCAAAAAAAATTCGAATATAGACTGTAATCAAAGTATTTGTGATTGGTACGCAACCTGTATTATGCTGGCATAACAATTTATTTCGGAGAGATGTAAAATGATAAAAAATTTCCTTACCACATTGTTGGTTCTTCTTTTTGTTACGATGGCATTTGCTCAAGAGCAGTCGAAAACAATTGAAGAAACAAATTTTCCCCCTCAGTACTTTCAATCACCAAATGGTATTGAAGGAACGAGTGTTGCGAAAGTATTTAGCACTCATAAAGGTGTTAATATAACTTATACTAATCCTTATACAAACAATTCACAATCAAGTTTTGCCGGCACATTTAACGGCGAAGTCGATGCCAACACTGCAAAATTTTATTGCATTGATATACGGCATAATCTTGTTTATTGGACTTCTGGTCAGCCGAATACATACACAGATGATGGCAGCACTCCGGCACAAATAACCTACATTCTTAACAATTATTATCCTTTTAAGTCTTACGGTTATCCGGGCAGCGCGTCTTCAGTTGAAAAAGAAGCAGCTTCCATCCAGGCAGCAATTTGGTTTTTTAGCGATGGTGTAGATGCAAGCAGTATTAATAACAGTGATGTTAAACATCGTGCACAAGATATCATTGCAGACGCAAATGCAAATGCAAGCAGCGTTATTCCGGTTTCTACTTTATTAATAACACCTAACACGCAAATGTTAGTTGACGGCAATCCTGCTTCATTTACAGTTTCGGCATTTGATATCAATGGTAATCCTCTTGTAAATATTCCGATTTTATTAAGCACAACAGACGGAGTTCTCTCCTCCACTTCTATAACTACCGGTGTGAACGGGGCTTCTCCGGCTGTTAACCTTACACAAGGTTCAGCATCGGCAGCAACAATAACCGCTTCTGCAAATGTTGTTATTCCTCATGGAACCCGGTATGTGCATAGTGTCCAGCCGGATACTTATCAGAAATTAGTTCTTGCAACTCCAACAACAGCTAACCTTTCTATTATGGCTGATGTTGAATGGTACACTCCTGCCGTTTGCGATCTTAACGGTTTCAGAACTCAAACACAGGGCGGATGGGGCAGCCCAAACAATAGCGAACCGGGAACAATTAGACAACTTTACTTTTCATCAGTTTTTCCTTCAGGTTTAACTATTGGCAGCGGTGCAAACACTGCAAAATTTACAACTCCAGAGGCAATAAAAGATTTCTTACCCGCAGGCGAAACAGCAGGCACATTATCAGGCAACCTTGTTAATCCTTTAACGACTTCTGCCGGAATTCTTGCCGGGCAATTGGTTGCAGCAACTATGAATGTTTATTTTAGTGCAGCCGGTGTTCTCGGGACTAATCCACAGGAACTTGGAAATTTAGTTATTGCATCCGGTGATTTTTACGGAAAAACAGTTTATGAACTTTTGGATATTGCTAATTCAGCAATTAGCGGAATTTCCTCTCCTTATTCTTTAAGCCAAATTAATGACGCTTTAACGCAATTAAACGAAAATTTTGTTGACGGTACAACAAATAACGGTTATCTCGATTGCGGTGATCCTTATGCTTCAATAGGAAATAAAGTTTGGAACGATGGTAACAAAAACGGAATCCAGGATAACGGCGAAAACGGCGTTATGGGCGTTGTCGTTAATCTTTATGATTGTTCAGATTTATTTATTGCAACTACAACTACAGATAATAACGGTATTTATTCGTTCGTCAATTTAACCCCTGGCGATTATTACGTAGAATTTATACTCCCTGCAAACTTTGCTTTCACAGATCAAAATATAGGCAGCGATGATGCGGTTGATTCCGATGCAGATTTAACAACCGGTAAAACTGTTTGTACAACACTTCTTCCCGGTGAAGATGATATGACCTGGGATGCAGGCATTTACAGCGTTACTCCCTGCGTAACAAGCTGGACAGGCACACTCGGAAGTGATGAGTCTGTTTGTTATCCGGAACCACAAGATATTACTGTTAATGGTTCGGTTACGCTAACGCCTAATCCTTCGCAAGCTACTCTTCAAACATGGTGGAGAATAGTTTATCCTGAAGATTTAGCTTCCGGTTTTAATTATACAAACACAGAAATTTTAGGAAATCACAATTTCCAAATTACAGCTTCATGGCCCGGAATAAGATATAACGATACTCAGGTTGAAGTTGAGTATGGCGTCTCTATCTTAGATTGCGATGGTAATATTGTTGGTTCGGCTATTACAAAAAAAGTATTTTGGAATCCTACAATATGTCCTCCTCCACCGCCAAACGAAGCTGATGTTAAAGTTATAAAAACAGCAGACAAAGATTCTGTTGCAAATGGCGACAACATAACTTACACTCTACTTGCAACAAACATGGGTCCGAAGGATGCAACCGGTGTTATAGTAACAGATATTCTACCTTCAGGCGTTGTATTTGTATCTTCAACTGCAACCGTTGGTTCTTATGACCCAAATACTGGAGTATGGAATATAGGTAATCTTGCCAACGGAGCTAACGCAACTTTAATAATTACAGTTCAAGTTGATGTCACAACCACCGGCACCGGCACATTTGACCTTGGCGCGGCAGAAGGATTTAATGTGTTTGTTCTTTATGATCTTGCACAGCCTTCCTCTGATGCAGAAGGTAAAGTAGCCGTCGGCGGAAACGCACAGCTTGCTAATTATAGCATCGGCGATAAACTGCCTGCTTATCCTTTCGGAACAGAAGATGTTTTTATAGTTGGAAATAATTTAACATTCACCAGCGGTCGTGTTTACAACGGAAATGTTGTTTATGGAAACTCAACTAATCTTCCAATATACCCGGTAAGCGTAAACGAAGGAGAAATTAGACAAGGATCTGTAATAGATTTTGTTGCAGCCGAAGCTTACTTAAAAAGTCTTTCTGCAACACTTGGCGCCTACGCAGATAACGGTACTACTACTTATCAGTGGGGTGGAATATTCCTCGAAGGTTCCAATCCTGTATTGAACGTATTCCACGTAAGCGGCGCACAGCTTGCTACTGCTAACAACTTCTCGGTTGATGTTCCTAACGGTTCAGCAGTGCTTGTAAATATAGACGGCGTTACCACATCATGGAGCGGCGGTTTAAGTGTAAACGGCACATCTATTCAGAATGTTCTTTATAACTTCTACGAAGCAGAAGACATAACAATACAATATATCGATGTAACCGGTTCTATTCTTGCTCCGTTAGCAGATGTTGATTTTGTCAGCGGCTTACAGAACGGTCAAATGATATGTAAATCGCTTATAGGACAGGGACAGTTTAACAATAAGTTGTATATGGGCAGCATACCTGTTAGCACAACTATTGTAAATGTATCAACAATAGAATCTGCATATCCGACCGATCCTAATTCAGTAAACAATACTTCGCAGGCTTCAGCTGAAGTTGGCGGAACAGAACAGACTTCGGCTCCGGCAGGTTCATGGACGCAGTTTAGCAGCCTTGGCAGCAATCAGATCATAACTGCTCTTACGCACGATCAAAACGGCGAATTACTCTCCGGTACAATCGGCGGTTCAATTTACCGCACTGAATCTACCGAAGCATGGACACTAATAAACGGCAGTATGAATGTTGATTACATCTGGGCGCTCCTTACTTCACAGAATGGTAATATTCTTGCAGCAACAGAGGATGGTGTTTATTTATCGAATGATAATGGCGCCACATGGGCAGCAAGCGGATTATTCAATAAAGAAGTTCGCGTACTTACAAGAGCAAATGATGGAAGTATATTTGCCGGAACATGGGGCTTCGGTGTTTACAAATCTGTTGACAACGGAAGCACATGGCAAGTAATTAACGGCGGTATCAGTTCGATGAACATCCGCACTATAACAGCTGCAAACAACGGTTATGTATTTGCAGGAACTTTCGACGGCGGTTTATTTAGAACTGTTAACGGCGGTCAGGACTGGATTAGATTGAATATCGGCTACGACTTCATATATTCACTTGGAGTCTCAACAAATGATGTAGTTATTGCTGGCACATACGGCAACGGTCTGTATCGTTCAACTAACTACGGTGATAGCTGGATAAAAGTTAACGCAGGCATTAATTCTAAATATATTTACTCAATTAATGCAGATGCAAACAATAATGTATTTGTAAGCACATGGGCTGGCGGTGTCTACGTATCGCAAGACAACGGCGCAAACTGGTTACAAGCCGGTATGAGCGGATTCGAAGTAAGTTCGATGACGATTAACTCTTCAGACAATACACTATTTGCCGGCACAGGCAAAGGTTCAATCTACAAAATGGTTGACGGTGTAAGTGATGCAAAAGAAGAAACATCAATCCCAACCGAATTTGAATTACAGCAAAACTACCCGAACCCGTTCAATCCATCAACAAAGATTGAGTTCTCTGTTGCACGTAACGAACGAGTTACAATTACAATTTACAACATACTTGGGCAGGTTGTTAAAACACTTGTTAACGCAGATTACGCACCCGGAAAGTATACTGTATCTTTCGATGGCAGCAGCCTTGCAAGCGGTGTTTATATCTACAACATGCAGACAAACAGCACAAACTTTACAAAGAAGATGATGCTTCTCAAGTAATCTCAAAAATAATAGATGCAAATAAGAATCAATATTTGAAGCATCTATAAAATCTCTTTTGCCATTTCGTTCCGCTCCAGCGGGGCGGAATGGCTTTTTTTTGCCAGACAAGTTGAGCCATTTTTATGATTTAGCTTCTTGCCATTTGCACAAAGTATTTTACACACTCCTTTTTCTGCAATGATTATTTTCATTCCGTTCTTTTGTAACAACTGCGTTTAGTCATTACTGCAATATTGTATCCCTTGATCTGAACGATGAATCATTCATGCTTTTTCTATTACTCCACTTAGTGCCATCATTAATGCTCTCAGAGTCCTGTAATGCCAACACTAAAATTAGACTTGACTTTATATTTCTTTTTAATGAATTTTTTGCTGTAAATAATATTATCAAAGAGTTATAGGGAGCTCAATTAATGCTGAAAAAATATTTGTTCCTTTTCTTGTTTTTACTCCTCTCCATCGTACAGGTGGATGCACAAACAGTAATCGGTAAATATGCCGGTGAATTTATGGCTATCGGTGTAGGCGGCAGACCCCTTGGTATGGGCGGCGCTTTTGTTGCAGGCGCTAACGATGTAACTGCCGGATACTACAATCCTGCCGGTTTGGCGCATATAAATTATCCACAAATTTCACTTATGCACGATGAGCGATTCGGAAACCTTGTTAATTATAATTACGCCGGAGTAGCCATTCCTTATGGAACTGACATGACCTTTGCGCTAAATATCATGCGTCTCGGTATTGATGACATTCCGGATACAAGAGAAGCCTTGATCGACCGGACGACCGGACAGGTTATTTACGATATTTATTATCCATCGGCTCGTTTGGACCCAAGCAAAGTTACAAAATTCAGCAATCAGGATTGGGTTGGATATCTTTCGTTTGCAAAACGTTATTCGGAAAATTTCTACTATGGCGCATCTGTAAAAATAATTTATCGCGATATAGCCGAATTTTCTGCCTACGGAGTTGGTTTTGACGTGGGCGCATGGTATTCACCGTATGAAAATTTTCACCTCGGCGCAAACTTGCAGGATATAACAACGACTCTCGTTGCATGGAATACAGGAAGGAATGAACTTGTTGCTCCCACAGCTAAACTTGGCGCAGCTTACGATTTGTATTTTCTAGGCGGACGACTAACCCCGGCTGTGGATTTTGATGTCAGGTTTGAAAATAGAAGATACGCTTCTATGTTTAATGTTGGTCCCGTTAGCTTTGATGTTCACGGCGGACTTGAATTTAACTTTAAAAATATTTTCGCAATTCGCGGCGGATACAATGACGTAAAGCAATTTACAATCGGCGCCGGCGTTAAACTGCCTAAACTTAATATCGATTATTCATTCGCCCGCTTCAGCGCTTCTGAACTTGAAAGACTACCGGATACGCACCGCATTTCATTAATGCTCACCCTTGAAGAACCAAGATTTATGCGTGCAAGCAATTAATAAATTTTTAATTAGGCTGATTTTTTGTCAGCCTTTTTTATTTTAAATGAAAAGATGGAATGGATAGAGAAAGAATTTTAATCTCTACTCTGCAGCAATTTTAAAAGTAGCGCCGGTTGTTTGAATAATCTTTCCGCTTTCATCGTAAGTATGCTCTTCAAAAAAAAGATTGTTTTCTTTGTCAATTAGTACAACCGCAGAAGAACGTGTGCCGTACGCTGGAGTTACAACAAAAATAGGGCTCACTGCTCGTTCAAGTTCTTTCGCCAGCCCGGTATCCGGCAGTAAATTATCATCAAAGATTTCTGTGTCGGTTAAGATTTCAAATAATCCGGCAGCGGAAAATTTTTTTCTTGAAATAACATTATTAAATAACGAGTTAATTTTTTGGCTCTTTGGCCAGGGAGAATTTAATAGATGGTTTGATAAACTATAAATGCCGGAATTTAATTCTTTAGTTTCAGCGGAAACACTATTGAAATAAAAGACCGAATTTAAATCTCCAAAAATCAAATTAAAGCCGTTGTACTTATTCCCCGATTCGGTCAACTTCTTTGCATATACATCAGCGCTTGTTTTTCCGGATAAAAAATCGGACACAATTATGCCCCTTGAAGGCGCTTCTATTTTCATATTACGAATATCCCTATAATTTGTTAGTGCGGCTATTCTGCCGTTTTTATTTACACCAAGCCATGTTCCGCCTGCTTCAACATCTCTGCCGGAAAATATCGAATTATTTTCTCCCCAGAATTGCGCAGGCTGCGTTGGGCGGCTGTAGAACTCGTCCCTGTTAGCTGCAAGTATAAATTTGTAAATAGGGTGACAATTGTAAGAAAAAACAAGAAGGCACATTATTCATCCGTTTTCTTTTTAATCTCGTCCGAAATGATAATTTTGATTCCGGTCTGATTTTGATTTGCCAAAACAACCATTGCTTTAGCAACGTCTTTTGCTTCGATAGGTTTATATTTTTTTAATCCGCCCAAAAATAAAGGGGATAATATTTTTGCTGCTGCTCCGCCTATTTTTTCGGCGAATCTGATTTCATTTCTGGCGCCAAGCAAAAGTGACGGACGAAATATTAGAAAGGAATTAAAATTTAATTTTGATATTGCATCTTCAACTTCACCTTTTACACGAAGATAAAAATTTCTTGAATTTTTATCCGATCCTATTGATGAAACAAGGAGATACTGTTTTGCACCGGCAGCTAAAGATAAGCTTGCGGTTTGAAGCGGATACTCAAAATCAACCAATCTAAAATTTTCCTCGCTGCCTGCTTTTTTTATTGTTGTACCAAGACAGCAAAAAACATCCTCGCAGGAAAAAACAACATTAGGTTTTTCAAGCTGATTAAAATCAATAATGTACTCCTTCAATTTGGGATGAGTTCTTTTCAAACTCCGCCGGGTAATTACTTTTACAAGTTTGTAGGAATCATCCGCCAATAAATAATTTAGGCAGTTGCTTCCGATTAGTCCGGTGGCTCCAAGTAATAATGCAGTTTTTTTCATAATAAATATTTTTCCGTAAAATAGTTATCCGGGTATCTTTAAAATCTCAAAATCAATTGTCATTGCGAACGAGTCTTCGAGCGAAGCAATCTCAGTTCTAATAGTGAGATTGCTTCTTTCCTCGCAATGACCAAATGACTGTCATTGCGAACGAGTCCTCGAGTGAAGCAATCTTAAAATTCTACACCGGGATTGCGTTTCATTCGTCATTCATAATTTATAATTCAAACTTGCGGCTTGCCGCGCTATGTTTTTAGAGATGCCCACCTGTTAACCTAACAACTTAAATTGAAAGAGCAGAAGAACAATCGTAAAAAAATTAACATTCAAAAGTTAATGTAATTCTTGCTTTTATTCTTACACTCTAAATAACAAACAGCCAGACAAACTTTGCAAGCACTGCAAATTCTTTACTTTGAAGTTTGGTTTGTGTCGAAAGAAGTTGATTGACTACAAAATAAAAATTACTTCCTACTTTCGGCTGCCAGTTAAAACGATAATTAAGTAAAACCTGATTTAGCTCATTGTTCCATTGAGCAAAGAGAGAACTGTTGACCATTGTTGAAAAATCATATTGAATGCGGGAGGCTATTTCATTAGTTTGGAAACTTGCACCTGCTAAGGTGATTTTGTTATGTTCAAAATCGGCGTAAAAAGATAAATGCTTATTTGCATACCAGGTTAAATCTGCCGAAAATGATTTTATCGTTCCCGAATAAAAATCACCGATCGAGCCGTCTACACTTCCAACAAAATCTCTGCTTTTGGAAGATTCAAGATCAACGGAATAGCCTGTGAACCAATATTTGTCGGACGGGATAATCGCTCCTTCAAAAATTTCAAAAACGTCTGTTACATGATCAAAAATTCTCTCTACTTGAAAGTTAAATTCATCCCCCGCTGTCGTAGTAAATCCAAAAGGTTGAAATGTTAAGTCGGCTTCAATAAGATTGTTGTTCTTATCTAAATTAAAACTTGATTCGATTGGTGAAAACCGTAACCGTTTTAAACCAGCAAAATCAACGCGGGGGGAAATATTGAAATTATAACTGTAGTTTTGAATTCCACCGCGTGAAATAAAACCAACTGCCGGATTAAATTTTTCCTGAATAAAACGGTAGGAAAAATTTTGCGCTATTTCGTCATTCGGATAATCGATATTAAATTTGCCTGCCCACGAGTTCTCCGAACCATTTTCCTCATCACTTTTTGCAATGCCTGCGCCGATAATTAAATTTTTATCCCCAAGAAAATTACTAAACGAAAACCCGGCGTCGCCTGCATATACCCGATTAAATCCATCTTTAGAATATTTGTTCGATATAAAAAATCCCGCATACGATTTTTCAAGCAGATCGAATTTTACTCGCGCTACACCGTAGTTTGTAGTTGGCTCATCACCCTTTCGGGCTGTCTGCATATCAATTAGTCCGATCTCGGCTCCGCTAACTTTGCCAACTAATTTTGCCCCTCCCAAAATTGGAATTTCCATACCTCTGCTCAATCCTATCCGCCTGCTATAAAAAAGGTTGTTATTGCCTCCAATTGAAAATGAAAAAACACTTGAACCCTCAAGAAAAAAATCTCTTTTCTCGGGGAAAAAAAGAGGAAAGCGGGTTAAATTAATTTGCGCTCTATCTGATTCTACTTGAGCAAAGTCAGTGTTAAAAGTTAAGTCGAGGGATAAAGTTTCCGTGATGCCGTACTTAATGTCAAGCCCCGGTTTGTGCACATAATCCTTTTTCTCCGCATTCAGCTGAGCGCCAGCTGTAACGAAAGGTTTCAAATAAATTGGCGTACCGCGTTTTATTCCTTCTATCCCAACAAGTGAACCGGCATAAGCAGGATTAAAAAAATTTTGATTCCCGGCGTATCCTTCCCATTGAACTTCTTCATTTAGCCGCTGGATTTTTCTATAAAAATTTACTCCCCAAACCTGCTTTTCGATATCATAAAATTTAAAGGAAGAAAAGGGAAAAACCATTTCGGTGCTCCACCCGCTATCGGTAATGGCGGAACGAACTTCCCATATTCCATGCCAGCTTTCATTAAAACCATGATCGCCGGTTAACAAAATATCGTCCCTCATTCCAAGCGGGTTTGTGCCAAACCAGTATGCATTTCTATCATCGTTAAAAGTATCGAAAAGAATTGCCACATTATCGTCGCCGCTCCATTTGCCGTCAAGTTTAAGTTCCCGCGCAATAATTTTAGAAGGTTCATCATCATAACAGAAAAAAGAAACATAGAGATAAGCATCATTATAAAGCAATCTTACTTCTGTTTTAAATGAGGGTTTATCTCCGGGCAATGGGTCGTGCTGGTAAAAATCAGTAACCGGAACGGCGCTTTGCCAAACGCTGTCTGTAACATAGCCGTCAATTTCCGGAGGAACTGTTGTCCGTATAGTGTAAGCTGTTTTTGACTGGGCAAAAATATTGGAAGAAGAAAAAATAAATAGACAAATAATTAGATGATTTAGATTGCGAGCTAAAGTTGACACAACTTTCCCGAGACTTATAAAATGAATAAATAAATTTTGCTCATGAAAGATAGTAATATCTGATTTATCCTGCCGTTTTTCGAATCCAGAATTAAAAAAATCGTCAAAAAACTAAATCTTTTTAACCTTCAATCCGATAATAAAAGGTGAGGAGTAGTTTATTACAAATAAACTAATTAAATAGAAAATAGTTATAAAAAATATTTTTTAAAAAGGCGATGGCGGGTGCAATTGAATGTTTGAATATCAATAAAGATTTTATGTCAAAAAAAATTGTTGTAAAACTCGATAATAAAAAGCTCCATAAGTTGAAATCAATTTTAGCTTTGCGTGAAGGTGAATTAAAAGATTTGAGCGTTACAAATTTTCGCTATGGGAAGCTTGGTGACGAAATGGTAATAAGTTTTAATGTAGACGATGAACATCACCGCTCAATTGTGGGAAAACTTATTATTAATGACTTAAAACTACTTCAGCCCGATGATCAAACATTGAAAATTATTGAAGATGCACAAGTACCTGCATCAATGGGATTCAGATTAACTAAAAGTATGTCGTGGGACGAATTAAAAGAAAAAGCATCATCCTCAGCCGGCAGCGGAGCAAGTGGATTAGATGAATATATAAGAACCGGAAGTTATGAAAAAGTAATTCAAATACTAAAAGATATTAAAAACGATTCGCATACAATAGAAAGAGCAAAAAGCGGATTGACGGCAGCGGTAGTTCATGCTATTGAAGAGAATTATCAAAAAGGAGTTAATAACAAGTATGAGGCGGACAAACAGATTGCCGCGCTTATAAAAATAGCTTCGGATGATAAATTAAAATCATTACGTCAGTTCGATTCTTTAAAATCAGCGGGTTTAAAAGCAATTGCGTTGTGTGAAATTCATAAAGAAAATCTTGATGAACTAATAAAAATATGTAACAACAGTTCACTCGTTAATAGCGTAAACGTTTTGGCGGCAATAGTTTTTGCCCGTAATACAATTCTGGAAGTAGAGGGAAATAAAGAAAATCTCAATTATGCCGTAAAAAATTTAAACATACGCTGGCTGAATATCGCCTTTGATATTGTTGAATTTGAGTTTGGGAATTCTGAAAAAGAGTATTTTACTTCCCTGATAGAATATGTAAAAGCAAACCGGTAACATCTCTCAACCATTTCACACAAAAAGTTTGGCGAGCGTTTTAAGAAATTCGCAGTTGCAAAAAGCGGAAAGGCAAAATGATTATTGAGGTTAAGGCTTCGGCAATCTTCATCGCTAAATTTTAAAACAGTGTTGTAATCTAACTTACTTCTCTTTACTTTTAGCGCATTAAAAAACTAATTTCGCTTTTGAATTCATTTCTAAAAATATTAATAATTATTTTCTCATTGCTTCTTTTTTATTCGTGCGGTTCAGAAAAACCGGAAGTTGAGAAAAAAGAAATAACCGCATACAAAAATGTTTGGTATCGTCAGGCAAGCGTAGATTTGGGCTATCGCATCTTGATGGTGTCACCCGATTCGGGTGTTGCAATTTCAAGGGGTCGGGGAGATGTTGAAGGCAAAGTTTATGTATATCATTCCGGCAAATGGAACACGGCACACTCATTCCCGTATTCCGATTACCCTCAAATAAATTTTTATGATGATAAACTGTGGGTAGTAAATCATCTTACGCATAATGGATTTTTTAAACCGATACTTACGGAAATTGGAAAAGAAAAAAAACAAATACCGCTGCCAAAAATAATGTGGGATGCAACCGATTATGTAATGTGGCAAAATCTTTCTATACTGCCCGATGGCACTGCCTGGATGGCAGGGCAGCAGGGAAATATAATTTATTATAACGGAAATATTTGGGAAGAAATAAAAAGCCCTGTTGATAAAAACAAATTAGCCGATTTAATATCGGGAGATATTAACGATATTTATATGATTGATTCATCAAGCGGATGGGCGGTTGGCAAAGATGGAATAATTTTACGCTACAAAAATGGTTCGTGGAAAAAGCATTCATCTCCAACAGATAAAAATCTTCAGCGCATTGTTATGATTGGCGAAGATAAAGGATGGATTGCCGGCTTCGGCGGAACTGTGCTGGAGTATGAAAAAGAAGGTTGGATTAAAAGCAGCATCGTAAGCCCTGTTTCTTTTTATTCAGTAAAGGCTGTGGATGAAAATCATGTTTGGGTTTGCGGCGCTAATTCGAGCTTATATTTTTTTGATGGCAAAAAATGGACGGAAGATAAAAACGCTGAATACCTTGAGGAATCTTTCGTGGATTTATCTGTTGTTAAAGATAGCAGCGGATACTTAATATGGCTTATCGGCAGCCGCGGAATTTATACAAACTCGCAGGCGCTTGGATTTTCATTTACAGAGAATACCGAACAATCTCTTATTCGTCCCGTTGGTAGAAGCGGACTTTTTATTCAAAATTCGGATGAAAAAAATCCCAATTTAATAGTGTTCAACGAAGAAGCTCCTCCATTGCACTATAAAAATAACGGCAGAGGAGTATTTAACGAAATCGCAATTGAAAGCGGAATAATAAACTCACCAAACTCTGCCGGCGCAGCGGTTTCATCAGATTTTAACAACGACGGTTACCTGGACTTTATTCACATTTTTGATAATAGAAAATACAAATTTTTCCTAGGTACAAACGATAGCAAGTTTATTGATTTTACCGGGCGGAGTAATCTTAGATTAGATTCGATTGACGCTTATTCTTTAACATCACTTTCGGCAATTGATTTTAATAACGATGGAAATGTTGACCTTTACTTTTCAAACGATGGGAGAAGCGATATGCTTTTTAAAAATGACGGCGCCGGACATTTTCAAAATGTATTTGATCAAACTTCTTTACCGGTAGAAAGCAGCAAATCTTTCGGCACTTGTTTTTCTGATTTTAACAACGATGGTTTGATCGATATTCTTTATCCGTACCAGGTTCCGAACGATGGGAAATTACTTGCGTTATATTTAAACGATGGAAATTTTAATTTTTCTTTGCGGGGTGATGAATCATTTAACGCCAGTCCGGGCAAATCATTGTCAACTACAGTTGCTGTAGCTGAGGATTTTAACAACGACGGCTGGATAGATATTTTTGTTCATCATCAAAAAGAAGCTCCCTGGCTGCTCTTAAATGAAGGTGGAAGAAAATTTAAAAATGTGTCAAAATCTTTTGGCTTTAACGAATTAATTTTTCATCCCGAACCTGTTAACGGAACCGTAGCAACTTCGGATGTAAACAACGACGGCTGGATTGATTTGTTCATAAGTTCTAAACTCTATTTAAATGAGCATGGAGTAAAGTTTAAAGAAATATCCCAGCATGCGGGAATTAACTTCACCGGTAATCCAACTTTTGCCGACATTGATGATGACGGTGATAATGATTTGTTTATTGGCGGTTCTGCAAACCCGCAAGTAAATAAAGGCGCAATTCTTTACCGTAATAATTTAACGAACAGTAACTTTATTAAAGTGAGCGTCGAAGGTGTCTATTCAAACCGTTTTGCTGAAGGCGCGCGAATTAATTTATATTCATTAAAAAACAGCGATACTCTTTTCGTTCAAACAAAAATAATTGGCGCCGGAAATGCCCCGATGTTAAACAATGGTGTGAGTGGATTTATATTCGGAATTGAAGAAGGGATCGAACATCAACTTGAAGTTATTTTTCCTACCGGTGAAATTAAAAAGATAGAAAATATTAAAGCGGGCGAAAAATATTTTGTGAGAGAAACAAATTCATTAGAAACAGCAGTAGTGCTGACATATAAATCATTAATAAGAACATTTTTACTTGCGGACAAAACCGTAGAGACCATTCGCTTTTTAATTTTTGTTTTTCTAACAGCAGTCTTAATTTATATCGGCAGAAAAGCTCGGTCAGGAAGATTTGTAAACCGCTGGTATTTTGCAGCGGGATTATTTTTTGTTTATGCGGCTGTGGTTAACTACACAATATTATCGACAGGCGTTTTTGTATATCTGCTCCCTTTCGTTTACGTGATTGTAATAGGCGGAGCGGGAATATATGCCGCCCAAACAATAATCAAAAAACACGATGCAGAAATTATCTCTCACTACAAAATTGAAAAACTTCTCGGCAAAGGAGGTATGGGAAAAGTATATTTTGCTTCCGATGTAAATACAAAGCAGAAAGTAGCGTTGAAGGTTTTGATGCCGGAACTTCTGCAGGATGAAGAGAACAAATTTAGGTTTTCAAACGAAGGAAGATTACTCTCTTCGTTCAACCATCCAAACATTGTTAAAGTATTTGAACTTGGAGAAAGCAGCGAAGGCGGTTACATCGCAATGGAATACATGCCTAACGGAACACTAAAAGATTATTTGAGCAAAACTTTTCCTCTATCATTAGAAGAGACGAAAAGAATTTCTCTCCAAATCTGCAGCGGACTTGAGGAGATACATTCTAAAGGAATTGTTCACCGCGACATGAAGACCGGCAATATTATGCTTGATGAGAAAAACGATATTCGTATAATGGATTTTGGGCTTTCCAAATCTCCGCTTGTTTCTACAATGACGGCGCTCGGTACGGTGCTCGGTACACTCGGTTATGTAGCGCCGGAACAGGTAACAAATCTTATGGTAGACCGGCGGAGTGATATATTTTCGATGGGAGTTATACTTTACGAAATTTGCACGAACTTGCTCCCCTTTAAAGGTGAAAACGAAATAGCTTTGATTCATTCAATATTCAACACGAAGCCGCAATTGCCGTCGTCCATAAATAATAATTTACCGGCGATGTTCGATAATATTATTATGAAATGTCTCTCGAAAAATCCGGATGAAAGATTTCAAAGCGCATCAGAATTGGGTGAAAATATTTATCTCTTACAAATCTAATTTTTAATTTTGTCTGTTAGCTGAGGGATGAATTTTGAAATGCAGTTCTACAAACAGATCGCTCCTGGCGGAGCTAAATCTAAAAAACATGACAATCTCCTTATCACTTTAAAAGAGTCCTGTTTGTAATTAAAATACGCCAAAAGTAAATCAAGCTCCATTGGAGCGATCTTTAAGGATTTTCGCTTAACTTCAGTAAATAATAAATAAAGTTGTCACTTCCTCACTTCAAAGAACATGTTAACTTCTCCAACAAATCTAATCATTTCACATCCGGGGGAAAGGTGCCCGCAATCGTTTTCGAGTATAAATAATTTTGCACCTGATAATTCTGCAAACTCAATGGCAGGCGCTGGATTTACCATCATATCATCTGTGCCGACAATGATAAATAAATCTCCTTTAAAAACTTTGGCGGCAGCTTCTTTTGAGTAATTAAATTTCTTATAAACATCATGCTGCAACATTGCTTTTAACTGCGATGCCCAGTTGTAGCTGTTAAAAAGGTTTTTGTAAGTTTTATATGTTCCGGCAATAAAGTTAGTAAAATCATCGGGGGAATATTTTGTATTATAATATTTAATTGTGCGAATATGGCTTGTCTGCAATGATGATACAGCCTTAACAATTATGCTGTCGTGGCAGCCGCCTGCGAGTCCGAGTTCAATAATATCCAACTCTGTCTGCCACAAAAGTTTATCGTAAAATGTTAGCTTAGGAGATGCGACGTAAGCGACAGCTTTTTTTATAAAATCAGGATAAGATGTAACCCACTCAAAAACCTGCATGCCGCCCTGTGAGCCGCCTATTATTCCGTAAATACTCTCAAACTTAAATTCTTTTTTTAACATCTGATATTGAGATTCAATCATATCATGTATCGTAAATTCCGGGAAATATTCGTTTGGTTGCCCGGGACTGTTCGAAGGGGATGAAGACACTCCGTTGCCAAGCGCATCAACAGCGATTACAAAATATTTTGTACTGTCAGCCATCTTTCCTTTACCGATATGATTGATTAAATGTTCGCTTGTTCCGGCAAACCAGGTAGGAAATAAAATGGCGTTCGATTTGTCTTCGTTCAGCGCGCCGAATGTTCGGTATGCAACAAAACATTTTTCAATAATGTCTCCGTTCTCCAAATGAAAATCGCCAAGGTTGGAATATTTTAATTGAGTATATGAAACTTCTGAAAAAATAAGTATCAACAGAATTGGGAATATTTTTTTTGCCATCACATCACCTAAAAATTGCGGAAGTAAAATTACTCCGGCAAATATAAATAAGATGGGTTAATATAATACAGAGTACTTCGCCTCGTTAAATTCTTATTAGGCAAGCATTCGCACTTGTAATCTTGCAGTTTTGAATCATTAATCATTCAAAATTTCAAAATAATGTAAAATTCTTTTGATATTTATTCCGCCAAATTTTATATTGAAATGTAAACTTAAACCATTCTGTTATAGCGACGGCTTAAGATGTTGTGATAATTTTTTAACTACATCATTGCAGGAGGTTCTAATGAAAACTTTTATACTACTTACAAAACTCTCTCCGGAAATCACTAAACAAATGAGAGACAGGGCTAAAATCGGTCGATCATGGCTCGAACAGGTGAAGGAAAAATGTCCCGAAGTAAAATTCATCTCGCATTATAGTATTGCCATGTATCCAGCATGCGGGATTGTTTTTTATGTCAAGATATTTTATGTGTTTGCAATTTTTCATTTTTCATTTTACATTTTTAATTGCGGCTTGCCGCGCTATGTTTAACCGGGCGATGCCCACAAATACGGAGAGTTTATGCCTAAGAAAAAACTAATCGAATACCTTGATGAGAACAAAGTAAAATATGTTGTCATCTCTCATTCACCTGCGTTTACGGCGCAAGAAATTGCCGCTTCAGCACATATACGCGGAAAAGAACTTGCCAAAACAGTTGTCATAAAAATTGACGGTAAAATGTCAATTGCTGTTCTTCCCGCATCCTATAATATTCAGTTTGAAAGTTTAAAAGCAATGCTCGGCGCAGAAACCGTTAGACTTGCATACGAGCAGGAATTCATCGATAAATTTCCGGACTGTGAAATCGGCGCAATGCCGCCATTTGGCAACCTCTACAACATGGATGTTTTTGTCGCAGAAAGTTTAGCAGATACTAAAGAAATTGCTTTTAACGCATGCTCGCACGACCAGCTTATTAAAATGGATTATAGCGACTTTGAAAAACTTGTAAAACCTGTAAGGCTTAAATTTACATACCACACAATGTTATAGTTGTTTGTATCTCGAAATATTTTTTTATTTTAATAGTAGTTGATTCATAAATATTTTTAAGAAGCGGATTGCCGCTTCTTCTTTTTAAGCCTTTTAAGGAACGGGAATGATTAAATTAGCCGATACTCGTCTAATAACCGGAATACTCTGGAGCGCCCGTATATTGGGGTTGATACTGCTTCTCCTGTTTGTAATTTTTACTTTTGGTGGAGGAATGCCTAACCCGGTAAACCTGCAGGTGAATGAAGCATTTATGTTTCTCGGAATGTTTACTATCTTAACAGGTTTTCTTGTTGCGCTAAAGTGGGAAGGTTTCGGCGGTATTCTAATGATTGATGGTTTCATTTTATTCATGGTTGTAGAGTTCCTTTCTTCCGGTTCATTAGCTGTTGGTTTAATATTTTATCTTTTCCCGCTGAACGGTTTAATGTTCCTCTTTTACTGGTGGCAGAATTATAGAGAGAAATTGAAAAAATGATTTTATGAATTAAGAAGTTACTAATCAGAAGTTAGAATAAACTTTTCCAAAATTCTAACTTCTTTATGGGCATCTCTAAAAACAAAGTGTCATTGCGAATGAGTCCTCGAATGAAGCAATCCCAGTGTAGAATTTTGAGATTGCTTCGCTCGCAATGACCATTGATTTTGAGATTTTAAAGATGCCCTTATTCTAATCAACTGTTAAAAAAAATTAAGTGGAGATAATTATGAAAGAGCAAATAAAATTCAGCAAAAACATGGGCAGAAATTTAGTGGTTTTACTCGCAGCTATTTTAATCCTGATACAATTTATTCCTGTGCAAAAAACAAATCCCCCCTTGTTGAGGGAACCAAATTGGGACTCTCAAAAAACGAGGAACTATGCTGTAAGAGTTTGTTTCGACTGCCATAGCAACCAAACGGTCTGGCCTTTTTATTCAAAGGTCGCACCGATTTCCTGGTTCGTTGCAGGGCATGTAAATGAAGGACGTGAGAATTTGAATTTTTCTGAGTGGAAAGCAAAATTTGGAAAGGACATAATTGAAGAATTGGAGGAAAAGGAAATGCCGCTTAAAAGTTATCTCCTTCTTCACCCTTCTGCAAAATTGAACGACACCGAACTTACAGAGTTTATTGAAGGCTTGAAAAAAACAATTGCATACAGCCAGAATGATTTCTAATCTGTATAAGAGTTTTAACAAATGAAAATAAAATTATTAGTTTTAAGTTTTTTGCTGGCTAATACTCTAATTGCACAGAGTGTAGAAGCAGCTTTGGAAGATTATATTAACGCTATAGCAAAACCTAAAACAGTTCAGGAGTTTGAACCGGCATTTCATTTTTCCCCCGTTAATCAAGACACTACTTCTTCTTGCTGGAGTTTTGCAACTTTGTCTTTTATTGAAACCGAGATGAATCGGCTGCATAATAAACATGCAAAGCTTGCAATGATGTTCCCTGTGTATTATGGTTTTGTTGAAAAGATAAAACTTTACGTATCATCAAAAGGCGAATCGCGTTTTTCGCCGGGCGATCTATTCAGCGGTGTATTCGATGTAATTAAAAAGTACGGTATCGTTCCAATTAAAGCATATACGGGCGATGCAAGAGTCTGCGGTACATTTAATCATTCACAACTTTATGAAGAGCTTTTTGCTCTAACAAAAAAATTAAAAGGAGAAGATTTCCGGGATGAAAAGACAGCCGTCGCAGAAGCGATGGAAATCTTGAATAAACATCTCGGTAATCCTCCAGCAAAATTTGAGTTTGAAGGAAAAGAATATACTCCGGAATCATTCCGCGATGAAATAGTAAAATTAGAATGGGATAATTATATGATGGTTACTTCATTTAATTATGCTCCGTTTTATGAAAAGGTTAAATTGAATGTGCCTGATAACTGGACGGGGAATTCGAACTATATAAATCTTCCGCTTGATGAGTTTGTTAATTTCCTAACGGCAGCAATTGATAAAGGTTACAGTGCTGCAATCGACGCAGATATTAGTGAACCGGCTTACAGTATAAATAAAGAATACTGCGTTGTGCCGTCTTTTGATATTGAAGAAAAAAATATTGATCAAGCAGCACGCGAGTTTAGGTTTAATAATGGCTCTACTACAGACGACCATTTAATGCACATTGTCGCTCATAAAAAAATATCCGGCAAAGATTGGTTCCTTGTAAAAGATTCATGGCAGACGGCATTCGAAACCGATTCGCCGAAAGGTTATATGTTTATGGACGATAATTATATTAAGCTAAAAGTATTAGCATACGTTGTTCATAAAGATGTTTTAAAAGAAATCGAAATCAAATTAAAAGCGGTTGAATAAATTATGAGTGAAGAGTTATTAATATTTTTATTAGTCCCGGTTTATATCGCCGTAGTTGTTTTTTATGTAATTGCTCTCTGGAAAATTTATGAAAAAGCCGAAAGACCGGGATGGAATTGCCTTATTCCTTTTTATAACATTTATGTTTTACTAGAAATACTAAGTAAGCCGGGTTTATGGCTGATACTGATGTTTATACCGCTTGTTAATATTGTTGTCGGCGTTATCATTACAAAAGAATTGGCAAAAGTATTTGGTAAAAGCGGGTGGTTTGCCGCCGGATTATTTCTTCTTCCGATGATTTTTTACCCGATACTCGGTTTTGGAGATGCAGAATATTCCAATCCAAAACCCGAACATATTTAAAATCAAGCGGCGTTTTTGGGGGTTAAATTTTCGCCGCTATATACCGGAGTTAGAGATACGAAATTGTTTCGAAGTAATCCCCCTCTTTATTATACCAGCTAATAATTACTTCCACATTATAAGATGGATCGTACAAGATTGCCTTTTGGAAATATACTTTAGCAGATGAATTGTAATTCATCGGCACATCGCCCAATGAAGATATTCCTTCATTTATGATATGATCCCCCTTTTTCATTCTCGCGTATACTTCGGCAGAATTACACACTGCGTCGCCGGTGTTTTTAACATTCATGTCTAATACCGGCTTGTCCGAACCGGAAAGAGAAGAAATAGCAAGTGAAGTAATTGATAGTTCAGTGTACAAGGCTGCATCCCAACCTTGATAATCGTCTCCCCATGAATCATCATATTCTTCATAATCATTTTCATATTCTAAAAAATTTTCGCATCCCTGTAATAGTACCTGAAGAGATAAGGAGAGGATTATAAAACCGAATATTATACTAACTCTTTTCATTTTAAATTCCTTTTAAAAACTGGCTTAAACATTTCAAACATGATGCCAGTTGCGGAAACTTAAAATCGCTATTATTTGCCTATCATAATCAGAAAGCGTAGAGTCCGGTAGACAGAAATGAACATTTTATGATTCAGCATTCATAAAATTATAAAATCATACTGGATGAAATAATCGTCCGGATGCATCTTTGTTGTGTTTCCGGTTAATGAAGTAAACCTCGTACCGAAGATTAATCTTCCCTGCCCGGGGATGCTTTTAAAAACTCCAATGCTGAAGGAAGTATATGTTTCAGTTTCCGAAAAATCTGAAAAATCAAACAGCGTTTGCCCGCCCCACGAAAAGCCCGTGAAAAAATTAATAAGCCAATCGGGCGCGTTGGTATTTATACCAACAAAAAAGTTCAAATTGAAATAAGTCACTTTTTCGTTCTTTGCAAAAAACCTAACAGTTCGTTGATTACTATTTGTAGTCCAATCATCAACTATCAAATAATTGGCATTATAAGCGGTTTCCTGAAATTTTGCATCGCTCGAAAATCGGAACGACAGATTTTTCTCACTGCTATAAAATGCTAAACCGATTTTTTTACCAACGTACATTTCGTCATCAATGCTTGCAATATTTATCCCGCCATAAATTGCTGCGTGGTTTGTAAAGCAATATTCCAGATCAACTATTCCCTGCCATTGCGGAATGTTCCAGATAAGATTGTCCCATTGATAATTAAATTTGTTCGCTCCCTTTCGTTCGATGTAGTATTTCTCTCCTGGCACAGCTTCAATCACATACTCACCGGTTTCATTTACGTTTGTATGACCGTCAATGTTCTGACTGTACCTTGTATTTTTATTATAAGAAAACTGGGCTTGAACTTCGAGAGATCCTTCATGCTTGTTCTCCATTATTTTAACCGGAGAACGATACGGCGCAGAATAAACATCCACGTTTTGAATTTTTGTGCTGCTGCACCCAGAAAATATTAGAAAAAGATTAACGATGTGAAAACCTGATATAAAACTTTTTATTAGAGCAGCGCGCATTTTTTCTCCAACTAATATTTGTTGGGCAAATATCATTTAAATAAATGAAAGTTTAAAGAAATATTTCTTCACTTTTAATTATAGTTCACTTAAGTTTGAGATAAATTTTTATAATATTATCGGGAGCAAACGATATGTCAGTAGTTCTTGATGGTGCCGGACTCACAATTGAAAAACTTGTCAGTATTGCCCGTTACGGCGAAAAAGTAGAACTTCACCCGGAAGCGCTAAGCAGAATTAAAAAATGCCGCAAACTTATCGAAGAAAAAATTAATGCACATGAAATTATGTACGGTGTTAATACAGGAATAGGCGAATTTTCAGAAATTGTTTTGAATGACGATCAGGTGCAGCAGTTTCAAAAATATCTTATCTATAATCACTCTGCCGGAATAGGCGAACCTGCGCCGATAGAATATGTGCGAGGAGCGATGGCAGGACGCATTAATGTTCACGCACACGGAAACTCCGGCTGCCGCCCGGAAATTACACTTACGTATATTGAAATGCTAAATAAAGGTGTAACGCCCGTTGTTTGTCAGAAGGGTTCGGTTGGCGCATGCGGCGATCTTGCCCCGATGTCGCAGATAGCTTTATTATTGATGGGTGAAGGCGAAGCGTTTTATCAGGGTGAAAGAATGCCCGGCAAAACTGCACTTGAAAAAGCAGGCATTGCTATTCCCGGTTTACAAGCGCGTGACGGATTGGCTGCTATTAACGGTGCAAATCTTTTAACTGCTATGAGCGCAATTCATTTGTATGATATTAACCGCTGGCTTAAGCAATCTGAAATTGCATGCGCTATGTCGCTCGAAGCTTTGTACGCAAACATGAAACCTTATGATGAACGACTTCATAAACTCCGCGGATTTTTCGGTGCTGTACGAAGCGCCCGTTCAATAAAAAAATGTATTGAAGGAAGCGATTTATTAACCGGGAATATTAAGATGAAAGTGCAGGATGCATATTCAATGCGTTCATCTCCACAGGTTATTGGCTCGGCACACGATGCAGTTGCTTATGCAAAAAGCCAGGTAGAAACAGAACTGAACGGCGTCGGTGATAATCCTATATTCCTGCCTGAAGAAAACCTTACTTTAACCGGCGCTAATTTCCAGGGCACTCCTGTTTCGCTGCCGATGGATATGATGAGCGCTGCAGTTACTATGGTAAGTGTTCTTTCAGAAAGAAGATTAAATAGAATGCTTAATCCCGCTTTAAGTGTCGGGTTGCCGGCATTCTTAACCAAAGGCGCCGGTATGTTTTCGGGAATGATGTTAAGCCAGTATACAGTAGATTCATTAATTGTTGAACAGAAAATTTTATCTGCACCTGCTTCCATTCAATCAATTCCCGCTGCAGCAGATCAGGAAGATTTTGTTTCGATGGGAATGAATACAGCTATAAAAAACTGCCAGATTATTGATAACGCTTACGGCGTGCTCGGTATAGAATTTATGGCAGCCGCACAAGCGCTTGATTTCCGAAATTTTACTAACGGCAACGGAGTGACCGCGGCAAGAAAAACTATACGAAAACATGTGGAACACCTTGATGTAGATAGACCGCTTTATAACGACCACAACAGGATGAAAGACCTTGTTGAGTCGTGCGAGATACTTGAAGAAGTAGAGAAGACTATCGGTTCGTTGGAATAACAGAGATGCTTTTCTTTTTAACCTCGTTGCTCTTATTTAATAAGTCACCTTACGCAATATGATCCGTTAGCTAACGGATTCAAATTTTGTCGGGGCTGTCCCAAAAGTTGAAAAAGTCATTGTCCGTTAGCTAACAGATCTTCGAGTGAAGCAATCTTTTGTTCTTAATTCAAAATTGAGATCACTTCATCCGGCAGCCGCCAATCTGCGTAAGATGAGTTATTCACTAAAAAATTAAAAAAACATTTGCATCCTTCAGGTATTATTTTTATTTTTTCATAAAACCTATTGGAGGTGATATAAAATTTTATTTCTTAAAATATCGCTTATTTAGATAAGGCAGCGGCGGTGAGATGTTATGTCATAAATATAGTTTCTCCACTCATCTTTTATTGTGCCCGCGGGGCAGATACCTACATTCTTACCGTAGAGGAAAAATCTTGTCCAAATATAATAGAAGCCGCGTTTTACAAATTTACCGAAAATTTAAAAAAATAATATGATTCTAAAAATTGTATTCGCTTTGTCCTTTTGTCTTATCTCAACAACTAATGAATGTTTTGCTCAACCAAACAGTTTCGTGTATCCTCCCAGCGAAGAAGCTTGGAGTAAACCTAAAATTTTTACTCCGGTTAGTGATTCATTCGGAGTAGTTTATTCATCATATGTTAGGGCTGACGGTAAACAATTATTTTTTCAAACTGGCAGTAAATTGTACATGGTAGAGAAAACTGATACCGGCTGGACAAAACCAAAAAAATTAAATAATTACATTAATTCCGGATTGATAAGAGAACATGCCATCTCACCAGACGGAAAATTGCTTTTTTATATACGTTTTTCAAACGGCTGGTTTTTATTCTGTAATTATTGGGATGAAAATACCAATGATTGGGGACCTTCAATTAAATCGAATATAAATAATTTTGCATCTGCTATCGGTGAACCTTTTTTCATAAACGATACGACATTAATTGTGGGAAGTAGTGGAAGCTCAAGAATAACTACATATGATAGTATACGGAAAGTATGGCGGGAACTGCGTTACTTTCCCCAAAGAGCAAGTACATTTCCAACAAGCAATGGTTTTACCCTAATGCCCGACCTTAAAAATTATATGGGTAATTTACGAAACACAAAATCTATTTCAGGCTATTTTGATGTTGATGATGATATTTCGGTTACTGATTTCGATTCAGCAAATCAGTTTTACAATTATCCACCAAACACTCTAAGTTTTTGTTTAGACAGCGACTCATTGTACTTTGAACATTTATATGGCGGACGCGAAGAAAGATATCCAACAATTACAGCAGATGGGAGAACAATTTATTTTACGGCTAATTATGTTGATAAATGGAAGCCGAATATTTATGTATCATACCGGACTCAGGATGATGTCGTACACATAAACGAATTAAAGGATTCTAAAATAGACGAATATGCTCTCCATATATATCCCAATCCCTTTAATTCAAACGTAAAAATTACTTTTAATATAACGGAAACAGAGAATGTTAAAATATCTTTATATGATGTATTAGGAAATGAAATTTCAACTATATTTAATGGAATCATTAAATCCGGAATACATGAGCTTTATTTTCCCCAAAATCAATCTATAAGCAATTTATCAAGCGGAATATATTTCTGCAGATTAGAATCCGGACAATTTATTTCAGTTAAAAAATTGATGCTTCTGAAATAGTGCCAAATGGTACTAAAGGGCTTCTCTAAAAATCCTTTAACTCACGGATTAGCTAACGGATTGACTAACAGAATACGGGCATATGCTGCCAAACCGGAATTAGAAGAGCGCCAATTAAAGTATTTAGAGATGCCCTTAAGTTATCGGAACGTAATCGCTTTTTTCCCGCTCGCCTATCTGCTGGCGCCACATTGCGTAGTATAATCCTTTTATGTTGAGGAGTGTTTCGTGGCTGCCGGATTCAATAATATGCCCTTTTTCAAGCACATAAATTCTATCTGCGTGCATAACAGTAGAAAGCCGGTGAGCTATTAAAATCGTTATCATATCTTTACTGCTCGAAATCTCACGTATGGTTTCGGTTATCTCTTCTTCGGTTAATGAATCAAGTGCGGAAGTAGCTTCGTCAAAAATTAAAAGATGCGGACGGCGCAGCAATGCGCGTGCAATTGAAAGACGCTGCTTTTCTCCGCCGGATACTTTTACGCCTCCCTCGCCAATTACGGTATTC
This sequence comes from Ignavibacteria bacterium CG2_30_36_16, assembly GCA_001873185.1. Classification (GTDB taxonomy): domain Bacteria; phylum Bacteroidota; class Ignavibacteria; order Ignavibacteriales; family Ignavibacteriaceae; genus CG2-30-36-16. The sequence continues at coordinate 37,137 of MNYQ01000231.1, read as the reverse complement.
AAACCGTTATCTCCCCGTGCAAGCAAATTTTGTGCGGCTGCTTTGTTTAATACTTCAAGACATTCTTCATCGGTTGTCTTAGGATTAACAAATAAAAGGTTTTCTCTTATTGTTCCTGAAAAGAGCTGCGTATCCTGTGTAACAAATCCGATTTTTTCACGAAGATCGTCAAAATTAATATTGCTTCCGGCATAACCGTTGTAATAAATTGCCCCGTTTAGAGGTGTGTATAAACCCACAAGAAGTTTTACAAGAGTGGTTTTTCCAGAACCGGATGGTCCTACAAATGCAACTGTTTCGCCAGTGTGCACCGAAAAATTTATTTCTTGAAGGGCATAAGTTTTTGCCGACAGGTGTTTGAATCCAACATTCTTAAAATCTAATGTTTCTATTCCCGAAATAACGGCTGGTTGTTCCGGTTTCTTATCAACAGGCTGATTAATTAGTTCCTGAAAATTTTCAAGAGAAACTTCCGTTTCCCTGTAGATGTTAATGATATCTCCCAAACTCTGAAGAGGTCCAAAAATGAAAAACGAGTAAAGGAACAATGAAAAAAACTCGCCGACAGAAATTGCCTGTATAAAAATTAAGTACAACATTAAAAACATTATGCTTGTTCGTATAAAGTTTACCGAAGTTCCCTGAATAAAACTTAGTGCACGAATGTAACGAACTTTTTTTAATTCGAGCAGAAGAATTTTATCGGTTGTACTATTTAAACGGTTTATCTCCTGCTGTCCGAGTCCGAGGCTTTTTACCAATTCAATGTTGCGCAGCGATTCTGTTGTTGTGCCTGCAAGCGCAGTTGTTTCATTAACAATTGTTTTGGAAATTCGTTTAATTCTCTTGCTTAAAGTTGAACTTAATATTCCGAGTATAGGCACGGCGGAGAAAAACACAGGCGCAATTAACCAGTGAACACTAACGGCATAAACAGTAACAAATATTACTCCGACGAGAGAAGTAAACAAAGTATTAACCGATGCGGAAATGAGTTTTTCAACATCAATTTTTACTTTTTGCAGAACGCCAAGTGTGCGCCCGCTTTGCTGGTCTTCAAACATTGCATACGGAAGTTCGAGCGAATGTTTAATACCATCGGAATAAATTTTTGCGCCGAGCCGCTGTGTAATAACATTTACATAATAGTCCTGGAAATTTTTAGCAACACGCGAAACAAATGCTACACCCACTGCCGCAAGCAATAGCAGTACAACTCCGTTTATGAATTCGCTGGTTGTGTAGTGGTCATATTTGGTAGCGTATTTATCAATTACAATACGAAATATGTAAGGGTCGAGCAGCGAAAAAACCTGGTTTACCGCTGCAAGAAAAAGAGCAAGCAGAGCCAACTTCCAATAATTTTTTAAGTATCCGTAAAGTATTTTCATGTTTCAATCAAACAATAAAATTAAGATTAGTTTTCATTGATGAAGCGTTCATGCGCCGTCAATATTTATTAAGTTGGACTATTGCAATGCAAATTTGGCTTCATCTCTATATATTTACAACGCTGTTTAAGATATTTCTCGGTCAGCTTTTTTAATATCGAGGAAATCGGTTTCTCAATATTTTATAAGAGTCCGGTTTTTTAATTCTGTCTTTGAAAAAATCTGAAGGAAATAAACAACGCATTCCAAATATGAATATATTTTAAACGCCAATCAATTTTTAATTGATTGCATTACTTCCGAAAATACGGAAAATCAATTACCCGAAATAAAAAATAAGTTTAGCCTTTAATATGCCGGTTTCTGAAAAAACTAAAGAAGAAATTAAATGTTTCCATTGTGGGGATATTTGCACGGATGACAGCATTGCCATAGCCGACAAATATTTTTGCTGCACAGGGTGCAAAACAGTTTACGAACTTCTCGACGAAAACAAACTTTGCAATTACTACAATTTTCAAAACGCTCCCGGACTGTCGCCCCAAATAGATTTCGGGCACAGGTTCAACTATCTTGATGAAGAAGACATGGTTGAAAAGTTAATTGATTTTCGTAACGAACAGATAAGCTCAATAACTTTTTACATTCCGCAAATTCACTGCAGCAGCTGCATCTGGCTGCTCGAAAATCTTTACAAAATTAACGGCGGGATTTTGCGCTCGCAGATAGATTTCTTAAAGAAAAAACTTTACGTGCAGTTTAAGCACGAAGTTATTTCTCTAAAGGAACTTGTTAAACTACTTGCTGCAATTGGGTACGAACCGCAAATAAATCTTGAAAGCCTTGAACAGAAGAAAGAATTAAAAACAAACAAACAGCTTTATTATAAGATCGGCATTGCCGCTTTCTGTTTTGGCAATATAATGTTGCTAAGTTTTCCCGAGTATTTATCTATAAACATAACCGAAACATTTTACCGAAAACTTTTCGGTTATCTTAGTTTGCTTCTTTCTTTGCCGGTGTTTGTTTATTCTGCTTCGCCATATTTCGTGTCAGCTTATAAAGGCGTTCGAAAAAAAATCATCAATATAGATTTCCCAATTACTCTCGGTGTGTTTGTTCTCTTCTTCCGCAGCGCTTATGAAGTTTTAACTCTTAGCGGCGCGGGGTATTTTGATTCATTAACCGGGCTTATATTTTTTCTTCTAATCGGAAAACTATTCCAGGAGAAAACTTATGCTGCTTTAAACTTTGAGAGAAGTTACAAATCATACTTTCCGCTCGCCGTCACAGTTTTGAAAGAGGGAGAAGAAAAGAGTACGCCGGTTTCGAAATTAAAAGTGGGCGATAGGATTGTAATCAGGCAGAATGAAATTATTCCTGCCGATGCAATTTTATTCAAAGGCACCGGAAGCATTGATTACAGTTTTGTTACCGGCGAATCACGACCATCACAAAAAGTTATGGGCGAACTTATTTATGCAGGCGGTAAACAAACAGGCAGTGCGATAGAACTGGAAGTAGTTAAAGAAGTATCGCAGAGTTATCTAACCAGGTTGTGGAATAACGACACTTTTTCGAAACGGATCGAAAGCAATTTTACAAATTTTTCAAACACGGTAAGCAAATATTTTACTATCATAATCTTATTTATCGCATTGGCGGCGGCAATATTTTGGCTGGGTCACGGATTGAACAAAGCGCTAAATGCTTTTACTGCCGTGCTGATTGTTGCGTGTCCCTGCGCTTTGGCTTTGTCCGTTCCGTTTACGCTTGGCAATGTTATAAGAATTTTTGGGAAGAATAAATTTTACTTGAAGAACAGCGCAGTTGTTGAGGAGATTGCAAAAATTAATCATATCGTATTTGATAAAACCGGAACCATTACCAAAGCCGGTTCCTCCGGAGTTCAGTTTATAGGAAGCGAGCTAAATCAATTTCAAAAAGAAATAATTCGTGCGCTGGTAAAAAATTCAACTCATCCACTTAGCAGAATTATTTATAAGCACTATAAAGAAGGGGAGAATTTTGATGTTAGCGGATACGAGGAGCACACGGGGCTTGGAATATCGGGAACTATTCTCGGCAATGAAATTAAGCTCGGTTCATTTCAATTTGTAAATGGCGTCAATGAACATATAGAACATCACTCTGGCGCATCAACCAGCGGATTTGAAACGCGTGTTTATCTTTCTATTAATGATGTGTCGCCTGGTTTTTATAACATTACAAATTCATACCGTGAGGGAATATCCGAAGTGATTGATGATTTAGGCAGCAGTTATGAATTAACTCTTCTTTCGGGAGACAATGATAGCGAGAAAAATAATCTTTTAGAATATTTTAAAGATTCTTCAAGATTATTCTTCCACCAATTGCCCGCAGATAAATTGAATTTTATAAACAAACTCAGATCATCAAACAAAAAAGTGATGATGATTGGCGACGGACTTAATGACGCAGGAGCATTAAGCGCAAGCAACGTAGGAATTTCTGTTACGGAGAATATAAGTTCGTTTTCGCCTGCCTGCGATGCAATTCTTGATGCCGCCGCATTAAAAGATATTCCAAAATTTTTAACATTTTCAAAAACGGCAGTACATATTATCTATCTTAGTTTCGGTATTTCATTTCTGTACAATATTGTTGGGCTAAGTTTTGCAGTTGAAGGAATGTTATCGCCAATTGTAGCCGCTATACTAATGCCGGTTAGTTCAATTTCGGTAGTTGTGTTTGCAACGCTCTCAACTAATTTTATGGCACGAAGGAGAGGTTTGCTATCTCTGTAATTGTGTTGTTGATTTGTGTTAGCCTGTTAGTTGCTATCGGTTTTTTAGTAGCATTTTTGTGGGCGGTAAGAAATGGTCAGTACAAAGATATTTATACGCCTTCGATACGTGTATTATTTGAGGATGAAAAAAGATCATCCACCAAAGAAGAAGAAAATTCAGAAAATAAATAACTTATTTATAGGAGAACGCTAAATGCAGTTAGAACGATTTAGCTACGATAATAAAATCGTAAAATATTTTGCCGTTGCTACACTTGTGTGGGGTATTGTCGGGATGCTCGTGGGGCTTATTATTGCTACCCAATTGTTTGTACCCGACCTTAACCTTGCGTCTTATTTATCCTTTGGGCGTATAAGACCGCTGCATACAAATGCGGTGATTTTTGCTTTTGTAGGTAACGCCATCTTCATGGGTATATATTATTCATTGCAGCGTTTATGTAAAGCAAGAATGTACAGCGACCTTTTAAGCGGCATAAACTTTTGGGGGTGGCAGTTAATAATTGTGGCGGCGGCTATTTCTCTGCCGCTTGGCTTATCGACAAGCAAAGAATATGCAGAACTTGAATGGCCTATTGATATTGCTATAACGCTTGTATGGGTTGCCTTCGGAATAAATATGCTCGGCACAATTATTAAAAGAAGAGAAAGCCACATGTATGTTGCAATCTGGTTTTATATTGCAACGTGGGTAACTGTCGCGGTATTACACATAGTCAACTCAATCGAAATACCTGTTTCTATCATGAAAAGTTACCCGCTATATGCGGGTGTGCAGGATGCGCTTGTTCAGTGGTGGTACGGTCATAATGCAGTGGCTTTCTTTTTAACCACACCATATCTCGGTATGATGTATTATTTTCTTCCCAAGGCGGCAAATCGTCCTGTTTATTCTTACAAACTTTCTATAATTCATTTTTGGGCTTTAATATTTTTGTATATATGGGCTGGTCCCCATCATCTTCTTTATTCAGCTTTACCCGATTGGGCACAGTCGCTTGGCACAGTGTTTTCAATTATGCTTATTGCGCCATCATGGGGTGGAATGATAAACGGACTTTTAACTTTGCGAGGTGCGTGGGATAAAGTACGCGAAGATCCGGTGCTCAAATTTATGGTTGTTGCCGTAACAGCATACGGAATGGCTACATTCGAAGGTCCGATGCTATCACTCAAAAATGTAAATGCAATTTTACACTTTACCGATTGGATTGTAGCTCACGTGCACATAGGCGCTCTCGGTTGGAACGGGTTTTTAACATTTGGAGTTTTATATTGGCTAATACCGAGAATTTATAAAACCGAACTTTATTCAAAGAAGCTTGCCAATGCACATTTCTGGATTGGAATGATCGGAATTGTTTTTTATGCATCCTCAATGTATTGGGCAGGATTAACACAATCATTAATGTGGAAGCAGTTTACTCCACTTGGAACATTGCAGTATCCCAACTTTCTTGAAACAGTTTTACAAATAATACCGATGCATATTATAAGAGCAACTGGCGGTTTATTTTATTTTACAGGCGTTCTTTTAATGACATATAATTTAATCAAAACTGCTGCGCAAGGTTCTTTTGCCGCTGATGAAGAAGTTGAAGCACCTGCATTAATCCAAACAAAAGATAAATTCAGAAAAGGCAACAAACACCGCTGGCTCGAAAAACGCCCCATACAATTTACAATTGCCGCTATGGTTGTTATTCTTATCGGCGGAGTGATAGAATTCATTCCAACTTTTTTAGTTAAATCAAACATACCAACAATTGCAAGCGTTAAACCGTACTCGCCTCTCGAGCTGCAGGGAAGGGATATTTACATACGTGAAGGATGTAACAGTTGCCATTCGCAGCTTGTTCGTCCCTTCCGCTCCGAGACGGAGCGCTACGGGGAATATTCGAAAGCGGGTGAGTTCGTTTATGACCATCCATTTTTATGGGGTAGTAAACGCACCGGACCCGATCTTCATAGAGAAGGGGGAAAATATCCAAACCTGTGGCATTACCTCCACATGGAAAATCCCAGGTCTATGTCTCCCGGTTCTTTAATGCCATCTTACTCATGGTTACTAACAGACAATTTAGAACTTGAAAACACCCCTTCAAAAATATCTGTTATGCGCTCACTCGGAGTGCCATATCCGAAAGGGTACGAAAATGTTGCAATAGCCGAAGCCCGAAAGCAAGCAGAACAGATTGCTCTCGACCTTCAAAAAGCCGGAGCGCCTGCCGACCCGAACACCGAGATAGTTGCTATAATAGCTTACCTCCAGCGATTGGGAACGGACATAAAAGTTAAAAATAAAACAGCAGTGAAATAAGGAGTAATTTATTATGTACAAAAGTGTTTTGGAATCGATTGAAGGCGTAGATATTTATCCTGCAATTTCACTCGTCATATTTTTTGTTTTATTTGTAGTGTTATTAATTAAGACGTTCAAACTTGATGAAAATTTCATAAAACAAATGAGTGAGTTGCCTCTTGAAAAAGAAAACCATTCAGACAAAAATTTTATAGGTGAACAAAATGGTTAATTGGAAAAAAATTGTTTTTAATGCACCCATTGCAGTTGTCTGTTTTTTATTATCGGCAGTAAATCTTTTTGCTCAAGCATCGGCAACCGCTCAGGGGCAAACAGAAACAGAAATATTTAATGAGACATATTACGACACCGTCGCTATTTTAATTCTTGGGGTTGTCGTATTAATTGTTGTAGGATTTCTTTATTTCGGTCAGGGCGCCGGAGAAGAGACCCCTGAAAAAGCAACCGCAAGCGTGTGGGGTAAAATTAAATATTTTCTTACCCGCTCTACACCTATTGAAAAAGAAAAAGATATTATGCTCGATCATGATTATGACGGCATAAAGGAACTTGACAACCGCATTCCGCCTTGGTGGACATATTTGTTTTATGGTTCGATAATTTTTACTATTTATTATCTTCTCAATTATCATGTGTTTAACAGCGGACTGCTGCAAGCGGAAGAATACAATCAGGAAATGCAGGTTGCTTTAATGCAGCGGGCAGAACTTGAAAAAAGCGGTGTACTTGTGAATGAAGAAACAGTTACATTGTTAACTGATGCCGGCATCCTTAATGAAGGCAAAGATATTTATACTGCAAATTGCGTTGCATGTCATGGTCCTTTGGGCGGCGGTTTAGTTGGTCCTAACTTAACCGATAATTACTGGATTAACGGCGGAGGAATTAAAAATATATTTAAGACGATCAAATTTGGAGTGCCCGCTAAAGGAATGATTTCATGGGAGACGCAGTTAAATTCAAAACAAATCCAGGCAGTTGCAAGCTATGTCGTATCCTTGAACGGTACAAACCCTCCGGCTGCAAAACAGCCGGAAGGAAATTTTTATTCAGCTTCAGATTCACTGAAGGGGGTAAATTGATTAATTTTATTTAACAAAATTTTTGTTTCTATTATTTAATTGAGTTCTTTATCATTGGCTCCAGGGAGGATGAATGACCGGACAATAAAACTTTCCATCAATCATCTACCTTATAGAGCCGGAAGTTGGGAATATTTAAAATTCTAATTGTGAAAGAAAATGAAAAAAAATGAAGAGGTTGCCATAAACGATTCATTCAGAGATTCAATAGCAACCGTTGATGAAGAAGGAAAACGTAAATGGATTTATCCTAAAAAGCCTTCCGGTAAGTTTTATAATGCAAGAACTATTGTAAGTTTGATATTACTTGCCATACTTATAGTAACACCTCTTATAAAAATTAACGGCAGACCATTAATACTTTTTAATGTATTAGAGAGAAATTTTATTCTGCTCGGTATTCCATTCGGTCCGCACGACTTTTTGATGTTTGCCCTTGCAATGATTGCCATAATTGTTTTCGTTATACTTTTTACCGCTATTTTCGGAAGAGTGTTTTGCGGGTGGGCTTGTCCTCAAACCATTTTTATGGAAATGGTTTTTAGAAAGGTTGAATACTGGATTGAAGGCGATGCAAGACAGCAGCGTAACTTAAGCGCGGCGCCCTGGTCGGGGAGCAAAACGGTAAAAAAAATATTTAAGTACTTCATCTTTTTTGTGATAAGTTTTTTAGTTGCCAATATATTTCTTTCATATATCATAGGCGCCGATAGGCTTCTGCAAATTGTAACCCAACCTCCCTCGGCAAACTTAAAAGGATTTATCTCGGTTTTTGCGTTCTCCATTGTCTTTTATTTTGTGTTCGCATATTTTCGGGAACAGGCTTGTACTATAGTTTGCCCTTACGGAAGGCTTCAAGGAGTGCTGCTTGATAGAGATTCCGTTGTTATAGCGTATGATTACAGAAGGGGAGAGCCGCGTTCCAAAATTAAAAAAAATGAAGACCAGACTGATGCGGGAGACTGCATCGATTGCAAACTTTGTGTGGATGTTTGTCCCACGGGTATCGATATCCGAGACGGCATCCAGCTTGAATGCGTAAACTGCACAGCCTGCATTGATGAGTGTGATTCTGTAATGGAAAAAGTTAACCGTCCTAAAAAATTAATTAAGTATGCTTCAATTAACGGAATCGAAAATAATTCAAAATTCAGATTTACTCCGCGTGCAGTTGCGTATAGCATTTTGCTCCTTGTTATAATTAGTGCGCTTGCTTTCCTTCTGATGTCGAGAACCGATTTTAGCATCAACATTTTAAGAACACCCGGTATGCTTTACCAGGTACAGCCCGGCGGATTGGTTAGTAATCTTTACGATTTAAATATGGTTAACAAAACTTTCGAGGAAATGCCTGTAGAACTAAAACTTGAAGGCGCCGATGGCGAAATAAAATTAATCGGCAAAGAAATTACTCTGAAACCGCAAGGCATAGTTGATGCTAAATTTATGCTGCTGCTGCCAAAGGGCACAATTTTAAAGATGAATACGCCGGTTACAATCGGGATTTATACAAACGGAAGATTAATTAAAAAAGTTAACACATCATTTTTAGCGCCTATTGAAGGGCTTGGAGAGAAGGAAGGAAATGGCTGATGAAATTTAGCTGGGGCACCGGAATTGTAATCTTTATTTGTGTATTTATGGTTATCACAATCTTTTCGGTTGTAATGATGATGAACGAAGATGTGGAACTTGTAACGGATAATTATTATGAGAAAACTTTAGTGTACCAGGATGAAATTAATAAGCTCGAACGTTCGGCAGAATTAAGCGAAAAAATTAATTTGGTTTACAGCGATAAAGTGCTGCGTATAAAATTTCCGAAGGAACTTACCAAGAGTATTAAGTTGGGTGAAATTTATTTCTACCGCCCTTCTAACGTCTCTCTCGATTTTAAACTACCGTTAATACTTGATACCTCCGGCACGCAATCGGTAAATGTTGAAAAAATTGCCGATGGACTTTGGAATGTAAATTTGAAATGGCAAATTAACGGTAAAGATTACAAATTTGAGAAGAAACTAATTTTACAATAACGATGGAATTTTTAACAGCACTCGCTATCGGTTTTCTCGGCAGTCTTCATTGCATTGGTATGTGCGGTCCAATAGCCGTGGCACTTCCTCTTCCAGGTTCAAATACTCTATCATTTATAGCCGGACGTCTCCTATACAATATAGGTCGCGTAATTGCTTATGGAATTCTCGGTTCAGTATTCGGCTTGCTCGGAAGCAGAATTGTTTTATTCGGATTTCAACAGGGGTTATCGATTGCGCTTGGTTTGCTAATAATAATATATGTGGTATCACCAACAAAATGGAAACACAAATTAAGTGCAGCTGCTTCTGCTCAAAAAATTATAATTCCGTTAAAATCAAGTATCGGAAAACTATTTCAGCGCAGTAGTTTTTCTTCACTTTTTATCATAGGATTTTTAAACGGATTTCTACCCTGCGGATTTGTATATATCGGGTTGGCAGGAGCGATGGCTGCCGGCAATGCTGTCTCAGGCATGGGCGTTATGGTGATGTTTGGAATAGGGACAATACCGGCAATGTTTGCTGCTTCTGTTTTTGGCAAATTCATAAATCTGAATATTAGACGAAAACTAACAAAGGCTATTCCTGCGCTTGCAATACTTCTTGCGTTGGTTTTTATTTTACGCGGTTTAAATCTCGGCATTCCATATATCTCCCCAAAATTTGAAACAAAAGCCAAAGTTCAGGAGATTAACTGCTGCCAATAAAGAAGTATGGATTAGAATTCAGAAGTTAGAAGAATAGTCAACGGCAGTAATCCATTCGCTGCTGGCGGATAAAGAGCAATACTATACGCACATTAACTTTTCAGAGCTTCATATCATCTTATCACTACTCTAAAAAATTCTTTATATTTACACCTCAAAATAAAACGAGAACTTGATAAATGACCGATAATCAGACAAAAGAAATTCCCAAAGCATACGATCCATCGCAGGTTGAAGATAAATGGTACGACTATTGGCTTCAAAATAAAATTTTTAGATCCGAAGTTGATAAAACAAAAGAGCCCTACACAATTGTAATTCCACCGCCAAATATTACCGGCATGCTTACCATGGGGCATATTTTAAACAATACTCTTCAGGATGTGATAATCCGTCAGAAGAGAATGCAGGGTTACAACGCTTGCTGGGTTCCCGGTACCGATCACGCTTCGATTGCAACCGAAACAAAAGTTATAAATTACTTAAAAGAACAGAATATTGATAAAACAGAAATTGGGCGTGATGAGTTTTTAAAATACTGCCGGGAATGGAAAGTTAAGTATGGCGGTATAATAATTCAGCAGCTTAAAAAACTTGGCGTTAGCTGCGACTGGGAACGCGAACGCTTTACAATGGATGATCACTATTACCGACGCGTTCTGGAAACTTTTGTTGATTTGTACAATGAGGGGAAAATTTATCGCGGTTACAGGATGGTTAACTGGTGCCCGGCTTCTAAATCAGCGATAAGCGACGAAGAAGTTCTCTACCGGAGCGTCAACGGCAAATTATGGCATTTTCAATATCATGTAAAAAATTCAGGCGAATTAATTACAGTGGCAACTACACGTCCCGAAACAATGCTTGGCGATACTGCTGTTGCTGTTAACCCTAATGATGAACGTTACAAAAATCTTATCGGCAAAAAAGTTATTCTTCCGATAGTCGGAAGAGAAATTCCAATAATTGCCGATGAGTATGTTGATATGGAATTTGGCACAGGCGCGGTTAAGGTAACGCCGGCGCATGATGTGAACGATTACGATATGGGAATCCGTCATAAGCTTGAAATTATAAACATCTTTAATGAAGATGCAACTACAAATAAAAATGTTCCGGCTGATTACCAAAATCTTGACCGTTATACTGCAAGGGAAAAAGTTGTATCAAAATTTAAAGAACTTGGGCTTCTTGTTAAAACAGAAGATTATCAGAACAAAATTGGTTACAGCGAACGTGGCGGTGTGCCCATCGAACCATACTTAAGCGAGCAATGGTTTATGAAAATGGATGAAATTGCTAAACCGGCGCTCTATGCTGTTGATAACGGTGAAATTAAATTTTATCCACCTCATTGGGTTAAAACGTACGACCACTGGATGGAAAACATAAAAGACTGGTGCATATCGCGTCAGTTATGGTGGGGACACAGAATACCAGTTTGGTACTGTGTTGATAAAAAGAATAATGAGTGCAATAAACCTATTGTTGCAAAAGAAAAACCTAAGCTATGTCCGCATTGTAGTTCGTCAAACTTAAAGCAGGAAGAAGATGTGCTGGATACATGGGCTTCAAGCTGGCTTTGGGCTTATGACGTATTCAAAACAGATGAAGAGATTAAATATTATTATCCTACGGATACACTAATCACAGCGCCGGATATTATTTTCTTTTGGGTTGCCAGAATGATAATGGCGGGACTTCATTTTAAAAAAGAAATTCCGTTTAAGAATGTTTACTTCACAAGTATTATACGCGATTTGCAGGGACGAAAGATGAGCAAATCGCTTGGTAATTCTCCCGACCCTCTTGAAGTGATTCGTGATTACGGCGCAGATGCACTTCGCTTTACTGTAATTTATCTTGCGCCGCTCGGGCAGGATGTTTTGTTCAGCACTGAAAAATGCGAGATAGGAAGAAACTTTGCTAACAAATTGTGGAATGCAAGCCGTTTTCTTTTAATGAATGAGCAGAAGATTAAAAGAGATAAAAATTTAATCAATAAACATATTGACTTTTCAGACGAATGGATTTTAAGCCGCTTTAATCAAACGTTAAAACAGCTTAACAAAGCGATGGATGATTTTGAAATCAACAATGGTATAAAACTTATCTATACTTTTGCGTGGAGTGATTTTTGCGACTGGTATATAGAGCTTGCCAAAAACCGTTTGTACTCGGCTGATGAAGAAGTAAAATCAGCCGTGCTTACGCGGGCGCTGGCAATGTTTGAAAATTTGTTAAAACTTGTTCATCCGTTCATGCCGTTTATTACCGAAGAGCTGTGGCATCTTATTGAGGAAAGAAAAGCCGGTGAATCTATTTCAACCTCAGCATATCCCGTTGTGGATGAATCATTGATTAATCCGGCAGCAGAAGATGAAATGGATTTTGTGCAGGAGATTATTGCTGCAATAAGAAACATACGCGGCGAGATGAACATTTCGCCGTCAAAGGCTGTAAAAGCTTTTATGAAATCGAAAGAAGTAAAACAGCACCAGATTGATTATATAAAAAAACTTGCACGTGTTGAAAATATTACCGTTGATGAAAATCTCATAAAACCAGGGGCAAGCGCTGCTACCGTTATAAAAGGATGCGAAATTTATATTCCGCTTGAAGGATTGATTGACCTTGATGTTGAACGAGGCAGACTTCAAAAAGAAATAGACAGACTCCATGGTGCGCTTACCGGCATCAACAAAAAATTATCGAATGAAAAGTTTGTGAACAACGCCGCTCCCGATGTCGTTGAAAAGGAAAAACAAAAACAAAAAGATTGGGAAGATAAACTTCAGAAGTATAACGAACTGCTAGCATCACTTGCTTGATGGCAGTGTTAAAATTGCTATTATTTACATTTTCGTTTTTGATTTCGTCAATAATTTCTTTATTAACAAGTCACCTTACGCAAAAATTGTAGT